>CAMWKZ010000016.1 GCA_947174945.1 uncultured Prevotellaceae bacterium | reverse complement strand
TATGTCCCCCCTATATATAGGGGGACAGATATAAGAGGGGGGTGAGTGCTTTAGAGGGGGTAGACCGTGGGCACCCTGCGAAATTATTGCGCAAAAATATGCCGAAAAGCTTGCATTTGCGCTTATTTTTTTGTATCTTTGTAGTCCGTACAGAAGTAGATTGCAAACAGATGATGAAGAGACTGATGATAGTAGGCCTTGGCCTGATGCTGACGGCAGGGGGCTGGGCTGCGAAGAAGCTGGAGTTGCGCGACGTGACGAATGGACGCTTTGCCGCAAGGACGCTGGGCAGTGTGCGACCGCTGGCCGACGGAACTACCTATGCCCGTATGGGTGAGGGAGGCCGTAGCGTAGAGCTGTGCTCGTTTAAGGATGGCCGCCAGACGGGTGTGCTGCTCGACCTGAACCGTGTGGAGGGCGACGCGCCCAAGCGGCTCGAGGGCTACACGGTAAGCCCTGACGGCAAGCGCATTCTGTTGCAGACCAACACGCGCCCCATCTACCGCCACTCGCTGACAGCCGTCTACTACGTCTACACGGTGGCCGACCGCAGGCTAACGCCCCTGTCGGTGAACGGGGCACAGCAGACACCACTCTTCTCGCCCGACGGTCAGCGCATTGCATTCGTGCGCGACAACAACATCTTCCTCGTGGCCGACGGCGAGGAACGACAGGTGACCACCGACGGGCGGCGCAACGAGATTATCAACGGCATACCCGACTGGGTGAACGAAGAGGAGTTTGGCAACGACCGCGCTATGGTCTTCACTGCCGACGGCAGCCATCTGGTGTGGGTGCGCTACGACGAGCGTGCCGTCCGCCAGTTCTCCATGCCCCTGTACAAGGGCCTGAGGCCCGAGCTGAAAGAGTATGCCGACTATCCCGGTTTCTATACCTACAAGTACCCCATAGCCGGTGAGCGCAACTCGACGGTGACGGTATGGAGCTACGACATAGCCACGGGGCAGACGCGCCAGTTGTCGGTGCCCCTGCAAGAAGACGACTACGTGCCCCGTGTGGTGATGACCAGCAACGGTCGGAAGGTGGCCGTCTATACGATGAACCGCCATCAGGACTGCCTGCGCATCTACATGGCCGACCCTGCCACTGCCGACTGCCAGCTGGCGATAGAGGAGCGCATTGACCGCTATGTGCGCGAGGACGCCATGAGCGGCATCCAGCTGACCGACCGCCACATCCTGCTGCCCAGCGACCGCACGGGCTATATGCACCTGTATCTCTACGACCTCGACGGTCGGCTGGTGCGTCAGGTTGACGACGGCGACTATGAGGTGAGTGCTGTCTATGGCTACGACGAGCGCACGGGCGACACGTACTATGCGTCGCACGAGCTGGGCGCAACAGAGCAGCAAGTGTGGGTGGCCCACAAGAATGGCCGTCGCGAGTGCCTGACGAAGCAGGCCGGGTGGCATACCGCCCTGTTCAGCAGCGACTACCGATACTTCATCGACACATGGAGCGACCTCAATACCCCGACGGTCAGCACCCTGCGCAACAACAAGGGGCGCGAGCTGGCCACGCTGTCAGACAACGAACCGCTGCGCCAGCGGCTGGGCGAATACGACTTAGGACAGCGCGAGCTGTTCACGCTGACCACTGCAGACGGCGTGACGCTGAACGGCTGGCTCGTCAAGCCTGCCGACTTCGACGCTGCCAAGCAATACCCCGTGGTGATGTACCAGTATGGCGGCCCGGGCAACCAGCAGGTGAAGAACGCATGGAACATAGGGCAGGCCGGTCAGGGCGCACTGCTCGAGCAGTACCTCTGCCAGCAGGGTTTCATCTGCGTCTGCATTGACAACCGAGGCACTGGTGGCCGTGGCGCCGACTTTGAGAAGTGTACTTACCTGAAGCTGGGGCAGCTCGAGTCGCACGACCAAGTGGAGGCCGCCCTGTGGCTGGGTCGGCAGTCGTATGTCGACAAAAGCCGCATAGCCATCTGGGGCTGGTCGTTTGGCGGGTTTAACACGCTCATGGCCATGTCCGAGGGTCGCGGTGTCTTCTGCGCCGGCATAGCCATCGCACCACCCACGTCGTGGCGCTACTACGACACTATCTATACCGAACGCTATATGCGCACTCCGCAGGAGAACGCCGAGGGCTACGCCGACAGTCCCATTGGCAGGGCTGCCCAGATGCACGGTGCGCTGCTGCTCTGCCACGGCACGGCTGACGACAACGTGCATTTCCGCAACACGGCTGAATACACCGAGGCACTGGTGCAGGCCGACAAGGACTTCCGCCAGCTGGTCTATACCAACCGCAACCACGGCATCCACGGTGGCAACACCCGTGCCCACCTGTACAGGCAGTGTGTCGACTTCTTCTTGGAGAAAGTAAAAAAGGCCCCTCGCAACTGAGGAGCCTTTCTGTTTAGTAATTCTCGGGCTTTATCTGGAAGTAAGCCTGTGCATGGTTGCACACGGGGCACTCGTCGGGTGCCTTCTTGCCCACAACGATGTGGCCGCAGTTAGAGCACTGCCAGATGACGTCGCCGTCCTTCGAGAACACACGCTCGTTGCGCACGTTGTCCAGCAGCTTGCGGTAGCGCTCCTCGTGTACCTTCTCGATGGCTGCCACGCCCTCAAACTTCTCGGCAATCTCGATGAAGCCCTCCTCGCGAGCCTCACGGGCCATGCGGGCATACATATCAGTCCACTCAAAGTTCTCGCCACCGGCAGCTGCCTCAAGGTTAGATGCCGTGTCCTTGATGGCTCCGCCCTCTAAGAACTTGAACCACATCTTGGCGTGCTCCTTCTCGTTGGCAGCCGTCTCCTCAAAGATGGCGGCAATCTGCTCGAAGCCGTCCTTCTTGGCCTTCGATGCCCAGTAGCTGTACTTGTTGCGAGCCATTGACTCGCCGGCGAAAGCCTCTTGCAGGTTCCGCTCGGTCTTTGTTCCTTTCAATTCTTTCATAGTCGTTGTTTTTGTTTAGTTTATAATATGTTTTATAGGGAATGTCATAGCGAAATTTCGCCGCGTATGCTGCGGTTCATGAGTTGGCGCACCATGTCGGGGTCGTCGTAGTGCGACTGCAGGAACATCAGCTTGGTGACGGCACTCTCCACCGTCGAGTCGTAGCCGCTGACCACGCCTGCCTCTTGCAGGTGTACCCCCGTGTCGTAGCGACCCATCTCCACGGCTCCCTGCATACACTGGCTGATGTTGACGATGACCTTGCCGTTGCGCGTGCCCTCCTTCAGTGCCGACAGCAGCCACGGGTTCTGCGGGGCGTTGCCCGAGCCGAAGGTGCGCATGACGATGCTCTTCAGGTTGGGCGTGTGGATGATGTGCCGTATGAGGTCTTCGCGCACCCCGGGGAACAGCGAGAAGATGATGACGTTGTTGTCCAGTCGGAAGTGCGGCTTCATCGGCTTGGCGAAGTCGGGCTTCAGTATGCGCTCCTTGTGGAACACGATGTTAACCCCCGCGTCGACCAAGTGTGGATAGTTGAACGACTCGAAAGCGTTAAACTCTTCGGCACTCTGCTTCGTGGTGCGGTTGCCCCGCAGCAGGTGGCCGTCGAAGTAGATGCCCACCTCCGGCACGCGGGCGCGCCCTTCGTCGTCCCTGGCCGCAGCCAGCTCGATGCTGGTGATGAGGTTCTCCTTGCCGTCGGTGCGCAGCTGTCCGATGGGCAGTTGCGAGCCTGTGAAGATGACGGGCTTGGTCAGGTTCTCCAGCATATAGGACAGAGCCGATGCGGTGTAGGCCATCGTGTCCGTGCCGTGCAGCACCACGAAGCCGTCGTACTGGTCGTAGTGGTCGGCAATGACGTGCGACAGGTCAGTCCACCGTTGCGGCGACATATCGCTGGAGTCAATGGGAGGGTCAAACTGGTAGGTGGCTATCTGCGTGTCAAACTGCTCCAGTTCGGGCACGTTGCACAGCAGGTGCTCGAAATCAAAAGGTTCCAGTGCCCCCGTGCGCGGGTTGCGGTTCATGCCGATAGTCCCGCCTGTGTAGATAAGCAATACTCGTGCTTGCATGACTGCAAAGATACGAATAATTTTCCGCCACGCAAACGGTTACGTTAATTTTTCTTCAAAAATGGGCGATTATTGCCGCGATATGAATTAATTTCGCTATCTTTGCATCCAATTGAACAAATAAATAAAAGCAAAACAATATTATGAAACAATTCAACGACAAGAACTTTGTGCTTGACAACGAGATAGCACAGGACCTGTTTCACAACCATGCGGCTAAGATGCCCATTATCGACTATCACTGCCACCTGATTCCTGAGATGGTGGCCAACGACCATTGCTTCAAGAGCATCACCGAGCTGTGGCTGGGCGGCGACCACTACAAGTGGCGCGCCATGCGTACCAACGGCATCGACGAGAAATACTGCACAGGCAAGGACACCACAGACTGGGAGAAGTTTGAGAAGTGGGCCGAGACCGTGCCTTACACCCTGCGTAACCCGCTGTACCACTGGACCCATCTGGAGCTGAAGACGGCTTTCGGCATTGACAAGCTGCTGAGCCCCAAGACGGCCCGTGAGATATTCGACGAGTGTAATGAGAAGCTGAAGCAGCCCGAGTTCTCTGCCCGTGGTCTGATGAAGCACTACAACGTGGAGTGCGTCTGCACTACCGACGACCCCGTGGACGACCTGCACAACCACATTGAGTATGCCAAGCATAAGGCACAGGACGACCCTATGATGATTCCCGCATGGCGTCCTGACAAGGCCATGAACATCGAGAAGCCCGAGTTTGCCCAGTATGTGGAGCAGCTGGCTCAGGTGAGCGGTGTTAACATTGTGAAGTTTGCCGACATGGTAGACGCCCTGCAGAAGCGTCATGACTTCTTTGCCGAGAATGGCTGTAAGCTCAGCGACCACGGTATCGAGGAGTTCTATGATGAGGAGTACACCGATTCGCAGATTGAGACTATCTTCGAGAAGGCCATGCGCGGCCAGCAGTTGTCGAACATGGAGATTCGCCAGTATAAGAACTGCTTCCTGACCGTAATGGCCGAGATGGATGCCGATGCCGACTGGACTCAGCAGTTCCATTACGGAGCCATCCGCGACAACAATACCAAGATGTACAACCAGCTGGGCCCTGACACAGGCTTCGACTCTATCGGTGAGTTCAACACGGCCAAGGCCATGTCGAAGTTCCTGAACAAGCTGAACATGAAGGACAAGCTCACGCGTACCATATTATATACGCTGAACCCCTGTGCCAACGAGGTCATCGCCACGATGCTCGGCAACTTCCAGGGTGGTGAGCCCGGTAAGATTCAGTTCGGTTCGGGCTGGTGGTTCAACGACCAGAAGGACGGCATGGAACGTCAGATGAATGCTCTTAGCGTGCTGGGCTTGCTAAGCCGCTTCGTGGGTATGCTGACCGACTCGCGCTCGTTCTTGAGCTATCCGCGTCACGAGTACTTCCGTCGCATCCTCTGCAATATGCTGGGCAACGACGTGGAGAAGGGATTGCTGCCTGACGACCGCGAGCTGTTAGGCAAGATGGTTGAGGACATCTCCTATAACAACGCCCGTAGATATTTCAAGTTCTATTAAATAAAAAAAGTCGGCTGTCCCTGCATGAGATAGCCGATTTTTTTGTACTTTTGCAGCCGATAAAATGAGAACACAAGAACGATAAGGTAAAAGAGTATGTGTGGAATAGTAGGATATATAGGTAAGAAGGATGCCTTCCCTATTTTGATAAAAGGACTCCGCAGGCTGGAGTATCGTGGTTACGACTCGGCAGGTGTGGCACTGCTCAATGGTGACCAGGCACTGAATGTCTATAAGACCAAGGGAAAGGTTGATAATCTGGTTGAGTATTGCAACGACAAGAATGTGAGTGGCTGTGTAGGCATAGCCCATACTCGCTGGGCAACCCACGGTGAGCCGTCGAGCCGCAATGCGCATCCCCACTATTCGGAGAGCCATAATCTGGCCATCATCCATAATGGTATTATCGAAAACTATGCTGATATCAAGGCCAAGCTCATAGAGAAGGGTATTCACTTCCAGTCAGACACCGACACCGAAGTGCTGGTGCAGCTGGTGGAATACATTATGGTGACGAAGAACCTCTCGTTGCTGGAGGCCGTTCAGACAGCCTTGTATCAGGTGATTGGTGCCTATGCCATTGCCATTATCGACAAGCGCGAGCCTAACCAGATAGTAGCTGCCCGTAAGCAGAGCCCGCTGGTGGTGGGTATCGGCGAGGACGAGTTCTTCTTGGGCAGTGATGCCAGTCCCATTGTCGAGTACACTGATAAGGTAGTGTACTTGGAGGATGGCAATATTGCCGTGATTCGATTGGGTGAGGAACTGAAGGTTGTCAGCATCTTGGGCGAGGAACAGGCTCTGGCTGTGAAGAAGGTGGATATTGACCTCGGACAGATAGAGAAGGGTGGCTATCCCCACTTCATGCTGAAGGAAATCTTTGAGCAGCCCGAATGTCTGACCAATTGTATGCGTGGCCGCATCAATGTGGAGGGCAACCACGTGACGCTGTCGGCACTGATAGATTATCGTCGCCAGTTGCTACACGCCAAGCGCATCGTGATAGTGGCCTGTGGTACTTCATGGCACGCAGGACTGATAGGTAAGCAGACTATCGAGTCGCTTTGCCGTATTCCCGTGGAGGTTGAGTATGCCTCAGAGTTCCGCTATCGGAATCCTGTGGTGACAAAGGACGATGTGGTAATAGCTATCTCGCAGAGCGGTGAGACCGCAGACACGCTGGCTGCCGTGCAGCTGGCCAAGGAAAAGGGTGCTTTCATCTATGGTATCTGTAATGCCATTGGTTCGTCAATACCTCGTGCAACCGATACGGGTACCTATATCCATGTCGGCCCAGAGATAGGTGTTGCCTCGACCAAGGCTTTTACGGGTCAGGTGACGGTGCTAACCATGTTTGCACTGGCACTGGCAGACGCAAAAGGAACGATAGACCGTCAGGAGTATCTGAAGATAGTCAAGGGACTGAATGGGGTGCCATCGGTTATTGAGGAGGTACTGAAAACTAATGATAAGGTGGCTGACTTGGCGCGTACCTTCACATACGCCCATAACTTCCTCTATTTGGGACGTGGCTTCTCTTATCCCGTAGCACTGGAAGGAGCTTTGAAGTTGAAGGAAATATCGTACATCCATGCAGAGGGCTATCCTGCTGCGGAGATGAAGCATGGCCCGATTGCACTGATTGACTCTGATATGCCTGTGGTGGTTATTGCCACGCACAATGCTATGTATGAGAAGGTGCTGTCGAATATACAGGAAATCAAGGCGCGTCAGGGTAGGGTGATAGCACTGGTATCAAAAGGTGACGACACCATTGCGAAAATCGCTGACGAAACGATAGAGCTGCCAGATGTGCTGGAATGTCTGGAGCCGTTGGTGGCTACTATCCCTCTGCAGCTGTTGGCCTACCACGTTGCAGTATGTAAAGGTAAGAATGTCGACCAGCCGCGTAACTTGGCTAAGAGCGTGACTGTTGAATGATATGTTGGGCGAATCGTCAATGATGGTTCGCCCCCTTTTTTGTAAGATTGATGATGGAAGAACTGAAGCATGAGTGTGGAGTGGCGATGATTCGCCTATTGAAGCCGCTGGAGTATTATGAGCAGAAGTATGGCACTTGGGCCTACGGACTAAACAAGCTCTATCTGATGATGGAGAAGCAGCACAACCGTGGGCAGGAGGGTGCCGGTATTGCCAGTGTCAAGATGGGTACGAAGCCTGGGTGTGAGTATATGTTCCGAGAGAAGGCAGAAGGCAAGGATGCTATTACTGAAATCTTCTCGCGGGTGAACCGTGACTTTGCCGGTGAGCTGTATATGGGGCATTTGCGCTATTCGACTACTGGTAAGTCGGGGCTGACGTATGTTCATCCCTTCCTGCGCCGTAATAACTGGAGGGCAAAGAACCTCTGTCTGTGTGGCAACTTCAATATGACTAATATCGGTGAAGTGTTCGACAAACTGACAGCACAAGGCCAGTGTCCTCGCATCTACAGCGACTCGTATATTATGCTGGAGTGGATGGGGCACCGCTTGGACCGTGAGGTGGAGCGTAATTTCATGGATGCCAAGCAGCAGGGGCTTTCAGGACAGGACATCACAAACTATATTGACAACCATGTGGAGATGGGCAATGTGTTGCGCACCACAATGCCTAACTTTGATGGCGGTTATGTGGTGTGTGGACTGACAGGTTCAGGCGAGTTGTTTTCCATGCGCGACCCGTGGGGCATCCGTCCCGCCTTTTACTATCGGAACGATGAAGTGGTGGCACTGGCTTCGGAACGTCCTGTGTTGCAGACGACCTTCGACCTTGATGCTGCTGACATCTGTGAGCTGCAGCCTGGTCAGGCACTGCTCGTCAACAGTCGGGGCGAAAGCACGTTGGAGCAGATTATACCTCAGCGTGGCGACTCAGCTTGTTCGTTTGAGCGAATCTATTTCAGTCGGGGCAATGATAGCGATATTTATCAGGAACGCAAGAAACTAGGCGAACTGCTGACAGGGGCAATCCTAAAGGCTGTTGACAATGATGTTGACCATACTGTGTTCTCGTTTATTCCGAATACGGCAGAGGTGGCCTACTATGGAATGTTAGGTGGGTTTAAGCGCTATCTGAATGACCGTAAGATAGAGCGCATAGAGGCATTGGGACGCATCCCGACCCGTGAGGAGTTGAATGCCATATTGAATGACTATGTGCGCTCGGAGAAGGCGGCATGGAAGGACATTAAGCTGCGTACCTTCATCACGGAGGGAAACCAGCGCAACGATTTGGCCTCGCACGTCTATGATATTACATACGATGTGTTGGAACAAGGGGTTGACAATCTGGTGGTCATTGATGATTCTATTGTGCGTGGTACGACGCTTAAGGAGAGTATCATCAAGATTCTGGACCGTTTGCATCCGAAGAAAATCGTGCTTGTGTCAAGTGCGCCGCAGATACGCTATCCCGACTATTACGGCATTGACATGGCGCGTCTGGAGGAATTTATTGCCTTCCGTGCCTGTATGGAGCTGTTGAAGGAACGTGGTATGCACGACTTGATTGAAGATGTCTATCGTCAATGCAAGAGTGGTGGGGAAGAATGTTATGTGAAGCAGCTCTATAAGCCCTTTACCGTGCAGGAGTTGAATGAGAAGATGGTTCAGATGTTGCGTCCAGACGATGTGACGACGCCCATTGAACTGGTATTCCAGTCGATAGAAGGACTGCACACAGCATGCCCCCATCATCATGGCGACTGGTATTTCACGGGTAACTATCCTACGGTGGGTGGTGTCAGACTATGTAATCAGGCATTCGTTAACTATATAGAAAAGGTGTATAATCAGGAAACGAAATTCTAAACAGATATGAAGAAAGTAACACTTGTCCTGGATGACGGGACACAGTTTCACGGACAATCCTTCGGCTACGAGCAGAATGTAGCCGGTGAGGTGGTGTTCAACACTGCCATGATGGGTTATCCCGAGTCGTTGACCGACCCCAGTTATGCTGGTCAGTTAATGGTGCTAACCTTTCCGTTGGTAGGTAACTATGGCGTACCGCCCTTTAGCGTGGAGTCCAACGGGTTGCCTACGTTTATGGAGAGCGATAAGATTTATGCCACGGCTATTATCGTGAGCGACTATACCGAACAATATAGCCACTGGAATGCCTGTGAGAGTCTGGGTGACTGGCTGAAGCGCGAGCACGTACCGGGTGTGACGGGTATTGATACCCGCCAGTTGACGAAGGTATTGCGCGAGCATGGTGTGATGATGGGACGACTGGTGTTTGAAGGTGCTGCGGAGCAGCCGTCTGCAGAACAGGAAGACTATGGAACTGTGAACTGGGTGGAGCGCGTCAGTTGCAAGGAGGTTATCCGCTATCATGAGGGAGCAGGTAAGAAAGTTGTGCTTGTTGACTGCGGTGTGAAGGCAAACATTATCCGTTGTCTGCTTGACCGAGACTGTGAGGTCATTCGTGTACCTTGGAACTATGACTATACTGCTATCCAGTTCGATGGATTGTTCTTGGCTAATGGCCCTGGTGACCCTGACAGGTGTGGCGAGGCTGTTGAGGTGTTGAAGAAACAGATGTCGCAGAGCCGTAAGCCCATTTGTGGTATTTGTATGGGTAACCAGTTGTTGGCAAAGGCTGCTGGAGCTAACATTTATAAACTGAAGTATGGCCATCGGAGCCATAATCAACCTGTGCGTGAGGTTGGTACCACCTGCTGCTATGTAACATCGCAGAATCACGGCTATGCTGTTGATGCCTCAACGTTGGGCAGTGACTGGCGCGAGTTGTTTGTCAACATGAACGACGGCAGCAACGAGGGCATCCGTCATCAGACCAATCCTTGGTTCTCGTCGCAGTTCCATCCAGAGGCTTGCTCAGGGCCCGTAGATACCGAATTTATGTTTGACCGTTTTATTGAAGCATTGTAAGCATGAAATACGATAATATCAAGAAAGTGTTGCTCCTCGGTTCAGGAGCATTGAAGATAGGTGAAGCCGGTGAGTTCGATTATTCTGGCAGTCAGGCTTTGAAGGCATTGCGTGAAGAAGGTATCAAGACGGTGCTGATAAATCCTAATATTGCCACCGTGCAGACCTCGGAGGGAGTGGCCGATGAGATATATTTTCTGCCTGTGCAGCCGTATTTTGTTGAGAAGGTCATCCAAAAGGAACGCCCCGATGGTATTTTGCTGGCTTTTGGCGGACAAACGGCACTGAATTGTGGTGTGGAGTTGTATAAGAGCGGTGTGCTGGAGAAATACGGTGTCCGTGTGCTGGGTACGCCTGTACAGGCCATCATTGATACAGAAGACCGTGAACTGTTTGTTCGGAAGCTCGATGAGATTGACGTGAAGACCATCAAGAGTGAGGCTTGCGAAACCATAGAACAGGCTCGTCAGGCAGCCCGTACTTTGGGCTATCCTGTCATCCTGCGTGCTGCCTATGCGTTAGGAGGACTGGGTAGTGGCTTCTGCGATAATGAAGAAGAACTAGACCGCTTGGCAGAAAAGGCATTTGCTTTCTCGCCACAAGTGTTGGTCGAGAAGTCGTTGAAGGGATGGAAAGAGATTGAGTACGAGGTAGTGCGCGACCGCTATGACAACTGCATCACCGTTTGTAACATGGAAAACTTCGACCCGCTGGGCATCCATACTGGCGAGAGTATCGTTATAGCCCCGTCGCAGACGCTCACCAATTCGGAGTATCATAAGTTGCGCGCACTGGCTATTAAGATTATCCGTCATATCGGTATTGTGGGTGAGTGTAACGTGCAATATGCTTTTGACCCACAGTCGGAAGACTATCGCGTTATCGAGGTCAATGCCCGTCTGTCGCGCTCATCAGCACTGGCTTCTAAGGCTACAGGCTATCCACTTGCCTTTGTGGCTGCTAAGCTGGGTATGGGCTACGGCTTGTTTGAACTGAAGAACTCTGTCACCAAGACTACTTCGGCTTTCTTTGAGCCTGCTCTCGACTATGTTGTCTGTAAGATACCACGCTGGGACTTGTCGAAGTTCCACGGTGTTGACAAGGAACTGGGTTCGTCTATGAAGTCGGTGGGCGAAGTAATGGCCATTGGCCGAAACTTTGAAGAGGCTATCCAGAAGGGACTGCGCATGATAGGGCAGGGTATGCATGGCTTTGTGGAGAACAAGGAACTGCAGATTCCTGACATTGACGCTGCCTTGCGTGAGCCTACCGACAAGCGAGTTTTCGTCATATCAAAGGCGATGCACCTTCCGCAATACGATATTGATAAGGTTCATGAACTGACTAAGATAGACAAGTGGTTCCTTTATAAGCTGAAGCATATCATTGATATAGATGAGGCATTAAAGAAGCAGAACATCAACACATTGGATGCCGACCTGCTGCGACAGGCTAAGGTGTATGGTTTCACCGACTTCCAGATTGCCCGCGCCATAGGGTTGGAGCGTGAGTTTAGCAATATGCACAAGGCTCTGCTGGTGGTGCGCAACCGTCGTAAGCAGCTGGGTATTCTGCCCGTGGTGAAGCAGATTGACACGCTGGCCGCCGAATATCCTGCCCAAACCAACTATCTTTATGTTACCTATGGTTCTATGGGTAGCGTTGCCAACGATACCTATAGCGACATACATTATGAGCACGACCACCGCTCCATCATTGTATTGGGCTCTGGAGCCTACCGTATTGGTTCCAGCGTAGAGTTCGACTGGTGTGGCGTGCAGGCGCTGAACACTATCCGCAAGGAAGGTTGGCGCAGCGTGATGCTCAACTACAACCCGGAAACAGTGTCGACCGACTATGATATGTGCGACCGTCTCTATTTCGACGAACTGACCTTTGAGCGTGTGCTTGACATCATCGATATGGAGCAGCCCTACGGTGTTATCGTCTCGACAGGCGGCCAGATACCTAATAATCTGGCTGTCTATCTGGATGAGGCTGGTGTGCGCATTCTTGGAACACAGGCCAGTGACATCGACGGTGCCGAAGACCGAGCCAAGTTCTCGCAGATGCTTAACGAGTTGGGGGTCAATCAGCCCGAATGGAGTGCGCTGACCTCTATGGAGGACATCGACCAGTTTGTAGACAGGGTAGGGTTCCCCGTACTTGTTCGCCCCAGCTATGTGCTTAGTGGTGCGGCCATGAATGTCTGCTCGAATAAGGATGAGCTGGAGAGGTTCCTCCAGTTGGCTGCCAATGTAAGTGAAGACCATCCCGTGGTCGTCTCAAAGTTCATTGAGCACGCCAAGGAGATTGAGATGGACGCCGTGGCAAAGGACGGTGAGATACTGGCCTATGCTATCTCTGAGCATATTGAGTTTGCCGGCGTACACAGTGGTGATGCAACTATCCAGTTCCCTCCGCAGAAATTGTATGTCGAGACCGTGCGCCGCATTAAGCGTATCTCACGCCAGATAGCCAAGGCTCTGCACATCAATGGCCCGTTCAATATTCAGTATATGGCCCGCGACAATGACATCCTTGTCATTGAGTGCAATCTGCGTGCCTCGCGTTCGTTTCCCTTTGTCTCAAAGGTGCTGAAGCTGAACCTTATCGAACTGGCTACGAAGGTGATGTTAGGCCTGCCCGTTGAGAAGCCATCGAAGAACCTGTTTGACCTCGACTACGTTGGCATCAAGGCTTCGCAGTTCTCCTTCAACCGCTTGCAGAAGGCCGACCCTGTGCTGGGCGTTGATATGGCCTCTACGGGTGAGGTTGGCTGCATTGGCGATAATACGGACACGGCTATGCTCAAGGCTATGCTTAGTGTTGGGCACCGCATACCGAAGAAGACCGTACTGCTCTCTACGGGTTCAGCCAAGCAGAAGGCTGAGATGCTGGATGCCGCAAGGATGTTGGTCAGCCACGGTTACGAGCTTTATGCCACGGGAGGTACTGCAAAGTTCCTGACGGACAACGGCGTAGAGAATACCCGTGTGCTGTGGCCAAGCGAAGTGGATGCTGCGGCAAGCGAGGCCACGCCTACAGCCCTCGACCTGCTGCATCAGCACAAGATTGACATGGTGGTGAACATCCCCAAGAACCTGACCACCCACGAGCTGACCAACGGCTACAAGATACGCCGCGCAGCGATAGACCTCAACGTGCCGCTCATCACCAATGCCCGTCTGGCCTCGGCCTTTATCCGCGCTTTCTGCACGGTCGGTATGGATGGTATCGGTATTAAGGCTTGGAGTGAGTATAAGTAAAAAGTCTGGCAAATATTTGGCTGTTTGCCAAATATTTGCTACTTTTGTACTCGTTATTAAACTAAAAGCCAATATAGCAAGATGGAGTTGAACGATACTTTCGAGTCCCTAATCAACCGAAGTGACTATAAGATACTGATTGTTGACGACGTGGTTAGCAACGTATTGCTGCTGAAAATCCTGTTGACCAACGAGAAGTTCCAGATATGCACCGCCTCTAATGGCGAACTGTGTATTGAGCAGGCTAAAAAGGAGAAGCCCGACCTGATATTGCTGGACGTGATGATGCCCGGCATTAGCGGCTTCGATACGGCAACCATCCTGAAGAAAGACCCCGAGACGCAAGATATTCCTATCATCTTCCTGACGGCCCTGAACAGCCCGTCAGACTTGGTGCATGGCTTCCAAGTGGGAGCCAACGACTTCCTGTCGAAGCCCTTTAATAAGGAAGAACTGTTGATGCGCGTGATGCACCAGATACAGCTGGTAGCCGCCAAGCGCATCATCGTGCGTCAGAACGAGGAGCTGCGCCGCACTATCAATAACCGCGATAAGATGTACTCGGTGATTGCGCACGACCTGCGTTCTCCTATGGCCAGCATCCGCATGGTGCTTAACTTGGCCGTGAATGTGGTGTCAAGGGAAGCCGTCGGCGACGAAATCTTTGGGCTGTTGGATAAGGCCAATCGTGAGTCGGAGGAGACGCACGACCTGCTGGACAACCTGCTGAAGTGGACTAAGAGCCAGACGGGCCGCCTGAACGTTGTATATCAGGACACCGACCTTGACGATATTGTACCGGGCGTTGTTGACATCTTCGTCATGATTGCCGAGATGAAGAAGATACCTCTGAAGTTCCTGCCGTCCGACGAGAAGATGACGGTTCATGCCGACAACGATATGATAAAGACCGTCATCCGTAACTTCATCTCCAATGCTATTAAGTTCACCCCAGAGGGGAAGGGCATTGAGGTGTTCTATAAGCGCGAGGGCGACATGGCTCGCATCTGTGTGCGCGACCACGGTGTGGGTATTGCTGCCGACCGTGTGGACACCATCTTCCATAAGGGTGAGACCACCTACGGAACGGGCGGTGAGGAAGGCTCGGGACTTGGACTGCAGCTCTGTCAGGACTTTGCCCGCAGGAACGGAGGCGATGCCTATGTGGAGTCGGTTGAGGGCGAAGGCTCAACGTTCAGCTTTACCATCCCGTTGAAGAAAGACGAATAAAATAAAAAAAAGAGGCCTGAGCCTCTTTTTTTTATTCTCCCTTGAACAGTTCCTTGATGCCTCCTATCGAGCCTAAGAGGTTGCTGGCCTCGTAGGGCAGGTAGACTGTCTTGGTCTTGTCGCCCTGTGCCAGTTCCTGCATCATCTGTATGTACTTCTGTGCCAGCAGGTAGTTGGCAGGGTTGGTCGACTTGCCCACGGCCTCGGTAATCAGTTCGATGGCCTTGGCCTCGGCCTCGGCCTTGCGGATGCGAGCCTGAGCCTCACCCTCGGCGTGCAGGATGGCTTGCTGCTTGGCAGCCTCGGCCTTGTTGACGATAGCCGTCTTCTCACCCTCAGATGCCAGAATCTCGGCAGCCTTCTCACCCTCCGAGGTCAGAATCTGGGCGCGCTTGTTACGCTCGGCCTGCATCTGCTTCTCCATCGCGTTGAGCACCGTTGCGGGTGGCACGATGTCCTGCAGCTCTACTCGGTTGACCTTTACGCCCCACTTGTCGGTGGCATCGTCCAGCACGGCACGCAGCTTGGTGTTGATGGTGTCGCGCGAGGTCAGTGTCTCGTCCAGCTCCAGCTCACCGATGATGTTACGCAGTGTGGTCTGCGTCAGCTTCTCGATGGCGTTGGGCAGGTTGGATATTTCATACACCGCCTTGAACGGGTCGACAATCTGAAAGTACAACAGGGCGTTGATTTCCATCTGTATGTTGTCCTTCGTAATCACGTTCTGCGAGGGAAAGTCGTAGACTTGTTCGCGCAGGTCGATGGAGTTAGAGTAGGCATAGCGGCCCCGGTTCAGCACTACGATGTCCTTAGCGCGGTCGATGAAGGGGATGATGATGTTGATGCCCGGGTTCAGCGTGGCATAGTAGCGTCCGAGACGCTCGATAATCTTGGTTTCCGACTGTGGGATAATCACCAGTGCCATCTTGGCGAAGATAACCACCAGCACGACGATGGTAATCAGTACGTAACTCATAATGTCCATAGTTGTAATCTGTAATTTAATGATTTGAATGCTTTAGAATTGTTGTTCCTTCAGCTCCTCATAGAAGTGGGCGTGTGCCGAATAGACATAGGGAACGAGGAACAGGAAGCCGATGCCCGCCGTGAGACAGGAGAGGATGAACCAGCCAATCATGCTAAGGTCGAGCAGGAAGAGCTGCATCTTGTGTCCCTGCATCATTCGCATACTCTCGCAGATGGCCTGCTCGCCGTTCATGTCGGGGTTGTCCTGCAGGATAAACTCGGTCATGGCGTATGAATAAGTCTTGATGATGCCGGGGATGACGAGCAGCAGCGTCCATAGAAAGACGTAGATGCCCTTCAGCAGTTCAGCCCAGAGAATGCGACCGTACTGATGGAAACCGTCGAAGAGCCTGCTGTAGGCAGGGTCTTCTCGGCGTACAATGCGTAGGAAGAATACCATAAGTCCCCATGAGATAGGCAGTAACAGGATGGGGACGAGGCCCTGCCATATCAGGCTGGGGGGGGTAGGTTGCATGAAGAAAGACGGGCCCGAGCCGATGGCTTCCATAACGATAAAGGTAATCAACGAAGCCAGCGCGGCCTTTGCCCAGTTGCCCTCCAGCGACTGCAGGGCCATGTTTTTGTACTCAGAGTTAGTTTTCATAATGCTTTTTGTTTATTTGGTTAAAGAGTTTCCACGGTGATGATGGTGCTGTTGCGGTCGACGACGCGCACGGTGGTGCCTGCGGCAATGTCCTGTGAGCTGACGGCCCGCCACTGGTCGCCGTCAATCTGCACGTAGCCGTTGTTGCCCGCCTTGATGTCCTCGGTCACGCGGCCTGTGCGCCCCAGCAGTGCGTCGGCATTGCTCACGCGCTTGTCCTCGCCCTTGTGTAGCCACCGCTTGGCGGCTGGCCGCACATATAGCAGTGCCACGAGCGACACGATGATGAAGCTAAGTAGTTGCAGATAGAAGCTGTTGCCCAGCAGGCTGGCAACGACGGCTGCCCCGAGTGCTCCGATGGACAGGCAGATGATAAAGAAGTCGCCCGACGTAAGTTCCATGATGAGGCACAGTACGGCTATGATGGCCCATACTTGCCATGTGTTTGCTAAGAAGTATTCAATCATACGCAATACGTTGTTAATTATTATATGGATAGTATAAAGTCGTCCCAGTCGCGTGTCGAGCCTTTCTGTCCGAACACTTTTTGATAGAGCCTGCTGCGCGTGGACGACACGCTTTCCTTTGAGTGGGCGGTCAGCGTGGCGATGTCCTTCGGTTGCAACCTAATCTTGATGAGCAGACTGACGTGCAAGTCTTGCTCGCTCATGCGGTAGAGGCTGTAGAGCTTGTCGGTAAATCCCGCATAAGTGGCGTTCACGGCTTCCGCCAGTTCGTGCCATTCGCCGGGCTGCAGGCTCCGTCCCTCGTCCAGACATTGCTTCACGCGGTGGTATATGTCCGTGGCAAAGAGCGACGTCGTATCGGTGGTGCGCTGCTCGATGACGGCGAGCTTCTGCATGGCGTGTATGTTGTCCAGTCGGCTCTGCAGCAGTTGCAGCTTGCGGCGGTTCCACTGTAGCACCATTATAAATAAGGTGACGTAGAACACGGTGCAGATGATGAGCAGGAAGAGTTCGCGGTCGGTCAGTACCATATCACTTGTTTTTTGACGATTTGCAGTTTACGACTTATTTCTATCGCAAAGGTACGAAAAATATCTGGAGCGTACAAGAAAAAGGGTTTGCAAAAGTGTGCAAACCCTACTTTGCGCACTTTTGCGCACTGCCGACAAGGGTTACGCCATGCGCCGACCGCATCCGCACCATGCGCCGACCGCGTCCGCACCATGTGCCGACCGCGTCCGCATCATGTGCCGAGCACGTCCGCATCGTGTGCCGACCGTGTCCGCACGATGTGCCCCCTGCGTTGCCCCCATTTGTTTTGTTGGTTAATGTTTGGCTGTTTCATGATTATTTCGTAATTTTGCAGCCAGTTTTAAGAACTGAATAACAAAAGAAAGAATAATGGGAAAGATAATACTGACGGGCGACCGTCCCACAGGCAAGCTGCATCTGGGCCACTACATCGGCTCGCTGCGCCGTCGCGTAGAGCTGCAGGAGGCTGGCGACTATGACAAGATGTTCGTTTTCATGGCCGACGTGCAGGCACTGACCGACAATGCCGACAACCCTGAGAAGATACGCCAGAGCATCGTCAACGTGGCGCTCGACTACCTCTCGGCAGGTCTCAACCCTGAGAAGTGTACGCTCTTTATCCAGAGCCAGATACCCGAGTTGGCCGAACTGACCACCTATCTGATGAACCTCATATCGGTCAGCCGCGTACAGCGCAACCCGACGGTGAAGACGGAGGTGAAGATGCGCGGCTTCGAGGGCGAGAGCATACCCCTTGGCTTCTTCTGCTACCCCGTCAGTCAGGCAGCCGACATCACGCTGTTCAAAGCCACTACCGTGCCTGCCGGTGAAGACCAGGAGCCCATGCTCGAGGTGACGCGCGAACTCGTGCGCCGATTCAATCAGGTATATGCCCCCGTGCTGGTGGAGCCTAACATCATGCTGCCCGAGAACGCCACAGCCCGCCGACTGCCCGGAACGGACGGCAAGGAGAAGATGTCGAAGTCGCTCGGCAACTGCATCTACCTCTCCGACGATGCTGACACCGTATGGCAGAAGGTGCGCTCGATGTACACCGACCCCGAGCACGTCAACCTGAACGACCCAGGCCACGTCGAGGGCAACGCCGTGTTCACCTATCTCGATGCCTTCTCGTGCGACGACCACTTCGCCAAGTATCTGCCCGAATACCAGAACTTGGACGAGCTGAAAGACCACTACCGCCGTGGCGGACTGGGTGACATGAAGTGCAAGAAGCTGCTGAACCAGATACTGAACGAGTTTCTCGAGCCTATGCGCCAGCGTCGCCATGAGTTCGAACAGGACATTCCCGAAATCTACAATATACTGCGCAAGGGAACAGAGCGCGCTCGCGAGACGGCAGCACAGACCATGAGCGAGGTGCGCGAGGCCATGCGCATCAACTACTTCGACGATGCCGAGCTGATACGCTCTCAGGCCGAGGCATTCCGTGCCAAGTAAGCCTGCAACCGCTCGTCCAGCGACATCTTAGCATAGCGGCGCCACCCAGTGGTGCCGCTATGCTTGTCTTTTAGGTAGTTGAGGTCGTCCATGTGGGCGTAAGCCTCCATCTCAAAAGGGTTCAGCAGGTAGCCCGCATTGCGCAACCTGCGACCATAGCGGCAGGCACCAAGCCAGTACCAGCCGTAGAGCACATAGAAGCACAGCCACGAGTCGTGGGTGCTGCGAGCCTGATAGAGGTGTATGAGCTCGTGATGCTTCAGCGGGCCGAAGCGCCGGTTGAACGCCTCGGCCTCCTGAACCGTGTGGGTGATGATAGTGCCGAAGAAGGTCATTGCCTCGTAGCCTTTCTTAATGAAGAAAGGCTTGGCCACCGCCTTCATGTCAGCCGTGCGACTGGGGCGTGCCGCCCGCACCATGAGCATCACGATGTTGCTCATCCTATCTTGTCAAGAGCCTGACGGATGTCGCTGAGAATATCGCCGCAGTCCTCAATGCCAACGCTCAGACGAATCAGGTCGGGGGCCACGCCGGCCTCGCGCAACTGCTCGTCGCTCAGCTGGCGATGGGTGTGCGATGCCGGGTGAAGCACGCAGGTGCGGGCATCGGCCACGTGGGTCACGATGGCTATCATGCGCAGCGAGTCCATAAACTGGATGGCCGTCTGGCGGTCGCCCTTCAGTCCGAAGGCTATGACGCCGCATGAGCCGTTGGGCAGATACTTCTCCGCCAGTGCGTGGTTCTTGTCCGTGGGCAGTCCGCTATAGTGTACCCATGCCACGCGCTCGTCCTGCGCAAGGAACTCGGCCACGCGCTGGGCATTCTCGCAGTGGCGCGGCACACGCAGGTGCAGCGTCTCCAGACCGATGTTCAGCAGGAACGAGTTCTGCGGAGCAGGAATGCTGCCGAGGTCGCGCATCAGCTGCGCCACCAGCTTGGTGGTGTAGGCCATCTTGCCAAACGCCTTGGTGTAGGTCAGTCCGTGGTACGACTCATCAGGTGTCGTCAGCCCGGGGAACTTGTCGGCATGGGCATCCCAGTCGAAGTTGCCGCTGTCGACAACGCAGCCGCCCACCTGTGTGGCATGGCCGTCCATGTACTTGGTGGTAGAGTGGGTCACGATGTCAGCACCCCATTCAAAGGGGCGGCAGTTGATGGGAGTGGGGAAGGTGTTGTCCACTATCAGGGGTACACCGTGCTGATGGGCGATGCGGGCAAACTTCTCAATGTCCAGAATCTGGCAGCCAGGGTTCGATATGGTCTCGCCGAACAGTGCCTTGGTGTTGGGGCGGAAGGCTGCGGAGATTTCCTCCTCCGATGCCTCCTGCGATACGAAGGTACATTCGATGCCCAGCTTCTTCAGTGTCACGCCAAACAGGTTGTACGTGCCGCCGTATATCTCGTTGGAGGTGACGATGTGGTCGCCCGCCTCGCAGATGTTGAACACGGCGTAGAAGTTGGCTGCCTGTCCTGACGAGGTGAGCACGGCACCCACGCCGCCCTCCAGCGCGGCTATCTTCTGAGCCACGGCATCGTTGGTGGGGTTCTGCAGTCGGGTATAGAAATAGCCCTCTTTCTTCAGGTCGAAGAGGTCGGCCATTTCCTCCGTGTTATCATACTTGAAGGTGGTGCTCTGGATGATAGGCAGAACGCGCGACTCGCCGTTCTTGGGTTGCCAGCCTGCCTGCACGCAGAGCGTTGCGGGTTTAAGTTTCTGTTTCATGTTGGTATCTCGTTATAAATTCGTCTTCTGAAATGATGGGGATGCCCAGCGCCAGTGCCTTCTTGTTCTTGCCGGACGTTGATGCCACGTCGTTGTTTATCAGGAACGACGTGGAGCCGCTGACTGCCGAAGCCACCTTGCCGCCCTGCGACTCGATGTAGTTCTTTAGTTCCGAGCGGTTCTTGTAGTGGTTGACATCGCCCGTAATGACAAATGTCAGCCCCTCGCAGCGGTTGCCTTTTGGTGCTAGTTCGGCCTGCGTGACGTTGATTTGCTCCAGCAGTCGGCGATAGCGTGCCATGTTGTGCTCGTCGCGGAACCATCGCACAAACTGGGCCGACTTCTCTGGCCCAATGCCTGCAACGTGGGCAAACACGTCCTGCGGTTCCGTCTGAGTGGCAAAGAGGTCGTCGCTCTGGCGGGTGGCCTCGCTAATGAGTTCGCTGAGTGTATAGGCTGCCAGCAGTCGCTTGCAGACATCAAGCCCGCAGAGTGGGATATTCAGCGCATAAAGCAGTCGGTGCGCCTCCACTTGTCGCGACTTGTCGATGCTGCGCATGATGTTTGAAGCCGACTTCTCGCCAAAGCCCTCCATCTGAGCCAGCTCGCGGATGTGACTGCGCAGGTCGTACAGGTCGGCATACTCGCTGACCCATCCGAGGTTGATAAACTTGGAAAGCGTCTGCTCGGAAATGCCGTCAATGTTCATGCCCTCCTTGGACACGAAGCGGGCAAACTTCTTCAGCTGCTTGGCGGGACACTCGTCGTTGGTGCAGTGCAGTGTCTTCGTACCACTTGCCTCGCTGACCTTGACGGTGGCGGCAGCGTGGCAGACGGGGCACTGGTCGGGCACGGTGAATGTCCCTATGCGCTCTACCACCTGAACCACCTTGGGGATAATCTTGTTGGCCTTAATGACTTGCAATCGCGTACCCGCTGCACCAATGCCCAATCGCTCGCACTCGCTGATGTTACAGAGCGAGGCCCGCTTGACGGTAGTGCCCTCCAGCTCGACAGACTCAAAGATGGCAACGGGCGAGATAGTGCTGGCGGCGCACGACCACTCTACTTCGCGGAGCGTGGTCTCGGCTGCTTCGTCCTCCCACTTGAAGGCCAGTCCTGCACGGGTGGCATGATGGCCGGTGACGCTGCCCGTCTGGGCATACGCGGTATCGTCGTAGCAGATGACCAGTCCGTCAACGGGGAATGGGTTCTGCTTCGTAGTGACTTTCTCGGTAAAGGTGGCAATGCCCTTTTCCACGGCATCCTCATCGGGCGATGCCAAAAGCAGTCGCTCAACAGTGGTAAAGCCCTGTCGGTCGAGCCAGTCCATGCGCTCGCCCCAGCTGTTGATGGCCTCCTCTGTATATACTAAGGTAAAGGGAAGCCACTGGATGTGGCGCTGGCGCACCTCGTCCACCTCTTTCAGCGTGAGCGAGCCCGAGGCTAAGTTGCGTGGGTTAGCGTAGTCGGCACCGCTCTCCATCAGGAAACGGTCGAAGTCATCGTAGGAGATGACGGCCTCGCCACGGATGACGGTGTGCCCCAGTGAGGGGATGGTGGCAGGAATACCGCTGATGGCCGTTGCCAGATGAGTGATATTCGTGCCAGTGTGACCATTGCCGCGCGTAACGACCTTCGACAGTCGTCCACCGTCGTAGGTGGCTACTAACGTCAGGCCGTCCAGCTTCCATGATAGCCAGATGGGCTTTTGCCCTGCCCATTTAACGAGCTCTGGCACCTGCTTTGTCTTGGCGAGCGATAGGGTAGCAAACTCATGTTCTTCCTTCTGACCCGTTATGTTGTCCTCGCTGACCTGTTGCGTAGGCGAGTCGGGCAGGGTAGTGCCCGTCTCTTGTTCCAGTCGCCGCAGTTCGTCGAAGCGGGCATCCCACTCGTAGTCGGTCATGCGCTCCGTGTGCCCGTTGTAGTAGGCATCGCTGGCCTCGTTCAACTCGCGGACGAGCTGCTGCATCCTTAGTGTCTTGTCGTCGGTCATTATAGCATTCCTTTGGTAGAGGGCAACTCGTAGTGGTAGACATCGCGGCGGACGGCCATCTTCAGTGCACGTGCCAGTGCCTTGAAGATACCCTCTATCTTATGGTGTTCGTTCTGTCCTTCGGCCTTGATGTTCAGGTTCATCTTGGCTGCATCGCTCAAGCTCTTAAAGAAGTGCAGGAACATTTCCGTGGGCATCTCGCCTATCTTTTCGCGGTGAAACTCAGCGTCCCAAACCAGCCAGGGGCGGCCTCCGAAGTCGAGACAGACGGAGCAAAGGCAGTCGTCCATAGGCAGCGCATAGCCATAGCGCTCAATGCCGCGCTTGTCGCCTAATGCTTTGAGTAGGCATTCGCCTAACGCCAGTGCCGTGTCCTCGATGGTGTGATGCTCGTCTACATGCAGGTCGCCTTTCACTTTGACGGTCAGGTCAAGCATTCCGTGCTTGCCAATCTGCTCCAGCATGTGGTCGAAGAATCCCAGTCCCGTCTCAATGTCGCAATGCCCGTTGCCGTCAAGGTCTACCTTGATATATATGTCCGTCTCCTTGGTGGCGCGTCGGACTTCGGCTGTGCGCTCACCACCGTAGGCTATGGCTGTAGCCTTGTCCCAGTCGCCAATCTGAAGAAAACCGCATCCGATGTTCTGGGCAAACTGGCGGTCGGTGTCTCGGTCGCCGATGACGTAGCTGTGCTGTATGTCATATTCGGGGTTATTCATGTATTTCTCCACCAGCCCAGTGTTCGGTTTCCGTGTGGGAGCATTGTCCTCAGGGAAGTGAGGGTCTATCAGTATGTCGTCGAACTCAACGCCTTCGCCCTTCAGCGTGTCAAGGATAAAGTTGTGGACAGGCCAGAACGTATCTTCAGGGAAGGCTGCTGTACCCAGTCCGTCCTGATTGCTGACCATGACGAACACGTAGTCCGTATGCTGTCGCAAGAAGGCAAGGCTACTGATGGCGCGCGGCACGAACTGCAGTTTCTCAAACGAATCTATCTGCTCGTCGGCAGGTTCGCGGATGATGGTACCGTCGCGGTCGATAAAGAGAATCTTCTTCATGATGGTATGTTTAGCTTTTGTTGTTCACGTTCCTGTTGCTGCGTCTCGGCAGAACCGTAGGCATAGTAGCCTACAAACAATAGGCTGAGGAGGATGTACGCCTGAAGGAAGGCTGTCAGCAGCCATGTGCCGCCAGCGAGCGCAGCCAAATAAGACGGCATACCCAACGGGTCGCCTATCAAGGTACCCATTTGGGCTTGCAGGCTGGCCGTGGTCAGAATGATGACGGGCAGACTACACAAAAGGCAGACGAACAGCATCACCACTCCGCCCGCTATGACAATACCCAGTGTCAACAGCCAGTGACGGAGGGCTGCTTTCAGTGCAGCGCGCAGCGAGCGAAACAGGTTGAGGCCTCGCCCTGCTGCCCGATAGATGAATACTAACAGGCCGCAGTTGATGACAAACAACAGTATGACGGCAGTGATAAGCGGCCAATGCTCTTGTGCGAGCAGCCATTTGTATTGAGGCAAAGCGGCCATCTGCAGTCCGACAGGCAGCAACTGGGTTGTCAGCAGTACGCCAATAGCAGCGGCAACAAGTGAGAAAAGCAGCGTGTAAAGCCACGTGGCCTTGAATACCTTGCGGAATGACGTGGCGTAAAGTCGCAGTCCCGTGGCAATCACTCCACGATACCCTCGGGCTTTCATCAGTGCGTATTCTTGTTGGTTTTCCATCTTTTTGATACTATTTTTTCGTTGAGTTTTGCAAAGGTAGGCATTTTTTCGTATCTTTGCACCATCTTTAAAGATAAATTATGAAAATATTGCAATGGGGCTTCATCGGATGCGGTGAGGTGACGGAACTGAAGAGCGGGCCAGCCTTCTCGGAAGTAGAGGGCTCCAGTGTGGTGGCGGTTATGAGCCGTCAGGAACGGCGTGCGCGCAGCTATGCCGAGCGGCATGGTATTCCCAAGTGGTACACGGATGCGCAGGAGCTGATAGACGACCCCGACGTGAATGCCGTCTATGTGGCCACACCGCCCAGCAGTCATGCCACGTTTGCCATTATGGCCATGAGGGCAGGCAAACCCGTATATGTGGAGAAGCCGCTGGCTGCCTCGTATGAAGACTGTGCCCGTGTCAACCGAGTTAGCGAGCAGACGGGTGTCCCTTGCTTTGTTGCCTATTACCGCCGTTATCTGCCCTATTTCCAGAAGGTGAAGGAAATCGTAGACAACGGCATTATCGGAAAGACCATCAACGTACAGATACGCTTTGCCGTGCCGGCTCGCGATGTGGACGATGCGAAGAACGGGCAGTTGCCCTGGCGGTTGCAGCCTGATGTTGCTGGGGGTGGCTACTTCTACGACCTTGCTCCTCACCAGCTCGACCTCTTGCAACACATCTTTGGCGTGATTATCGAGGCGCGTGGCATCCGTGCCAATCGGGGCGGGCTGTACGGTGCGGAGGATTCCGTCTGTGCCTGTTTCGAGTTTGAGGGAGGCCTGCCGGGCAGTGGTTCGTGGTGCTTCGTCGCTCATGAGTCGGCTCGCGAAGACCGCATCGAGATTATTGGCGACCAAGGCTCGGTCAGCTTCTCGGTGTTCGACTACCAGCCTATCAAGTTGCATACCAGCGAGGGCACGCAGACCCTGACGGTGCCTAATCCCCCTTACGTGCAATATCCTATCATTAAGAGTGTCTGTGAGCATCTGCAGGGCATTGGGGTCTGTGGGTGTACCAGTGTGTCGGCCACGCCAGTCAACTGGGTGCTCGACCGTATCTTAGGGAAATTCTGAACGAGATGAAGAGCAGGCTGATAGCGATAGTGATGATGACGATGATGGGCTTGGGAGCATGGGCTTCCGATACGCTCACCGTGGACACGCTCGCTACGGAGCAGTCTGCTAAGAAGCTCAGCTGGCTTACCCGACTTATCCGTGGGTTCAGCTATATTGACGAGAACTATGTGGAGCCACAGCACTACGACTGGTCAGCCATGCTGCTGGGACGCTATATCTATGATAACTACCAGCTCAGCACCACGGGCGATAAGGGGCAGTCGATTTCGTTCTCGCCCCGCACGGGTGTGAAGGTTGGCCCCTATTTCGGGTGGCGATGGGTGTTTCTGGGCTACACCATTGACCTGAGCAACATTAACTTCAACCTTAACTCATCAGGCTGGCAAGGCATTGATGCCAGCTTCTATAGTGCGCAGGTTGGTGCCGACGTGTTCTATCACCACACCCGTAACAACTACATGATACGCGAAGTCGACTTCGGGAAGGATATTGACCCCTACGCCTTGAAGGACGTACCCTTTAGCGGCATCAATATCGGCACTACGGGGTTCAATGTCTACTACATCTTCAACCATCAGCGATTCTCTTATCCTGCTGCCTTTGCGCAGAGCACACAGCAGAAAATCAGCTGCGGCTCATGGCTCGCAGGCATTGGGTATATGAACAACAGCATTGACTTCGACCATGCCGCCTTTGAGCGGTTGCTGGACGAACGCTATCGGGCGCAGCAGGTGAAGTTGGATAGCGGTCTGATGTTCAACAGCATTAAGTACTACAACGTCAATGCGTCGGTGGGCTATGCCTATAACTGGGTGTTTGCCCGCCATTGTCTGTTCTGTGCCAGTGGCTCTGTGGCACTGGCCTACAAGAAGAGCCGAGGTGAGACAGCCGAGGCCGACACGCAGGGCTTCTCCGTGTCGAACTTCAATCTGGATGCCATCGGACGATTTGGCGTGGTGTATAACAATATGCGCTGGTATGCTGGGGCCAATGCCATCGTGCGCACCTTTAACTATCGGAACTCGCGCTTTGCAGCCAACAACGTCTTGGGCGAGGTGTGCGTCTACGTGGGCTATAACTTTGGACTGCGCTCGCGCTATAAAAAGAAACAAGGGTCATGAGGCATTATATAATAATAGGTGTGATGGCCCTGATGCTGGGGCTGACGGCCTCGGCGCAGGTGACATATACGCGCGCCGACAGTCTGACGGTCTGCCGACTGCTGGCGCAGGCTCCGCGACAAGCCTCCACGCTGTGGTTCGCCCGCCAGTTTCACGGCACACCATACGTGGCGCACACATTGGAAGTGAACGACGACGAACAGCTGGTGGTCAACACGCGCCAGCTGGACTGCACCACGCTGGTGGAGACGGTGGCGGCGCTCACCCTGTGCGTGCGCCAAGAGAAACGCCAGTGGACCGACTTCCTGCAACAGCTCCGCACGTTGCGCTATCGGCAGGGAGTGCTTGACGGCTATGCCAGTCGGCTGCACTACTTCACTGACTGGATAGTGGATAAGCAGCGGATGGGGCTGGTCAGCGAGGTGCAGCAGCCCAATCCGCCCTTTATTGCCCTGCAGCACATCAGGGTGGGATATATGAGCCAGCACCCCGACTACTACAAGGCACTGAAGGCCAATGTGGCACTGGTGCCCGTCATCCGTCGGCAGGAGCAGGCGCTGACGGGCAAGACGTTCCGCTACATTCCCAAGGGGGAGGTGAAGAACACGGCACTGCTCAGGCAGGCAGTGAAGGACGGCGACATCATAGCCATCACCTGCAACAAGAAGGGGCTGGACATAGCCCATCTGGGCTTTGCCGTCTGGCGGCAGGACGGGCTGCATCTGCTCAACGCTTCACAGCTACACCGCAAGGTGGTAACTGAGCCTATGACGTTGCGCCAGTACCTGCAGAAACACCCTTCGCACACGGGGATTCGTGTGCTCAGGCTCAAGGAATAGATTGTAAACCCTTAAATTGTAAATAGAAAGATGGAGTTACCCGATTTTATGAGTTATGCCAACAAGTTCTCGCAGACGGACTTTGTTGAGAAGATTTCAAGCATCGCCAAGCGGGCGGGTGCTAAGTTAGTGTATGCCGCGCTGATTCTGTTCTATACGCTGCAAAGCGACAAGGTGAGCACAACCAACAAGGCTATGATTATCGGAGCACTGGGCTACATGATTAGTCCGCTCGACGTGATTCCCGATGCCATACCCATAGCCGGACTGACGGACGACTTGGGCGTGCTGCTGTTTGTGCTGAAGAAGGTGTGGACCGACGTTGACCCTGAGATACAGGCCAAGGCGAAGGAGCGGCTGGGCAAGTGGTTTGATGAGGATGAGATAGAGGAAATCAACGACCTCTTTGGGAAGGAATGATACAGGAGTATCAGGTGCGGGTGCTGCCGCAGGTGGCTGCCAACGAGCAATCGCTGTGCGGCTATATAGCCGACGAGCATGGATTCGACGTGCGCACGGTGACGGCCCTGCGCATACTGCGCCGCAGCATTGATGCCCGCCAGCGCACCATCTTTGTCAACCTGAAGGTGCGTGTCTACATCAACGAACAACCGCAGCAGGATGAGTATGTTGCAACGGACTATCCCGACGTGACGGGACGGCCTCAGGTCGTTGTGGTGGGTGCGGGGCCCGGGGGGCTGTTTGCTGCCCTCCGCCTCATTGAGCTTGGCCTGCGCCCCGTCGTGCTGGAGCGTGGCAAGGATGTGCATGAGCGCAAGAAGGACTTGTCGCTGATTACGAAGACACAGCAGGTGGCGCCAGAGAGCAACTACTGCTTTGGCGAGGGCGGTGCCGGGGCATATAGCGACGGTAAGCTGTACACGCGCTCAAAGAAACGAGGCTCGACGGAGAAGATTCTGAACGTGTTCTGCCAGCACGGAGCGTCGACGAACATCCTGGCCGATGCCCATCCGCACATCGGGACGGACAAGTTGCCGCGCGTCATCGAGAATATGCGCAACACCATCCTGCGTTCAGGCGGTGAGGTGCATTTCCAGACTAAGATGACAAGTCTGCTGGTGCAAGCCGACAGGGTGGTGGGTGCCGTGACGGCCGACGGTCGCGAATGGCGCGGTCCGGTCATCTTGGCAACGGGCCACTCGGCACGCGACGTGTACCGATACTTAGCCGACAGCCACGTGGAGCTGGAGGCCAAGGGCATTGCCGTGGGCGTGCGTCTGGAGCATCCGTCGATGCTGATAGACCAGTTGCAATACCACAACAAGCAGGGCCGTGGGCGCTATCTGCCCGCTGCCGAATACTCGTTTGTGACGCAGGTCGACGGTCGCGGTGTCTATTCCTTCTGTATGTGTCCGGGTGGGTTTGTCATCCCCGCAGCCACCGACAAGCAGCAGATTGTGGTCAACGGCATGAGCCCGTCGAACCGCGGTGGTCAGTGGTCGAACAGCGGCATGGTGGTCGAGACGCGAGCCGAGGACATCGAGGGCGACGACCCGCTGCGCGTGCTGCGCTTCCAAGAGGAGCTGGAGCGCAACTGCTGGCAGCAGGGCAATATGCGGCAGACCGCTCCAGCCCAGCGCATGGCCGACTTCGTGAACCGCCGCTTGAGCTACGACCTGCCCCGCTCGTCGTATGCCCCTGGGCTTATATCGTCGCCCCTCCACTTCTGGCTGCCCCCGTCCGTCGGTCGCCGCCTGCAGGAGGGCTTTAAGCAGTTCGGTCGGCAGAGCCACGGCTTCCTCACCAACGAGGCAGTGCTGATAGGCGTAGAGACGCGCACGTCCAGTCCCGTCCGCATCGTCCGCCATGCCGATACGCTGATGCACGTCCGTCTGCAAGGGCTCTTCCCCTGTGGCGAGGGTGCAGGCTATGCCGGCGGCATCGTTTCCGCCGGTGTCGACGGTGAGCGTTGCGCCGAGATGTGTGCGCAGTATTGCCTGCAATAACCAGTATCTTATAAATAGTGAAAAGGCTCGGTGCAATGTGCCGAGCCTTTTTGTATTGTATGCCGACCCAATGCGCACCGTGTGCCGAGGCTGTGCGCACCCAGTGCGGAGCCGCTCCTTACGTTGTCCCGAGCGGCTCGGGAAGGGGTAAGGAGGCACTCGGGATGGGGTGCCGAGCCGTTGCGTGAGGGGTGCGGAGCTTGTGCGTCTGGTCTGGGGGCGCACGGCCTAATGATTAAGGGCGGCCGCCCTTAATGAATGGAGCGACCGCCCTCAATCATTGGAGCGGTCGCCCTGTACCTTGTTTTTTCGCTTGGCGTGGTGTGTGCTTTAGAAGAACTCGCCCTTTAGGGTGCCTTCGCTGAAGGTGAGGGTGAATGTGCCGTGCGACACGTAGTCTTTCTGCTTGTTGCTCATCTTATGGTTATGCACTTATTGATAGTGGCCTTTCAGCGAGAAGACATAGACGTAGATGCGACCGCTGCTGATGGAATAGACCATGCGGTGCTCGTCGGTAATGCGGCGGCTCCATTTTCCTTGCAGGTTGCCTTTCAGTGGCTCAGGCTTGCCAAGTCCGCTGAAAGGGTGCTGCTCAATGTCCTTCAGCAGTTCCGTTATGCGCTTCATGATTCTTACGTTGCCGGTCTGCTTCCAGTAATCACGGTCTTTGCGGGCTTTCTTAAGCAGGACTACTTCCATAGCTCATCAATGGCAATGGGCTGGAGTTTGCCCTCGGCAATCTCTTCTTCTCCTTGGCGGACAATCTTTTCCAGCTCTGACATAGACTTGGCGGCCTCATCCTCATGCTGCTTCTGTGCGGCAATGCGCTTGAGCGAGCGCACGGCTTTCTTCATAAGGCCTTCGTCGGCAGAGATGGTCTGTAGGGCTCCGAAGAGCTCGGCATTGAGTTGCATTTGCATTGTTGTCATAACTTCAAGGCTTCTAATTCCGTTTGCAAAGATAAACATAAATTCTGAAACCGCGGTGGATTCTTAGGGATTATTGCCTGTCTGTCGGACATATTCCGTGTTTACAGCAGTTTGCCCAGTCGCTGGCGCAGCTGGTCGGCCTCGCCCTTGCGGATAGACAGCACGATTTCGCAGGTGTTGTCGTAGGTCTGGCTGACGATGCGCGGGTTCATGTCCTTGACGATGCGCATCACGTCGTTCATCTGCGGATAGGCAAAGGAGTAGCGGACGAGCTCCTCCACCTGACGGGTCTCGACGGTGGCGTGGGCAATGGCATCGGCGGCGGCCTCGCGGTAGGCAACGATGAGACCGCTCGTGCCGAGGTTGACACCGCCATAGTAGCGCACGACCACGATAAGGATGTCCGTCAGCTCATGCGAGTTGATTTGCCCGAGGATGGGCTTTCCCGCCGTGCTTGAAGGCTCACCGTCGTCGTTGGCGCGAAACTCCGTGCGCTCTGCCCCCAGCATGTAGGCGTAGCAGACATGGCGGGCGTCGTAGTATCGCTTGCGGTATTGGGCGATGAGCTCCTTTACCTCGTCCACCGTTCGGACGGGATGGGCAAAAGCGAGGAACTTACTCCGTTTCTCGGTGTAATATCCCTCGCTTATGTCAGCTATAGTCTTAAACTCGTCCGTCATGCTAACTTGTGAATCACCAGCCCCGAGCGCAGCTTCGGCTCAAACCATGTGGCCTTGGGCGGCATAATCTTGCCCGAGTCGGCAATGTCCATAATCTGCTGCATGGTGACGGGGTAGAGGGCCAGTGCGGCACGCATCTCGCCAGAGTCCACGCGACGCTTCAGCTCACCCAGTCCGCGCAGTCCGCCCACGAAGTCGATGCGCTTCGACGAGCGTAGGTCGCCGATGTTCAGAATCTCGTCCAGTATCAGGCGGCTGGAGATGTCCACGTCGAGCACCCCGATGGGGTCGGTGTTGTCATAGGTTCCCTCCTTGGCCGTCAGGCTGTACCAGTGCTGGTCGAGATAGAGCGAGAACTCGTGCAGACGCTGAGGCTTATATGTGTCGGTTCCCTTGTCCTCAACGGTGAAGTTCTTCTGCAAGGCAGCCAGAAACTCCTCTGCCGACAGGCCGTTCAAGTCCTTCACCACGCGGTTGTAGTCCAGAATGGTCAGCTGCGAGGCTTGGAAGCATACGGCCATGAAGAAGTTATACTCCTCGTCGCCCCGGTGGTCAGGGTTCTGTTGCTGCTTCTCGGCACCCACCAGTGCGGCGGCAGCCGAGCGGTGATGTCCGTCGGCAATGTAGAGGCTGGGCATCTTGCCAAACTCCTCGGTAATGGTCTGCGTGTCGTTGTCGTCGTCAATCACCCAGAACTGATGGCGGAAGCCGTCGATGGGGGCAACGAAGTCGTACTCAGGCTCCGTCTTGGCATAGCGCATAATTAGCGCATCGAGCACAGCGTTGTCGGGATAGGCGAAGAACACTGGCTCGACGTTGGCGTTGTTCACGCGGACGTGCTTCATGCGGTCTTCCTCCTTGTCGCGGCGGGTCAGCTCGTGCTTCTTGATGTTACCCTTCATATAGTCATCGGTGTGGGCGCAGACCACCAGCCCGTACTGTGTCTTGCCCTGCATCGTCTGGGCATATATATAATAATGTTCGCGCGCGTCCTGCACTAACCAGCCCTTATCCTGAAACTTCTGGAAGTTCTCAGCGGCTTTCTCATAGACGCGAGGGTCGTACTCGCTGGTGCCCACGGGGAAGTCAATCTCGGGCTTGATGATGTGGTACAGGCTCTTCTCGTTGTCGCCAGCCTCGGCGCGTGCCTCCTCAGAGTCCAGCACGTCGTATGGGCGGCTCTCCACTTGCTCCACCAGTTCCTTCGGCGGGCGTATTCCCTTGAATGGTTTTACGATAGCCATGGCGTTACAGGTTTGCTTTAATCTTGTCAATCAGCTCTTGGTTCTCTGCGTCGGACAGGTACACCTTGCCCGGGTTCATCTGGAACGTGCCACCGTAGTCGGGGCCGTCAACATACTTAGGGGCTAAGTGGAAGTGCAGGTGCGACAGCTTGTCGCTGTAGGCACCGTAGTTTATCTTCTCAGGATTGAAAGCCTTTTGCATGGCTCGGGTCACCTGTGCCACATCGGCCATAAAGGCATTGCGGTCTTCATCGCTGAGTTCGTTCAGGTCGTTCACATGGTCTTTGTATGCCACGAGGCAACGGCCACGGTAGGTCTGCTCTTTGAAGAGGAAGGCGCGTGAGACACGGAGTTGTGCAAACTCAATCATCAGCTCCTGCAGGGTCTGATTGTTAGTGCAGTATAGGCACTGTTTAGGGTCACTTTGCATAGTCTTTTAATCGTTTTAGAGTTAATTATGTCGCAAAGATACGCATTTTTCCCGAATTATCCTTATCTTTGCACGGAGAATAATTCATAAATCGCGTGAATTAGGATGGATAGGTTCAATAAACTCAAGGTAAGGAACAAGGAATGGTAGGAACCATAGTCAACACGTGTACCATCATTGTTGGCACGCTCATCGGAACACTGCTCAACCGAGGGGTCAAGGAGCAATACAAGGAAATACTCTACACGGGCTTGGGGCTGGCATCGCTGGCCATCGGGCTGAATGCCACTATCACCAGTCTGCCCAAGTCGCAATATCCCGTGCTGTTCATCGTGGCGCTGGCTGTTGGCGGTGTGGTCGGTACGCGATTAGACATTGACGGGCACTTCAAGCGACTGGTCAACCGCCGTTCTAAAGGTAATGGCGATGCCAAGTTGGGCGATGGCCTTTCGACAGCCATCTTGCTCTACTGCATCGGCCCGCTCTCAATGCTTGGCCCCGTCATATCGGCACTGAAGGGCGACCATACCTTTCTCTTCACCAATGCCACGCTCGATTTCGTGTCAAGCACCATCTTCGCCTCCACCTATGGGTTCGGCATGGTGCTGGCTGCCCCTGTGCTGTTCTTGTGGCAAGGTATGTTCTACGTCGTAGCCCAGCTGTCGGCCACGGCGGTCAGCGATGCGCTGATGGCCGAACTGCTGATAGTGGGCGGGCTCATGATTACAGGTTCGGGACTGGGACTGCTCAATTTGAAAGACTGCAAGACACTAAATCTGCTGCCCTCACTGTTGGTGCCCGTCATCTGGTTCTTGCTTATGGCCTTATGGCCCTCCCGGGCACAGGCGCAGACTTCTGTTCAGTTCCAGCTTGACACCCTCCATGTGCAGCACATCGACTTCAATGGGCGGACGCAACAGGGTATGCTTGTCTGCAATCGCGCCATTACGGAAGACCTTCGCGCTATCTTTGCCGAACTATATCGGCAGCGGTACCCCATCGAGCGCATCCGTCCTATTTCTGAATACGACAATGACGATGAGCGTTCTATGCAGGCAAATAATACTTCATGTTATTGTTACCGCCGAGTGGAGGGTAGTCAGAAGTTATCGAAACACGCCCGTGGCTTGGCTGTCGATGTGAACCCGCTCTACAATCCTTGTGTCCGTCGTCGCAAGGATGGCACCCTGCTTATCCAACCCGCTACGGGTCACCCCTATGTTGACCGCAACAAGTCGTTTAAGTATAAGCTCACTCAATATGACCTGTGTTATCGCCTTTTCATTCAACACGGGTTCCGTTGGGGAGGCTCATGGCGCACCGTGAAAGACTATCAGCATTTCGAGAAGTAGCACTGCTATATCCTATGCTTGCTGCCATTCTGTCGTATAATAATGCCAAAATGGCGTATCATCCGCACTGGCATCCAACTTGCATCTTATAGGGTGAGAGCCGCTGACCAACTTTAGGTCGCTTGCCTCGGCAAGAAGGCTGTCAAGAGACAATATAAGTAATGTATAATTAAAATGAAATGAGGAGGTAACGATTATGATGCCAATGATGAGAACGAACAGTTGGATTCCTGCAGTGTTTAACGATTTGTTTGATGCAGACTTTATGCCGAAGGTCAATGCTACGGCTCCTGCTATCAACGTCAAGGAGAACGACAAGGCATACACCGTAGAGGTGGCTGCCCCGGGCATGAAGAAGGAAGACTTCAATGTACATATCAATGACGAGGGCAACCTCATCATCAAGATGGAGCAGAAGCAAGAACACAAGGAGGAAGACAAGGACACGCGCTATCTGCGCCGTGAGTTCAGCTACTCTAAGTACGAACGGACACTAATTCTGCCTGACGACGTAAACAAGGAGCAGATTTCTGCCAAGGTCGAGAACGGCGTATTGACGGTAGCTCTGCCAAAGCTGGTCGAGGAGAAAGTAAAAGTATCTCGCCAGATTGATATTAACTAATAAGTGAAAGGAGGAATAGCAAAAAGACTGCGCACCGTCTGTGATGCGCAGCCTTTTTTTATTTATAATTTGTCGAGTTCTGCCAGATTCTGGGCAATCATCTCGTCGGTGACGGTGTAGTTCTGTAAATCACCGTTGATATATTGCTCGTAACTGGGCATATCAATCAGACCGTGACCAGAAAGGTTGAACAGGATGACTTTTTGCTCGCCCGTCTCTTTGCACTTGTTGGCCTCGCGGATGGTGGCTGCAATGGCGTGACAGCTTTCGGGAGCTGGGATGATGCCCTCGGTACGGGCGAAGAGCATACCTGCATCGAATGATTCCAACTGCGGAATGTCAACACCGTGCATCATCTTGTCCTTGATAAGCTGGCTGACGATAGTGCCAGCACCGTGATAGCGCAGTCCGCCTGCATGGATGTTAGAGGGCTTGAAATTGTGGCCCAGTGTGAACATGGGGAGCAGAGGGGTATAGCCGGCTTCGTCGCCAAAGTCATAGCGGAACTGGCCGCGGGTCAGTTTCGGACAACTCTCAGGTTCTGCGGCAATAAATTCAGTCGTCTTGCCGTCAAGGATATTGTGGCGCATGAAGGGGAAGGCTAGTCCGCCAAAGTTGGAACCGCCTCCGAAGCACGCAATCACCATGTCGGGATATTCGCCAGCCATCTGCATCTGCTTTTCAGCTTCCAGTCCGATGATGGTCTGATGAAGGGTGACGTGGCTCAGTACAGAGCCTAATGTGTACTTACAGTTAGGCGTGGTAGTAGCCAGTTCGACAGCTTCGGAGATAGCTGTACCCAAGGAACCGGGATGGGTAGGGTCTTTAGTGATGATGTCCTTACCTGCACGGGTTGACATAGAGGGTGAACCCGTTACGGCAGCTCCGAAGGTGCGCATCACACAGGAGCGATAGGGCTTCTGCTGCATGGTAATCTTCACCTGATAGACGGCTGCGTCAAGTCCGAACAGCTTGGCTGCATAGCTCAAGGCCATGCCCCACTGACCAGCACCCGTTTCTGTGGTCACGTTGGTAGTGCCTTCCTGCTTGGCATAGTAGCACTGAGGCAGGGCGGAGTTGATTTTATGGGAACCCAGCGGGTTAGTCGACTCGTTCTTGAAATAGATATGAGCGGGTGTTCCAAGGGCTTCTTCCAACGCGTAGGCACGTACCAATGGCGTAGAACGGTAGAACTTATATTTATCAAGCACTTCTTCGGGAATGTCTATCCAGCGATGTTCTGTGTCCAACTCCTGTATGCAACACTCGCGGGGGAAGATGTGAGCCAAGTCGTCAACGGTGAGGGGCTGTTTAGTTGCTGGATGGATAGGTGGCATGGGCTTATTGGCCATATCAGCCTGAATGTTATACCACTGTGTGGGGATGTCCTGTTCTTGCAGGATGAATTTCTTTTGTTTTGCCATTGTTCTTTTGTTGTTGGTTAGGAATTACTGTCTGCAAAGGTAATAAATAATTGATAACTACAATTGGTAATTGACAATTATTTCGTACTTTTGTGCCCAGTTATGGTGATAATTGCAGTTGTCATAGTGTATTTTGCTTTGTTGTTTGCCATTAGCCGATGGGCAGGACGCAAGGCGACCAATGCGACATTTTATCGGGCCGACCGTCGCTCACCGTGGTATATGGTGGCTTTCGGCATGGTGGGTGCTTCTATTTCAGGTGTGACGTTTGTATCGGTGCCGGGCATGGTTGTGCGTACTCAGATGACCTATTTGCAGATGTGCATGGGTTTTATTCTGGGCTATGTTGTTGTGGCTTTCGTGTTGCTGCCACTTTATTATCGGCTAAATCTGACATCCGTCTATGGCTATTTGGGCCAGCGACTGGGACATAGGTCATACAAGACGGGAGCCTCATTCTTCCTGTTGTCGAAGATGACGGGGGCTGCGGTGGCTTTCTATGTAGTGTGCATGATTCTACAACGCTTTGTATTCGAACCGATGGGTGTGCCTTTTGCTGCGACGGTAGTGGGCATGGTAGGCCTGATATGGTTATACACTCGTCGGGGAGGGGTCAAGACGCTGGTGTGGACCGACTCGTTGCAGACGGTTTGTCTTTTTGCTGCTCTTCTCCTTATTATATATAAGGTGACGACCGACATGGGAATGACGATGGAACAGGCCGTAGTTGCGGTGGCCGATAGCGAGTTGTCGCGAGTGTTTGTCATGGATGACTGGATGTCGAAGCAATACTTTTGGAAACAGTTTTTAAGTGGTGTGTTCGTCGTGCTGGTAATGACAGGTGTCAATCAGGATATGATGCAGAAGAACCTGACGTGTAAGACGTTGAGGGATGCGCAGAAGGATATGTGTACCTATGGTGTAGCTTTCCTACCGGCTAATCTGTTGTTTCTCTCGTTGGGCGTACTGCTGACGATGTGGTATCACCAGCAAAACTTGCCCATACCTGCTGTTGGCGATGAATTACTGCCTCAGTATATTGTTCTTAGCTCTCAGTTCCCAACCCTTAACTCGCTTGTTTCTGTTGTCTTTACGTTGGGCATCGTAGCTGCTTCATTCTCCAGTGCAGACTCTGCACTGACTTCGCTGACGACCATCTATTGTGTGGATATTAAAGAAAACGCTACCGATGAAAGGCTGCGCAAGCGCACCCATTGTATGATGTGTGTTCTTTTCGTTCTTGTCATCTTGTTGTTTAAGGCCGTCAACTCAACCAGTCTGCTGGATGCCATCTATATCATTGCCTCCTATACTTATGGCCCGCTGTTAGGTCTGTTTGCCTTTGGACTGCTGACGCGCAGAGCCGTGAACGACCGCTGCGTGCCTTACATCGCAGTGGCTTCACCGTTGTTGTGCTATCTGCTTGATTATGGGGTGGGGCAACTGACGGGCTATCGTTTTGGCTATGAACTGCTAATGCTCAATGGTCTGTTGACGTTTGTGGGGCTATGGGTGTCGCATCCTGCTGCCTCAGATGGTCGAAATATTCTTTAGGCTGCACACCCATAACGCGCTTAAAAGAGGTGGCAAAGTACTTGGGGTCACGGAATCCTACGCTATAGGCTATGTCGCTGACACGCAGGTCTGGATTCTTTTTGGCTAATTGGCAAGCAGTCTTAATACGGATGTCGCGTACAAAGCTGGTGACGTTCTTTCCCGTAAGGGCGCGTATCTTATTATATAAGGTGCTGACACTGCTACTCATGTCGGTTGCAAAGGCTTCGCGGTCATAGTCGGCATCGTTAATATGCTCATTGACGCACTTGACGGCTCGCTGTAAATACTCCTCGTCGGCATTGGGTAGAGTATTGCCCTCTGTCTCCATATTATCACTCTCTGGGCGTGCATTGCTATAGATGTGCTGGCGGTTGGCAATGATATTGTCAATGCGCAGTTGCAGGTCGCGCAACTTGAAAGGCTTGGCCATCACGTCGTCAGCTCCGGCAGTCAAGGCTTCTATGTAGTCGTCGCCTTGTGCTTTGGTTGTTAGCAGAATGATGGGCAGATGAGCATAAGAGGGGTCTTGCTTAATGGATTCCGCCAGTTCGTAGCCGTTGACTTCGGGCATCATAACGTCTGATACAATCAAGTCCAAAGGCTGAGTGTGGATGACCTCAAGGGCTTCGCGCCCGTTGGTTGCTGTTAGTACGTGATATTTACCTTGCATCAACTGTTTCATCAGCATCAGCAGTTCCTTGCTGTCATCTACTATGAGAATACGATGGGCATTCTCGTCTGTTGTTTCAGTTCCGATGTCGGTTTGTGACTGTGACTCAGCCAGTATATTGTCGGTAGCAACCTCATGCGGAATGTCTATTTGCTTGCTCTTGTCAATTTGGGAATCGGAGAAGGATTCTTTATTAATGGGCAGTTCTATTAGGAACGTAGTGCCTTGCCCTTCAATGCTTTCGCTGTGAATAGTCCCTCGGTGTAGTAGCACCAAATCGTGGGTGATGGCCAGGCCAGGCTCCATTCTAAGCCTATCTTGGGGAATGCCGTTGCCGTCGTCGCTGATACGAATGATAATGCGGTCGTACTGCCTGCTGGTGGCAACGTCCAGAATTACTTGGCTTCCTTCTCCTGTGTATTGGGCGATATTGGATAGCAGGTTAAAGATTATCTTGTCAATCTTGTCAGTGTCAATCCAGCCCATCATGCTCTCAGGTTTGCAACGTATGGTAAATCCCACCTGCTTGATGTTCATGAGTGGTTCGATGCTATAGGCGGTTTCCTTGATATATTGCATAACATCAGCATTGCCGACCTGTAATCTCTGGTCGCCAACCTGCGATTTGCTTGCTTCCTGTATTTGGTGGAGCAAGCGGACGCTACGCTTGATATTCTGGTCTATCAGGTCGTATTCATGTAATGCAGCAGGATTACTCATACGCAAATTCTCAACAGAAGCACTGATAATAGTCAGCGGTGTCAGCAATTCATGGGTGATATTGGTAAAGGTATTACTCACCTGCAGTTGACGGCGAATGTGCATAGTACGGTAGTGTAGCCATCTTAACAGGAAGAAAATGGCTAATAAAAGAACGCCTATGCCTAATATAAAGAGATGTGTCTTATTTATGTCCATATCTGTTGTCGGTTGCGAAATTACGGTTTTTCTTCCAATAATGGGTAAAAATGATAGCCAAAAAGTCTTAAAAGGGTTGGTTTTGGTTTGAAAAACGTTATTTATAGTGCGTTTATGGTTAGAATAACGATAATTGAACTACAAATAATGGAATGTGAACCCGCGGGGGGGGTATTTGTTGTACATTTGCAAATAGAAAAGGAAATGAGAGAATTTCCGCTAAAAAAGATAGTAGTATAGGGTATATCCCTATCGGATAACAAGTATATTTTTAATGGTTAAGGTTTATGGTTGATTAATTTAGTTTATGTGAAAAAGCCTCGCTGTGAAGCGGGGCTTTTTGTATGTGAGTCCATTAAAAGGACTCTTGGGAAGATAGTCAATGTTATCTTTGCTCAGACAGGAAGCGCTCGGCTTCGATGGCGGCCTGACAGCCAGTGCCAGCGGCAGTGATGGCCTGTCGGTAAACGGGGTCTGCACAGTCGCCTGCTACAAAGATACCTGCCAGTTTGGTGCGTGGTGTCCCGTCAATCTTCTTTAGGTAGCCCACCTCATCGGTTTCCAGCCACTCTTTGAAGATGTCGGTATTGGGCTTATGGCCAATGGCCAAGAAGAAGCCGTCAATGGCAATGTCAACCAGTTCTTCATCGGGTTCGCCTTGGCGTTTTACCAGATGTGCGCCCTCAACACCGTTTTCGCCGAACAGGCCAACCGTGTTGTGCTCAAAGAGAATCTCGATGTTTTCAGCCTTCATAACTCGGTCTTGCATGACTTTAGAGGCACGAAGGAAAGACTTGCGCACAATGAGATAGACCTTTTTTGCCAGTGCACTGAGGTAAAGGGCATCTTCGCAAGCGGTATCACCACCGCCGACTACGGCCACCGTCTTCTTGCGGTAGAAGAAACCGTCGCAGGTAGCACAGGCCGAAACTCCTTGCCCGTTGTATTTGCGCTCGTCGTCCAGTCCCAGATATTTGGCTGAGGCTCCTGTGGCAATGATGACGGTATCGGCTTCTAACTCTGCACCGTCCTCGGCCCATAGCTTGTAGGGGCGCTGCGAAAAGTCAACCTTTGTGATAGAGCCGTCGCGGATGTCAGCGCCAAATCGCTCGGCTTGTTCCCTGAGGTCCATCATCATCTGGTTGCCATCCACACCCTGCGGATAGCCGGGGAAGTTTTCCACTTCCGTGGTTTGTGTCAGCTGTCCGCCAGGCTGCAGTCCGCAATATTCTACCGGATGCAGGTTAGAGCGGCTGGCATAGATGGCTGCTGTATAACCAGCAGGGCCGCTGCCGATAATCAGACATTTTACGTGTTCCATGCTTATTTCAATAGTTCTTCTATTTGCTTGGCTATGTTTGCTATCTTTTCAGTAGCCTCGAAGCGGGCAACCACCTGTCCTTTCTTGTTGATGAGGAACTTGGTGAAATTCCACTTAATGTCAGACTTCTGTTTGTAGTCAGGGTCACTCTTCGACAATATATCGTCCAGAATAGGGGCGAGGTTATGCGACATGTCCCATCCAGCAAAGCCCTTCTGCTCTTGCAGGAACTTAAACAGTGGGTCTGCCTCCTCACCGTTGACCTTGATTTTCTTGAAACGGGGGAACTCGGTGCCGAAGTTCAGCTTGCAGAACTCATGGATGCTCTCGTCGGTACCGGGAGCCTGTTGGCCAAATTGGTTGCAGGGGAAGTCAAGAATCTCGAAACCCTGACTGTGATACTGCTTGTAGAGTTGTTCCAACTCCTCATATTGGGGGGTAAAGCCACATCTGGTGGCGGTGTTGACAATCAGCAGTACCTCGTCGGCATACTCTTTCAGCGAAACATCGTTTCCTTTTCTGTCCTTGACAGAGAAATCATAAACTGTCTTCATTTCTTTTTAGTGTTTTATTATTAATGATATATGGTTAGGTTGGTTTTTCCCGCCCAAAGATACGATAAATCTTTTTGATGAGCAAGAAAATTTATGTTTTTTATTTGAGATTCCAGTCGCTGAGCGTTAAATTAGCTTCTACACTGTTCTCTGTATTGTCTGGTAAGTTGCAGAAGAAGTCAAGTCCCGTCAGTTCCTCCAGCTGGTCGACGCTGCATAGATATTCCTTGAATGCTCCCCACGATGTGCCGTCCTTGTGCTCAGCCCAGAAGCCTAATGCTTTTAGCTGACTGCCCTTTTTGCTTAACACGGCCATGAAGAAATACTTGGGAACGATGTGGTTGCCTGTGTGGCCGCCAAATTCGGCGATGGTATAACCTAAGATATTCTTGCTGTCGTCAATGGTTCCGCCTTTGCAGACGTATAGGGTGTCAGACTGGTTGGCCCATGTGCGTATTTTACCCTCCATAGTGAGCCAGATGCCGCTGTTGAAATCGGCCACCTGTGGGTAGATGTTAGTCATGTAGTAGGTCTGCCCATTGGCCTCTTGTGAGCAAAGTCGGTCGGCTGAAGGCAGGATGTGCCCTTTCTGATAGTAGGTGGAGTTGGGCAAGGGCGGATTGGTCTTGCTCAATTCATTATATGTGTTTTGCTGTTCGCTCTCAGGTATGAAGGGGTCGTATGCCCACGGGTCACCATTAGGCCAGTTGTTGCGGTTCCAGTTTGTGGCACAGACGGAGCTGTACATCTGGTAGCACACCCAGCGGGTAGCCCGTTTCTGATGGTCCCACTCCAAGCTGTAGTTGACACCTGTTTCCGTCGTGTTAAGGCCGCTGTTGAGCAGGCACTCATGAACAATCACCTCGCTTGTGCCGCCCTTCAGCTTAGGAAATTCGTAGCGCGTCTGGGCAGCCTCAGGCCCAGAGGTGTTTCTGTTTGTGTTGACGCTGGTGTCGTCGCCGATGGATGGAGTGGGCTTGTGGATAACAATCGGCTCGTCGTCGCCACCGCAGGCACTCATTGCCAAAGCGCAGGTAAAAAGGATAATTAGTTTCTTAGTCTTCATCGTTAGCGTCTTTAGCTGATAAAGGCGCGGCCTTAGGTATATGCAACTACCCAGGACGCGCCTTCAGTTTTCTTGTTCCGGCTTGAGATTATTTATTTCTTCGCAGCCTTACCGTAGCGGCTCATGAACTTATCAACACGACCAGCGGTGTCGACGAGCTTGCTCTTACCAGTGTAGAACGGGTGAGACGTGCTCGAAATTTCAATCTTTACCACGGGGTAAGTTTCGCCTTCGAACTCTACGGTGTCATTCGTCTTAGCGGTAGAGCGCGAGAGGAACATATCGCCGTTGGACATGTCCTTGAACACGACGGGGCGATAGTTTTCTGGATGAATACCTTTTTTCATTTTGCTTATTAATTATTATATGTTACTTGTCTTTTGTGCATAAAAGCGGGTGCAAAGGTACGAAGTTTTTTCCGTTCAGCCAAATTTTTCCTTTTGTTTTTTGCTTTTTCGCGCTCTGTGGCTTCTGCTTGTCGGTGGTTTCTGATTGGTTCCCTGTAAGAAACTGATGGGTTCTCCGTGGGAAACCATCGGTTTCTTGCGGGGAAACCATTGGGTTCCGGCTGAGAAACCACTGGTTTCCGAGGGGGAACCTTTTGTGATGAAAAAAGGCTGCAATACTTGGGGGGTATTGCAGCCTGTGTGGAGGGGCTTTTGTTACTGTGCGTAGGTGATGGTTAGGGTCTGTATGCGGAGCTGGGTGCCACCACTGGGTGCCGTGTGGTCGTTGATGATGGTGAACGTGGTGCCACGGTTGGAGGCGGTCAGGGTGCTGTTGCCAACGCAGTCAACACCATCGTAGGAGTCGCATTTCATCACGGCTTGTGCAATGGGCTTGGTGCTGCTGGTGATGGTTATCGTGTTCTTGGCGTAGATGCGTACACCCTTTGTACCAGCGTAGAATTTAGGCGAAATCGTGCCTTCGCCCTGTGCGAAGGTTATCTTTGTGCCGTCTTCCAGCGTGAGGTCTGATACAGGCTGGGCGTTCTCCCATCCTTGGGCATTGAAGTCTACGGTGATGCTGTTGGCTGACGGGGTTGCTTTCGTATCGGTCAGCGTGACGGTGGTGCCGTCAACGGTCTTCGTTACGTCGCCAACCTGTGGGGTGTCACCGCCACCTTCACCAGTCTTGTTGCCGTTGATGGACACGATGTAGGCTGCGCTCTTGCCAGCTGTCTCAGGCGTGTTGCCCATGTAGTTGTAGATGGGGCCGTAGACAACGACCTCGTCGCCAGCATTGACCGTGTAGCCGTCGGGCAGCTTGGCTCCGTCTGTTCCTGCCACTTGGAAAGCCTTGAAGGTGGTTGTAGCGTCCTTTGTGTCGCCCATGTCAAAGGACACGTTGCCGTAGCCACCAGAGGCGGTGCCTCCCTTGACGACAATGCCTTTGATGTAGTATTTGTCGGTGGATGCTGTCGAGCCTATTTCCTTGCACTTCTCAATGGCTGCCGCAATGTTGAAGGGGTCGGCTGCCGTGCCTGAGCCAGCAGGCTCGATGTCGGTGGTTCCGGCTTCTGTCTTCGGAGGTACTACGGTTCCAAACGGGGCTGGAACGTCCTCGCAACTGGCCAGCGCAAACACTGTCACGGCCAGCGTCATTAGTCTTGTAATCTTTTTCATATTGTTCTTCTTTTTATGATTCTTGGGTTATTAATGTCTTATTGGGCTTTCTGAATGTCGTTCTCCGTGCGCATCAGTATCTGCCACGTCTTGTTGAAGCGCGATGCGATGCCGGTTATGTTCACCTTGCCCGTGGGCATCACGGCGTTGGCAAAGTCGGCATAGGTGCTGGTGCGCACCACTACGTTGCTCATGCCCTTGATGTTGCGGTTGGCGCAGTTGCTGGTCAGCGTCACGCTGCCGTCGGTGGGGGCATATACGGCCTTGCCGTTGGCCTCCGTCAGCTCGACACCTTTCAGTGTTATCAGCTTGCAGCAGTCTTTGGTCAAGTCGAGGCCGCTCATGCTGGTCACCTCAATAGGAGTAGCCGTCAGCCCATCGATGCCCTTCAGCAGCTTATAGTGCCTGAGCCATTCGTAGCGGCTCATGCGCCCGGTCTGTACGTTGCCGTTCTTCGGATTGGTGTAGATGGTGCCTATCTGGGGCTGTTCGCCGTAGCCGCCCACGTATAGCCCGTTCAGCTCAACCAGTACGGCCTGCCCGATGGAGAAGGGCCCGTACAGCCCGGCCTGTGCGATGCTGATGCTGATGGCAGCCGTCGCGTCCTGAATGTATAGCGACTGGTAGATGTTGCCACCCTCGTCGTTGCCCACCACAACGCCCTGTATCTGCATCGGCTCCGTCACCTGCTTCAGGCTGCCTCCGCTGATTTCGCTGCTGAACATGGCCTTCACCTCAGCAATGCTCTTTAGGTTGGTGGCCGTCAGGCTCTGGTTGCCGTATGCCTCCATGCCGTATGTCGGGTCTTCCGTTTCCTGCCCCCCCCAGTCGCCGTCGTCGTGGCATGAGGCTGCGAAGAAACTCAATAGTGCGAACAGAATATATTTCTTAGTATTCATAGTCGTTTCGGTTTTAGAATTTATATGCGATGTTCAACATGCCGTTGATGCCGTAGGCATAGTATTTCTTCGGGTTCCTGTCAAACTTGTAGATGCGCGCCGAGCCTACCTCGCCCGTCTCCGAGTTGACCGAGTAGTTGCTTCGGCCCTGCTCGTAGCCGCCCGTGCAGAGCTTGGTGTTGTTGAGCACGTTAGTCAGCATGAGGTTGATGCTCAGCGAACCGTGCTTCAGCCAGATGCTCTTGCCGATAGACAGGTCGAGCATGAAGCCGCCCTTGCTCTTCTCTTGGTCGATGACACCGGGCAGCAGCTGACCCTCCTGTACGCTGGGGTCCTGTGCAGCCTGCGCAGCGGTGTAGTACACCTGCTCGCCCGTCACGAAGTACTCATCGGGATTGTTGCCTGCGTTAGGCTGGTTGTGGTTGGCATCGTAGAACTTCGTCCACGACTCCTGCCGGTTCTCCAGCGTGTTGCCGTAGCGGTAGCTGGGCGAGTAGGCCAAGTAGATGCGGTGGTAGTAGTTGCCCATCACGTCGATAAACCAGCCACCCGAGTGGTAGCTCAGCGTCAGGTTGTAGGCCGACAGCGGTGTGCTGCTCTCGCGCATGTTCTTATTATATACTATGTCGCTGTGGTAAGTACCCTCCGTAGAGTTCATGTACACCACGCTGGCGTTGTTCATGTTCTTAGCCTCGCTGATGGTTCCCAGCGTCTTGATGTTGAAGGCAGAGTTGATTTTGAAGTTCAAACCCCACTCCAGACCGTAGTAAGCCTTCTTGATGCCCGTCATCGAGATGTAGGAGAACGAGCCGATGTCATCGTAGAAGAAGTTCTGCCACTCGGTTGCGTCCGTCAGATAACTGTAATATCCGCTGACGTTAGCCTTCAGCCAGCTGGTCTCAAACTGGTAGCCCACCTCCGAGCTGAACAGCTTCTCGTTCTTCAGGTTGCTCTCCATCAGCTGGTTGCCGTTGGCATCCAGCACCTTGTTGCCATCGGCATCAACCATCGGGCGGCCAATGAAGTCGTTGTTGATTTCAGGCGATGCAAAGGCTGCCTGTGCCTGCGGGGCCTTCAGCTCGTAGCCTACGCCCAGCGTCACGGTGTTGCCCTTGGCCAGCTGGTAGGCCATTCCGGCCTTGCCGCCACCCTCTAGAAACTTGGCCACACCGCTCTTCCCGTAAGAGTAGTCGGCAGCCATACCGTTGCGCATCTTGCCGTCGCGCTGCATGGTGACACCTCCGACGCGGCCTGCCACAAACGTGTGCAGCGCACCCTTGTTGTATTTCAGTCCGCTCCACAGCTGGGCCTTGCGCACGATGAGGTCGTAGTCGTAGCCGAAGCGGTCGCCCTCCAGCACCTCGCCGTTGGGATTGTTCAGGTCGTACTGCACCCGTGGGTCGGTAGCAGCATAGTTGCCCAGCGCGTATGTGTTGATGTTGTGAAACGTCTTTGCACCCAGCAGGTCTTCCATCGTCTGGTAGTGCTTGCCCGTGTTGGTGCCCAGTTGCAGACCCGTGTTCCACGTGGTGTTCTTGCTCAGTTCCGTCTTCAGGGTCGTAGCCAGCGTCAGGTTCAGGTTGTCGTTGTGCTTGGCCTGCACATAGTAGGCAGCATCGCGCCCCGTCGTATTGCCCTGCAGGTTGGCATAGTACAGGCGGTCCCAGTTAATCTGGCGGTTCTGCTTGCTATCCATCATGTAGGTGCGGGCATACTCAAAGTCGTTATATCCCGTCGTGGTACGCCCCCAGTAGTCGTCCTCGTTCCATACGTCGTAGTAGCTCGACGGCATGTTCTTCCAGTAATCGGGGGCAGGGTTCTCGCTGCCGTTGTAGTTCAGCTTGGTGCTCTTGTACATCGAGTAGCGACCCGTCAGCGAGGTTGTCAGCTTGGTCTTGTCGCTGATGTTCCAGTCCCATGTGACCATCGCTGTGGGTGCAAAGTCGTTGACCACGCGCGAGTTACGCTTCACACCGTTCTGATAGCCCCAGTAGGGGTTGTAGTAGTTGCTGTTGGCCAGCCAGTAGCTTTCGTCCGTGCTGGCACCCTGCGAGGCTCGCTCCGTCGGGTTACCCCATGTGACGATGCTCAGCGCGTGGCGGTCGTTCAGCTTCTTCTCCGCTCCGAAGAAGTAGGATAGCGCATTGTAGAACGTGCCGTCCACATACGACGTGTTCATGTCGGCCCAACGGTAGGTGAGGTTAGCCGAGAATGCCCATCCGTCGGGGCGCAGTCCCGTGTTGTAGGTGTACATGGCGCGGACGGTGTAGTTGCGGTTGGCCCCGCTCAGCGTCAGTCGCTGGCCTGTCGGCATGTGGCTGGGACGGAAGTCATAGTTGTTGGAACCGCCCATGCCCGACACGGCAAAGTTGTTAAACTCGAAGGGCAGTGCGTTCTCTACGCCGCGTGTCTGCTGGTTCAGACCACCCACCAGCGAGTAGCGGAACTGCCCCGACTCCATGTCGTTCATCATGGCGCCGTTGATGTAAATCTCATTGTACTTTTGATTAAAAGCACGGTAGCGGAAGCGCACGGGACTGAACATATAGCCTACCTGCGAGGCATAGATGTTCTGGTTCGACGAGATGATGGTCACGTTCTGCGACATATCATCGTCTTCGCCCAACTGAGCTTCCGTGAAGGTGAAGGCTTGCTCGCTGGTAATGGCGCTTTGCCCGTCCTTCTCTTTCTCAGTCTCAGGAGTCTGGGCAACGGCCGTTGTAGCGAGGCAAAGTGCCATCACGGCTAATTTCAGTTTCTTTTGCATAGTATTTATTTGATTGTGATGTATGCTGCAAAGATAGCGAATAATATGTAAAAATAGGTATCTTATCGTATCTTTTTTCAAAAACATTCGATATTCGGCGATTGCCCCCATTGGTTTCAGTAGATAATGAAGAAAATTTCTCGGGAACGAGAATTTGCAATCTCACTAAGAATAACATGAATTTGGCGTTAAATTTCTATAACATTTGCAAATTTAGTTTGGCCTTCAGACTGTTTTGTCGAAAACATATTATCTTTGCAGTTAATTCTTGGAGTACCTGAATATTCTTTGTGGGCAGTGCTGTAGTGTCAGCCACAATAACCCCTAAGGAAAGCGGTACACCTACGCCGAGCCAATGAAGAAGAGCTGGTTTCTTTTTCTACGGCACATTCGGGTGGGATAGGGAATTCTATTTATGGGAAAGCGTTTACATGCGCTTTGTTCTTGGCTGCTTGAAAACTTCGCAAACTTTCAGATGATGTCAGAATAAGGCAACAGTAGATGCTCATGGGATGTTTTTATAGGCGTCCCTTTATACTTGCGTACAGCACTTATATTAAAGGTGTGTTCTTATCGTGAGTGTATAGGGATAATTATATAAACACATCGGCGTGGGTTCTGGGTGCTCAAAAATACGCTGAAATCAGTTGTTAGAAATTTTGAAATTCGTTCGCGTAAACAACTGAAAATAAGGCAAGAATAGGCAAAAACGGAATCTTAAACTATCTTAACGAGAGAGCGATTAGTTTAGGATATAGGGGAACATTCTTGGGAATAGTTTTTATCTTTGCGTCGAAAATTTAAGCGCAAGATGAAAATTACAGCTTATTTAACAGATTGCAAGCGCAAGGCCGCTGAGCAGAGTCCGCTCCTTAATAATATCGGGAGCGAAGGAAACGCGTATCTGTGTTTTCGTTTGCGTGAAAAGAATCTCGACCTCAAAGTGAGAACGGACATTCTTGTCATGAGTGAGTTTTGGGATAACGACATCCCTGGTTAACGTGAGTTCGACGTAAGAATTATGCAATAAGCCTGCTTTTGTCAATGATT
>CAMWKZ010000015.1 GCA_947174945.1 uncultured Prevotellaceae bacterium | reverse complement strand
AAACACAGACGTTCCAAAATATTTCCATAAAAAATCAATAGAAGAATTGTTAACAAATGAATACTCAGGATATTTTGTTTCTCTTCTTCCTCCTATTAATTCTATTTCATCTTCAATACAATTAATAATACTTTTTGCAAAAGAAATATCTTTTGTACAATCGTATTTACCTAAACGTATAAAAACAGGAAGATAACTGCGACTACGTAATAATGGAAATACACCTGCATTTAGAACAGATGTCTTACCAATTCCCGTTTTACCATATAATGTTACCAACAAATTATTATCTATCATTGCAAACAATGAACTGATAGCAGCATCACGTCCACAGAAAGCATAAGATTCTTTTAATTTCCAAGGGTCTCCGTATGATAATAAACCCAACCAAGGATTATTCATATTACTTAAATTTACGTTATTTGATATTCTGTTTCATTTTCTCTACAAACCGACTTATGGGGGATTCCATTAAATTCGTAACTGTTTGTCCTGAGAATGGAAACTTTGAGTGGTAGTCTTCCCTTTCATTATAACCACTTATGGCTAATGGCATAACATACATAGTCTGAGCATCACTACCAATGTTAGTACGTTGTTTCGCCAAAGCCCATTCTGTCTTTATATAATATCTATCAGTATGACCATCACACAAATCTTGTTTAACTTGAAGGCTGAGAACAGGAACAAACACTTTACATTTAGCTATTGCTTTGTCTATTCTTGAGTCGTAATTGTCACCACTATCCAATTTTGCAGAGTCAAACCATACGTCAAATCCTTCTTTTGTCAATCTTTCAACAATACTAGCAACAATTGGCATATCTTCGTGTGCATAAGAAACAAACACACCTCCCATGCGAGAATTTGCCGCAGCAATATTCTTTACACATTGGTCTTTGTTTTCTAATATTGATGAAATGAAAGAACGAGCATTCGACTCAGTATATACGTTCTTGCTCTTTAAGTATTCATTCAGTTTTTTTCCAGATTCAGAACTAAATGAAACTGCAACAGCATCTTTTAAGGAAGAGTCTATAGTGTTTACATCCCTTCGCAATATATACCAGAAGAAACGGAATAGCCAATCATCAAATTTGCAGCCTATAGAAATAACCCCTTTAGGTCTGATGTTGTTCAAAAAGTTCAAAGGTGCATTCTTACTAAACCACCTTGCAACAACCTCTATAGCATCATTTTCTGTTGCCACAAATTTTTTCCCTTTGTTATTGACCTTTCCACATATATAATATAATGTCGGGCGAACATCAAACTCTTCAGAACTCTGCTCTTTTTCATCTAAATCAAAAGATCTACCTTCATCATAAATACTCATAACTCGCAACTCGTTCCCCCAGATTTCGCGCATAACATTTTCCAAATATTCATCATAAGTAGTAGTCATAACTACCCTGAAAAATTTTGTCCGCAAAAGGTCTTTCAATTCTTTTGATACGGCATCAGTATCACAACAGTAATTTTTTTCTTTTCCATTTCCTATAAGAGCATTGTTTATTAATGAACGTATCTTTGCATCGGGTAGTCCTGTCTTTCTTGCCAGTTCTGTAAATGAAGTGCATAAAAACCTGTTACCTAACAACTCGCTTTCCTTCAAATCTTCTATAATACTGGACAAAATATCCAATGCAGAATCCCCTTCTGAATATTCCCCTTTTAGAATAACTTCACTTCCAACTAATAATACATATTTACCTTTTATAATGTCGGATACGAAAGTATCCCAGCTTAAATCACTCGTAATATTTCCACTTGGTTTGTCTGTAGGTCTTGAAATTCTTGGCATAATATATTAATATTTGTTATCATTTCGTTCATTTAATGATGCAAAGATAATAAAATAACTTGATATATAGCCTTCTTATTCTCACAAAAATGCTTACTTTCTCAAAATATTGAAATTCTCTCAATAATTGCCCCATCCCCCAACTGCCGACACATAAACATCGGTACGATTGGAAGTGAATAATGTTAAGTAAGAAAAGAGATACTACAAAGCAAACCTATCCTTAAACATATTCTGTTCAGATAGCAACAAACCGATGGATGTTGCTACCTGCTTCCATGTGGATATGGCACGTTTTACGTCCTCAATAATCTGCTGAGCACTCTCAGAGGAAAGCATATAATCTCCACAAGATTCCAGCAAGATGTCAAAACTTGCCTCTGCTGTATATGCGTTTATCAGAAGACTTTGCTCACGAGCCAGTGTCGGATTAAGGTCGTAAGCAGGTGAGAGCGTCCATCCCTTGCTGGTCAATAGGAATCCATGATTGCGGAAATGGTCATCGCTATTGCCTATGGCGATGTTGAAAGCTACCCTGCGGAACAGTTCTTGAAGGTTGCTTTCCACATCGCAGCAGCTCTGAACAATAAAGTCAACAATGTCAAGGTAGCCATTGCCCGTAGAAGCATTCTGCCCATCGGTTAAGCCGAGCATCGTCATGGCAGAAGCAAAATGAACGCGCTTTCCTTCTGCGGTGCGGTCAAATCGCTTTGAGAGCAAAGTGTGATACTTGCTTCCAGCAGATATAACCTTGGTCTCTGCACAAGTGATACCTGCAGCATTTGCCATGAGGTGAGCAAAATGCTCCCATAGCCCTACATCGTACAAGTCTTTTCTAGATGGGAACTTGGCAACGTACAGCTGTTTATTCTCGTCTACCACGGATGCTTTTGGTCGAGCACCGCCAAGCGATGTGCCCGGATGAACCAACTGCATCAGCCATTTCTTTTCTGGAAGGATATTCTTTTCTTCACTCTGCTCTATTTCTCGGCTTGCCGCTATAAGTTCTCTGATGCTGGTTATAGGAGGTATCTGCAATTCATTGGCAGCATTAATAAACTCACCGTCTAGTTCTTCCTTAAAGCGGAATCCACCCATTCGAGAGCCATCATCAATGCCAAACAGATAGTCCATCGAAGACAGCCTGCGCACAGGTCGTTTTTCTTCTGCTGCAAGAATCTGTTCACGGCGAAGCACAAGGGTACGCCCCCATCTGTCAGGCAAAGAGTCTGAGAAACATCCAAAGACGTCTTTCCCCTGCTGAGTATATTGCATTCCCACATAGTTGTTAATGTCATCACTCAAAAGCACATCGGCATGGTTCTTCAGCCAATCAGGGTCAAACTTGAAGCCATACGTTTCTCCACCACGGATGCTGTCCATAGTAAGTTCTCCAACAAGCTCTATCTCTTTAAGCCAGTCGAAACCAGCATATACCAATAGTTTTCTCATACCTTACACTTTCTTGGTTGCACGCCCACGACGTTTGAGCTGAAGGTCTTGCAACCCTCTGCCAATAGCGTCCTCTTTTGCAATGAGAAGAATATCATCGTCAAGTTGCAAAGCGTAGAGCACTCGCAGATAGATGCCAATGCTTACCGTTGGAAAGCCTTTCTCTATTCGGGACAGGGTAAGTTCGGAACAGGTGGCACGTTCTGCCACCTGAGCCATACTCAAATTTCTGCGAAGGCGAGCCAGTCTTATCTGCTCCCCTACAATCTGCATCTTTTCAGTGAGTTTTCGGGGCAATTTAGTACCCATTGTATTCTTCGTCATCGTTGCATTAACGCATATTTACGTGTGCAAAGTTAGTACTTTTCCTTTATTTTATGATAGGTTGACATGAAATATTCGTCAATAATCCTTGTATTTAACATTCTTTGTCTAACCAAGGATTTGATATGTTGTATTGGCAAGTAAATCAACGCCAATTTGCCAACTTTCACCAAACAGTATCTCCTTCGGGTTGCTCCAGTATCTATTTCGAGGTGCTTTAGTATCTGTTTATATAGTAAACAGATACTGTTTCATGTCGATGTAGATACTGGAGCAACCCGAAGGAGATACTCGAAGGGATTTACTTTATTAATTAATAGCGATATGCTTTAGCAAAATCGACTAAAACATATCGCTAATATTTTAGATAAGCAACGAATTATCTTCGTTGAGCCACATTGTTATGCTATTACTTATCTGCCTCAGCAGCCTTTGTCTTGGGGTCGTCGGCACCGTACAGACCGTAGTATGCCTGATAGCGGTTGTAGCCCCAGTTGGCAGCCTGCTTGTTGGGGTCCAGTTCCTTGGCCTTGTCGAAAGCCTCAACGGCCTGCTGGAAGAGTTCCTTACGCTTGGTATTGTCATCCATATTGGAAGCCTGAACACTCAGACAGGCACCCAGATAGGTGTAAACAACAGCATTGTCGGGCTTCACATCGGCAGCCTTGCGCAACCACATGGCACCCTCTTCGGCGTTGTTGGCATTAACAGCCATCAGACCCTTATTGGCCAAAGCGGTAAACGAAGTGGGATGCGACTTCAGGTGCTCGTCCAAGAACTTAGCCTGCTCAGCCTTGTCCAGACCCTCATACATACCGTTGATAGCATCAACTATCACCTCGTTCTCAGGCTCTGAAGCATACATCTCCTTCAGTTGGTTGACGAAGTTCACTGAGTCGGCATGGTTCTTCAGGTTAGAGCGCAGAGCGAACAGCTGGAAGGTAACGGCCTCGGCCTTCTGTGTGGGGTCCTGCTTGGCTATCTCGAAATACCTGTTGGCACGGTCCATATCCTTGGCCTCGTAGGCATAGCGACCTGCAAAGAGAGCTACCTGTCCGGCATATTCCTTCTCAGGAGCCTTGTCCATAGCAGCGAACACAGGGTCGGCACTTGAGTCGGTAAACACGCCCCAGTACTTCAGCACGGCAGGGCTGTTACCCTTGCGAGCCTCCTCCTGACCAATGTTCACCAAGTGAGAGCGCACAGCCCATACACGGGCGGGGTTCTTGTCAAACTGAGGCTTTACCTTACCCTTGGCGTTAGGCAGCTTGTCGTACTTATCACACTCGATGACATTCTCAATAGCGTTGCAGATAGCATCAGCCAGTCCCAGCGTATCATACTCCTTCACCTTGCCTGTGCCCATCTGCAGAGCCATCTGGTTCTCAGTCATGATGCCCGTCTCGTTGCTCACCTTAGCCATAGCCAGCTCAAACAGGTGGCTGTAGGCCTCGGCTTTCTCTGCGTCGTCAGCCAGTTGTCCGATGCTCTGCTTCAACAGTGCGGCAGCCTCAGCGTAGTCCTTCGACTTGGTGATAGCCTTCAGTGCTTCACTCTTTCCGGCAAAGGTCATGGTGCTTGCCATGAGCGCGATTGCCATCACAAATACTTTTTTCATAAGCTTTTAAATATTGGTTTAACAATTCATTTATTCTTGGGTCTCAGTAGGCTCTGTGGTTTCTGACCCCTCAGAGTATTCCACATCCTCGTCCTGACTTGACATGACCTTGCACACAGAGGCAATGCTGTCGTTCTTCTTCGTCAGGTTAATCAGGCGCACGCCCTGCGTGGCACGTCCCATGACGCGCACATCGGCCACCTTCAGACGAATCAGTATGCCCGACTTGTTAATAATCATCAGGTCATTCTCATCGGTCACTATCTTAATGGCTACCAGTCGACCCGTCTTCTCGGTAACAGCCAGTGTCTTCACACCCTTCGCGCCACGAGCCGTTTTGCGGTAGTCCTCCACATTAGAGCGCTTGCCGTAGCCGTTCTCGCTGACCACCATAATGGTTTCCGTATTGGGGTCGTTCACGCATACCATGCCTACCACCTCGTCGTCATCACCATCCAGTCGCATACCGATAACACCAGTTGACACGCGGCCCATTGAACGGATGTCCTGCTCGTCAAAGCGCACGGCACGTCCATTCCTGTTGGCCAATACCAGTTCGTTATGACCATTAGTCAGGCGTACACCTACCACCTCGTCACCCTCGTTGATATTGATGGCACGCACACCAGCAGCACGCTGATTCTTATAAGCATCCAAACGGGTCTTCTTAATGACACCCTGCTTGGTGGCAAAGACAACATAGTGTGACTGTAGGAACTCCTCGTCTTGGAAATTCTTGATGCGCAGCACAGCATTCACTGCATCGTCGGGCTCTATGTTCAGCATATTCTGAATGGCACGTCCCTTCGAGTTCTTGTCGCCCTCGGGTATCTCGTAGCACTTCTGCCAGTAGCAGCGTCCCTTCTGGGTGAAGAAGAGCAGCGTGTTGTGCATCGTGGCAGGATAGATATACTCGGTAAAGTCGTTGTCGCGATGGCGGGCAGCCTTGGCACCGACACCACCACGTCCCTGCTCATGGAACTCATCCAGCTTGGTGCGCTTGATATAGCCCATGTGCGAGATAGTAATCACTACGGGGTCATCGGGATAGAAGTCCTCGGCATTGAACTCATGGTCGAAGGGAATAATCTCTGTGCGACGCTTATCGCCATACTTATCCTTCACCTCCTGCAATTCCTGCTTCATCACCTCCTTGCAACGCTCGGGGTTGTTCAGGATTTCTTCCAAATCGGCTATCAACTTCATCAGTTCGTCAAACTCTTGATGCAACTGGTCAACACGCAGACCTGTCAACTGGCTCAGACGCATATCAACGATAGCCTTCGACTGCAACTCGTCCAGTTCAAAGCGCTGCTCCAGATTGCGCTGGGCATCACTTGGTGTCTTCGAGTTTCTGATGATACGCACCACCTCATCGATGTTGTTCACGGCAATAATCAAGCCTTCCAAGATATGGGCACGCTCCTGTGCCTTCCTCAGGTCGTGCTTGGTGCGACGGATGGTTACGTCATGACGGTGCTCCACAAAGTACTTTACACACTCCTTGAGTGACAGCAGGCGGGGACGACCCTTCACCAGTGCGATATTGTTCACCGAGAACGAACTCTGCAAGGCCGTCATCTTGAACAATTTGTTCAGCAGTACATTGGCATTGGCATCGCGCTTGCAGTCCACCACAATACGCATACCCTGGCGACCCGACTCATCGTTCACGTTGGCCACGCCCTCAATCTTGTGCTCGTTGGCCAAGTCGGCAATATATTTCACCAAGTCGGCCTTGTTCACACCGTAGGGAATCTCCGTCACTACAATCTTATCATGCGTCTCGGTGCTCTCAATCTCTGCCTTAGCCCGCATTACGATACGACCACGGCCTGTTTCGTAGGCATCGCGCACACCCTGCAGTCCATAGATGTAGGCTCCCGTGGGGAAGTCTGGGCCAGGGATGTATCTCATCAGTCCATCGGTGTCAATGTCGGGGTTGTCGATATAGGCACAGCAGCCGTCAATCACCTCACTCAGGTTGTGGGTAGGCATATTCGTTGCCATACCTACTGCAATACCATTGCCGCCGTTCACCAGCAGGTTAGGAATCTTCGTCGGCATGACTGATGGCTCTTGCAGCGAGTCATCGAAGTTGTTAACCATGTCTACGGTGTCTTTCTCCAAGTCGTCCATGATGTGTTCACCCATCTTCGACAGGCGGCACTCTGTATAACGCATGGCAGCTGGAGAGTCGCCATCTACAGAACCGAAGTTACCCTGACCGTCAACCAGCGTATAGCGCATATTCCACTCCTGAGCCATACGCACCAATGCACCATAAACCGACGAGTCTCCATGAGGATGGTACTTACCCAATACCTCACCGACTACGCGGGCGCATTTCTTATATGGCTGTGTAGATACGTTATTAATGCCCATCATACCGAACAGGATGCGGCGGTGGACGGGCTTGAAGCCGTCACGCACATCAGGCAGGGCACGAGCCACGATTACTGACATTGAGTAATCGATGTAGGAGGATTTCATTTCCTCCTCAATGTTGATTTTTACAATTCTGTCGTTGTCTAATGTCTGGTCCATTATTCTTCTTTATTTTGCGTTTAAGGCCATTTTTAAGCCCGTCAGCGCGTTTTACCTATTTTTCTATTAGCGTACAAAGGTACTAATAAGCCGTCAAAGCGCAAAATAAATTAAGATTATTTTCGTTTTCTTGCCGCCTCTTTACTGACCAAATGCTCAGTCGCGGTCGTCAAGCACACGGAATTTCATGCGTCGCCGTTGCAGTTCAGCCTTGTTTAACTCAACGGTCAGTGCCTGCACTTCATGTCGTCGGCACTGTCCCAACATGCGCCCGATAGGGTCTACCACTACGCTGGCACCGTCATAATGGCTATAAAGGTCGTCACCCACACGGTTGACTCCAATAAAGTAGGCTTGGTTCTCAATGGCGCGGGCACGGGTAAGCACCTGCCATGCCGACTGGCGCGACTCAGGCCAGTTGGCCACCAGTACTATTGCGTCATACTCACGCTCCGTTGCATATCGGCTCCAGCAAGGGAACCGCAAGTCATAGCACGTCAGCAGCAACAGGCGGAAATCCTCGTACTCCACTATACAATGCTCCTGCCCCGCCGTATAATACTGGTCTTCGTGTCCGTAAGTGAAAAGGTGGTGCTTATCATAATAGGTAAGCCGTCCCGTTCGCCCATCAGCAAAATAGTGGCGATTGCGGAAAGTGCCATCAGCCAGTTGCACGGCCAAACTGCCACATACAGCACACTTACGTTGGCGTGCCTGCTCTTGCATCCAGCATAACGCCTCGTTGTTGCCCTCAGTATGGGCAATGCCTTCCGGCTTGGTGGCAAATCCCGTGCTCCACATTTCAGGCAGCACATAAAGGTCTCTACCTGACTGCTGTGCCATTAGCTTTTCAGCCTCCAGTATATTCTCGTCAGGACGAGCCCAGCGAATATCTGTCTGTAAAAGCGTTACTTTCAATTGTCCTGCAGTTTGGTGGTGGTCAGCTTACCCTTGAACGATACAACGTGCTCTATTAAATAGCACGTGGCATCGCCCGGAGTACATAGCGACAAATTCAAGTGGAATCCCTGAGCATCGGTCTTGTAGTAGTCCATATCGTTGACTACTGAATTAGCAAAGAACTGGGCGGGCACCAACTTCTCATAGTGTTGCTTGCGAAGGTCGCTGGAATAAAGTTGTTGCGAGCCTTGAAAGATGCTCAGGTGAATGATATTATCATAGTAGATGTTCTCCACATCAAGCCCATCCTCGTTCAGTGCGTGACGTGATACCTTGTATTTAGTCGGGTTGACAGCAATATACAAATGGTATCGCTCGCCCTCCCAGAACACCACAGTATCCTTCTTCAGCACCTCAGTCAGCGTCAGTATCTGGGTTTGTGGACGCACAAATTCCTCCTTGCTGTCGTCGTCCTTGTTCAGCTTCACCAGCTCGCCGTCCTGACTTTTGAACCACAGCACATGCTCGCTGTGCTTCTCAATATGGTATCGACCCGACGTGCCGATATACAACGTATCGCCCACCACCTTGAAGTAGGCAGGCACACTGGTCGAATCAGCATAGTAGACACTATCGCCTTGTAGCTTGAAGACCACGTTTTCCGTGTCTTCGTCTATCCATACGCCTTGCAACAATGCCTTGGCCTCACTGCTTTCGCTGAGTTCGTCGGCATGACCGTTGCGCTGGCCGCAGCCAATAAGCAGCATGAGCGCAGCACAAAGAGACACGATAGACCTAAAGGTATATCTCATTTACTTACCTATACAATGATACTCAAACCCATTCTCTTCGAGGTCTTCCGAGTCGAAGATATTGCGTCCGTCAATGACAAGAGAACGCTTCATGGCCTTCTTGACAACCGCCCACGTAGGCAGACGGAACTCCTTCCACTCAGTGAGCAGCAGCAACGCATCGGCATCAAGCACGGCATCGTACATATCATTGCAATATGTAATGGTATCACCAATGCGACGCTTACACTCATTCATGGCTACGGGGTCGTATGCCCTGACGGTGCAGCCAGCATCCAACAGCAGTTGAATCATCACCAGCGCTGTTGACTCGCGCATATCATCGGTCTCGGGCTTGAATGACAGGCCCCATACGGCAATGGTCTTACCCTTGAGCGACTGCCCCTCAAAGGCACGCTGCAACTTCTCAAAGAGGATGCTCTTCTGGCGCTCGTTGACACGCTCCACCGCCTTCAGCACCTCCATCGAATAGCCGTTTTGGTCAGCCGTCTTGATGAGCGCCTTCACGTCCTTGGGGAAGCACGAGCCACCGTAACCGCAACCAGCATACAGGAACTTGCGCCCAATACGGGTGTCGGCACCTATGCCCGCACGCACCATATTGACATCCGCCCCTACCCGCTCGCACAGGTTGGCAATGTCATTCATGAACGAGATACGTGTTGCAAGCATTGAGTTAGCTGCATACTTAGTCATCTCAGCCGATGGGATGTCCATAAATATAACGCGGAAATTGTTGATAAGGAATGGCTTATACAGCTTGGTCAGCACCTTCTTGGCGTGCTCGCTCTCCACACCCACCACGACACGGTCGGGTGACATGAAGTCCTTGATGGCGTTGCCTTCCTTCAGGAACTCAGGATTAGAAGCCACATCGAACTCCAAGTCCTTCATGCCTCGCTTCTCCAGTTCCTCCTCGATGGTGCGGCGCACCTTGGCTGCGGTACCTACGGGAACGGTCGACTTGGTGACTACCACCACATAATGGTTGATATGCTGTCCGATGGTACGGGCCACTTGCAGCACGTATTTCAGGTCGGCAGAGCCATCCTCATCGGGCGGTGTGCCCACGGCAGAGAACACAATCTGCACATCGTCAAGCACCGAAGCCAAGTCGGTGGTAAAGTGCAGTCGGCCCGCCTTCACGTTCTTGAGCACCAGTTCGTCCAGCCCCGGCTCGAAGATGGGAATCTCGCCGCGCTGCAAGCGTTCAATCTTCTGGGCATCCACGTCCACACACGTCACATTGGCACCCGTGTCGGCAAAGCACGTGCCCGACACCAGTCCTACATACCCTGTTCCAACAATTGCTATGTTCATAATAATATAAATAGGTATAGACTATTCAAACACCTCAGCATCCCGCAGGAAGGGCTGCTTCAAATCTTTCTCGCTGGTCATGACCTTATCCAAGTCAATAGGCCACTGGATGCCCACATCGGGGTCGTTCCACCGAATGCCAGCATCGGCCTGAGGCGCATAGACGTTATCCACCTTATAAGTAAAGATGGCTTCGTCGCTCAGCACCAAGAAGCCGTGGGCAAAGCCACGGGGAATGAAGAACTGGCGCTTGTTCTCGTCGCTCAGTTCAACCATGACATACTGGCCAAACGTAGGGCTTGACTTACGGAGGTCAACCGCTACGTCAAGTACGCGACCCTTGATGACACGCACCAGCTTGGCCTGCGAGAACTCGCCCTTCTGGTAGTGCAGTCCACGCAACACGCCGTAGCTCGACTTCGACTCATTATCCTGCACGAAGTCCACCTTGCCGATGTGCTGTTCAAACTCATCCTTCTTCCAAGCCTCGAAGAAATAGCCACGCGCGTCGTTAAACACACGGGGCTCAATAATATACACGCCCTCAATGGCGGTCTTCACGTATTCCATCTTGCCTAAAGTGTTACTTTGTTGGCCACAAAGGTACAAAAAAATTTCCGTCCAACGCTTGTTTGTTTCGCAAAAAAATCGTAATTTTGCACTCGTGATTGAGTTAGAAAGACATATAGAGATACTCCTTTTAGGAAACGAATGCGTGATAGTGCCTGATTTTGGGGGATTTATGACGCATGAGGTCAGCGCCCGCTACGACGCTGAAGACCGTTTGTTCCTGCCGCCCTTGCGCACTTTGGGCTTCAACCCACAGCTGCGCATGAACGACTCCGTACTGGTGCAGTCGTATGTGGAGGCTTACGACATTAGCTACCCAGAGGCTCTGCGCCGCGTGGAAGATGAGGTGAAGGAACTGAAGCAGCAGCTGGGCGAAGAAGGAGAATACACGATGGACGGCTTAGGAACGCTGACGGTCAACCAAGAGGGTAACTACGAGTTCGCCCCCTGTGAGGCTGGCATTCTGTCGCCAAGCCTGTATGGACTAAGCTCATTCACGTTTAAGCAACTGAAGGACGAGGCTCCGCTCACCGAACAGGAGGGCGAGGCGCAAACCATTGCCCTGCCCCAGCCTACAACCGAAGCCAATGCAGAGGAGAAGCACGAGCCTACCCTGCTGGAGTTTACCGATGACGACGCTACCGACGACACGCTACGCATCAAGATGTCGTGGGTGCGCAATGCGGTGGCCGTGGCTGCTGCCGTCGTGGCTTTCTTCCTGTTGAGCACGCCCGTTGTCAACAGCGAATTGGGTACCCGCGCCATGAGCCAGTTGCAAGGCAACCTTATTTATAAGCTGATGCCGCAGGACACCAACATCGTACCTGCCGAGCCCGTGAGCAACGTGGTGGCCGTTCAGAGCACGGCTCCTGCCAAACAAGCAGTAAGGGACACCATCAGCAAGGCTGCCGCAGTACCAGCCAAGGCTGAGGCAACTCCGATGGCTTCGAGCCGCTATTGCATTGTGGTGGCCAGCCAAGTAAAACAAAGCAATGCCGAAATCTTTGTAGCACAGCTGCATGAGCAGGGCTATAAAGATGCCAAGCTATATATTCACAACAACGTAGTCCGCGTTACGTGCGGCGAATATCAGACCGAGGAAGAGGCTTACCAGCAGTTGAACAAGCTGAATGGTAAGCAGGGATTTGAAGAGGCCTGGGTCTACAAGAAAGAAGCAGAGGTATAAGAAGGATGAAACGTGTAAGATGCCCCAAGTGCGACAGCTACATCACGTTTGACGAGACGAAGTACTCGGCTGGTCAGTCGCTGGTGTTCAAGTGCAACGAGTGCGGCAAGGAGTTCGGTATACGTATTGGCGTATCGAAGCTGCGCAGCACCCAGAGGGACGAGAACTCGGAACTGGAGGCTGACAATGGGCAGCGTAGCGCCGAGGAGGCACCGTGCGGCAGCATCGTGGTCATCGAGAACGTGTTTCATTACAAGCAGGTTATCCCCCTTCATATGGGTGACAACGTGATAGGCCGTTACCAGAAGGGCAATCCCGCCAACTGCACTTTCGAGACCGTAGACCCCAGCGTTGACCTGAACCACTGCACCGTCAACGTCAGCCGCGACAAGCGGGGCGGTCTGCGCTATACGCTCAGCGACAACAACAGCAACACGGGAACGTTTGTCGACAACGTGGAGCTAAGGCCTCGCGAGCGCCGTCTGATAGAGGACGGAACGCTGTTTACCCTCGGCGCCACCAGCATTATCCTACGCACTGCCGATGTAGAGGAATAACATTCCCAGCAACACCAATGCCAAGTCAAAGGCTTTAGCCCTGAGGTTTTTCTCATGGAAGAAAGCCGCCCCGAAGAGGAAGCTCACCACTACGCTGCCCCGGCGAATCATGCTGACAATGGAAATCATGGCATCGGGCAGCGACAGCGAATAGAAATAAACGAAGTCGGCGGTGGACAGAAACAGGCTGACACCGACGATGGACCAGTGCCAATGGAAGGGCGTGGTCTCCTTGTGCTTGGGCCACCACAGCAGTAGTAGCATGGCCAGCATCATGAAGCACTGGTAGATGTTGTACCACGACTGCACCAGCATACGGTCGAGCCCTACGCCCCCACTCTCGGCGGGAGCCATCAGATACTTGTCGTAGAGTCCGCTGACGGCACCAAGCGCTGCTGCGCCCACAATCATCCATATCCAGTGGTCGTGCCTGAAGTCGATGCCCTCCTTCTTTCCGCTGCGGCTCAGCATGAGAAACGACAGTATGGCGAGTGCCACGCCAGCCCACTGCCACCCGTTGAGCCGCTCGCCAAACACCAGCAGGGCTCCCACCAGCACCATGACGGGGCGCGTGGCATTGATAGGCCCGACGATGGTCAGCGGCAGGTGCTTCATGCCGAAATAGCCCAGCACCCAGCTGGAGAGCACTATCAGTGCCTTCAGCAAGACGTATCGGTGAACGCCCCATCCACCCTGCCCGACGTGGAAGATGGAGCCATCGAGCACGTCGGTAGTGCCACTAAGGATGATGAAAGGCAGGAAGATGAGTGATGAGAACAGCGTGTTTAGGAACAAGACAGGTATGACTGCGTTGTTGCGCAACGCCTCTTTCTTAAACGAATCGTAGCACCCCAGCAGGGCTGCCGACATGAAAGCTAACAGTAACCAAGCCATCTTAATATACCATTTGACTATTTACCACTGACCATTGTCACGGTTGGGGGCTGGGCGGATAGGCCACATCCTCTAAGAACAGGGCGTGAGCCGGCATCGACTCACCGGCCTGCGTGCGCCGCCGACCCTCTATCACTTGCCGGAACTCGTCGAGTGTCATGCGCCCGCGACCCACTTCGACCAGTGTGCCCACCACGGCCCTGACCATGTTGCGCAGGAAGCGGTTGGCCTGAATCTCGAAGTACCACTCGGTGGGCGATGTCTGGTGCCACTCGGCCCGCATCACCCGGCACAGCGTTGTCTTTACGTCGGAGCCTGCCTTGCAGAAGGCCCCAAAGTCGTCATACTCCATCAGCACACGGGCCGCCTCGTTCATGCGCTGGTAGTCCAGCCGATAGTGAAGCTCCAAGGAATACTGCCGCACGAAGGGCGACTTGTGGGTGTGCACATAATAATGATAGGTACGCGCGAGGGCCGAGAAGCGGGCGTGAAGCGCATCGTCCACTCGCTCGATGCTGTACACCGCAATGTCGCGGGGCAGCAGTCCGTTCAGCTTCTTCACCAGCACGGCATCGTCCAGCGCATCGTCCACATCGAAATGGGCTGCCATGCGCCGTGCATGGACGCCCGCATCGGTTCGCCCCGCACCCGTCACACTGATGTCGCGCCGCAACAGCATCGACAAGCACCGCTGCAGTTCGCCCTGCACCGTCACGCCGTTGGGCTGCAGCTGCCATCCGTGGTAGCTCGTGCCGTCGTATCCAAACCAGATGAAGTATCGCATATTGGGGTGCAAAGGTAGTGCAAAAAGGGCGAATATCCAAATTTTGCGCGTTAAAAAGGGGGTGCCGATATTTGGCGATTAGCAAAAGACGTTGTACCTTTGCACCTGCAAACATAGGGGGCTAAATGTGCGGAGTGTGTCGGCACATGGTGCGGACGCGGTCGGCACATGATGCGGACGCGGTCGGCGCATGGTGCGGACGCGGTCGGCGCATGGTGCGGATGCGGTCGGCGCATGGTGCGGACGGCCTCCGCAGCACACAAGGATTTAATACGTAAAAAGCATGATATTCTACTTCACAGGAACGGGCAATACCCGATGGGTGGCCCAACAGCTGGCCGAGGCCACTGGCGACGAGCTGAGATACATACCAGACGAGCTACGGCAGAATGCGCTGGCATACACGCTCAAGGAGGGCGAGCGGCTGGGCTTCTGCTTTCCCACCCACGGGTGGCAGCCGCCTGCCATCGTGCGCCAGTTTATCAGCCGTGCCACCTTCGTGGGCGCCAGCTACGTGTATGCCGTCACCACGTGCGGCGACGACATGGGGCACGCCATGCGCATACTGAACAAAGAGCTGAGGGTCAAGGGACTACGCACCGACTCGGTGTTTGCCGTCGTGATGCCCGAAAGCAACGTGTGCTTCTCGTTCCTGCATCTGGACACACCCGAGCAGGAGCGCGAGAAGCTGGCCGCGGCACGCACCACCGTTGCCCACATCTGCCAGGCGGTGAAGGCACGGCAAGAGGGTGTTGAGGAACTGGTGAAAGGCCCCATTCCGTGGACTTACACCTACGTCATCGGGCAGTATTACAACAAGCACCTGATAACCGACAAGCACTTCTGGGTAGACCAGAAGGCCTGCATCCAGTGCGGTCTGTGCGCCCGCCTCTGCCCCGTCGACGACATACAAGGACTGCCGCCATACTGGAAGCATGACGGCAGTTGTACGAATTGCCTGGCGTGCTATCACCACTGTCCGAGCCACGCCATACACTGGGGCAAGATGAAGCGCGGGCAGTATTACTTCAATAAACGCGAGGGCCAAAAATAGTGGTGCCCACGCGCACCATCGTCGAACCTTCCTCGACGGCCAGCGGATAGTCGTGGCTCATGCCCCACGAACGCTCGCAGAACCACGGTGCATCGGCAAAGTGGCGGGCCTTCAGCTCGTCGAACAGCAGTCGGGCCGTGCGAAACTCGGCACGCAGTTGCGCTTCGTCGTCCACGTTGGAGGCCATCATCATCAGTCCGCAGATGCGCACGTGCTGCAACGACCGCCACTCGCCACCGTCCAGCAGCCGTCGGCAATCGTCAGGGGTCAGCCCGTACTTCGTCTCTTCATCGGCAATGTGCAACTCTAACAGCACATCGATAACCCGTTCACACTTAGCCGCTTGCTTGTCTATCTCGCGAAGCAGCTTTAACGAGTCCACGGCCTCAATCATCGTAATGTAAGGCGCGATGTACTTTACCTTGTTGGTTTGCAGGTGGCCGATGAAGTGCCAGCTGATATCGCGCGGCAGCGTCTCCACCTTGTGACGCAGTTCCTGCTCGTGGCTCTCGCCGAAGATACGCTGTCCCTCCTCGTAGGCCGCCTCGATATATTCGTTAGGGTGATACTTGCTGATAGCCACCAGCCTGACCCCCGAGGGCAGCCGGCCCAGCACTTCATGCAGATGTCGCTTGACGTCGTAGTCCATCGCACCCTATCCCTCAAACTCTGGTTTGTCGTCGGCCTGCTGTGTCTTGCCGTACTCGAATACGTCCATCAGTGTTGTCTCGGCCACCGAGGCTATCACGTAGTCAATCATCGTGCCGCCCATCACCTCGTCGATGTTCTTCACCGCCCCGTTCAGCGTACCCGCCTGTACGAGGTAGTTCACGTTGGAACGCTTCTCCTTCTCCGTCTTCTCGTCGATGGTGATAAACTGCAGCTTGGCCTTGTACCAGCGGTCGGCCATCTCCTCGTCCGAGAAGAATATCTCGCCGTAGGGTGCTATCTTAATGTCCTTTATCTTAAACTCGCCGCTGATGTAGCTTGACATCTCCTCCATGATGCGCTTCTCAGCCTCTGTAAAGCTCAAGGCATCCACCGCGTAGTTCTCAATAACCTTCTTCTGCAAGCCGTCCTCCATCACTTTCTCGTAGGCAATCTTGCACTCAAACCATGTTGCTGTTCTTGACCTCATTGTCTATTCTCCTATTTCTTGATTGATTATTTCTTGTCGGGCAACTGCACGCCACGGCTGTTGGTGCCGCCCAGTTGCTTCTTCTTCTCGTTGCTAATGCGCTCAATAATTTGGCTCGCAATCAGCTGCGACCGCTCGGGAGTCAGGTCGGCCTCGTCGCCAATCTGCTGTTGCAGCTCCATCAGTTCCTTGATGGTGGACTGGTTCTCGGCCATGAACTTCTTCTCGGCGTTGCTCATGTACTCCTTCGTGTATATCTTAGACAGGATGCGGTCGGCCTCCTTCTCATATCGCTTGCGGAATATCTGCTCGGCCTTGGCCTGATAGTCAGGGTCTTGCCCCGCCATGCCCGTCGTGTCGTTGCGCACACTGTCGGCACTGACCACGCCCAACTCTTCAGGTGAAAAGCCGTCGTCCAGCAGGTCGTCAGTGGCCTGGCGCGGAGCCGGCTTCACAAACTCAACGGGATTGGACTCGGGGAACGACTCGAAATACAAGCCCACGCACACCAGCGCAATCACTGCCGCAATGGCAAGCATCAGCACCGACTTGTATGCCTCATGGCGTTTCTTCACCGTGCCCAGCATATCGGCTGGCGTTACAAAGCGGTCTTCGGGTGCCTCGCTCGTTGCCTTGCGAATGGCCTGCTTGTATTCCAGCGGCATCTCGGCCTGCTCGAACAGCACCTCCACGAACTTTCCGATGGAGTAGACATCGCAGCGGTCGTCTATCGTGCCGTGGCTCAGCACCTCGGGCGCAACGAATGCGGCCTCGTCGCCATAGAAGCCCTCCAAGTCACTCAGCCCCAGATAATAGGAGCCGTGTGTCAGCAGGAACACGGCATTGTCGCCCTTGCGGGCAAACACCGTGCGCGGTGAGTAGCATATATGGCGAATGCCCTTCGAGTGCAGGAACGTAGTCACCTCAACCAGCGACTGCAGGGTACGGTCGATAAATCCCTTCTCGGCCACCACGGCGGGCGACTCGCTCAGCAGTTGCTCAAACGATAGGAACGTGCCGTTCTCTATCTCCAGCCTGCTGATTTCCGTCTCCTGTCCCACAGGCTCAAAGTGCAGCAAGTGGTTGTTAGCCAAGGTCTTGTTCTCCTCGCACTCCCTCTGCAGCGCCTTCGTAAACACGATGTTCTGGTGCAACTCCTGACGGATATCCACCAGCCCACGGTACTTCCCATCCACCTGAGTGCGATAGTAGTCACCAATCGGCAGGTGCGTCAGGTTCTGCTTCCCGCTGTTTCTGGCAGCTAACATTTCTTCGTAGTTCATACGCATTCTTTGTTTTGGATGCGCAAAAGTAAGCATTATTTTTGAAAAATAAAAGGAAAAGGCGAAAATAATTCATATCCCCTAACTCATAACTCACATTTATTTCGTACCTTTGCAGACGATTTACGTAAACAAGACTAACATGCCAGAAATATCAGTACGCGGTCTGGAAATGCCCGAGTCGCCTATCAGGAAACTCGCACCACTGGCCGCAGCCGCCAAGAAGCGCGGTACGAAGGTCTATCACCTGAACATCGGACAGCCCGACCTGCCCACTCCTCAGGTTGGACTTGACGCACTGAAGCAGATAGACCGCAACATCCTTGAATACTCCCCCTCGCAGGGCTATTTGAGCTACCGCGAGAAGCTGGTCAGCTATTACGCAAAGTACAATATCAACGTAACGGCTGACGATATTATCATCACCTCTGGCGGTAGCGAGGCCGTGCTCTTCGCCTTCATGTCGTGCCTCAATCCGGGCGACGAAATCATTGTGCCCGAACCGGCTTATGCCAACTACATGGCCTTCGCCATATCGGCTGGAGCACGCATCCGCACCATTGCCACCACCATCGACGAGGGTTTCTCGCTGCCCAAAGTAGAGAAGTTTGAGGAGCTTATCAACGACCGCACACGTGCTATCATGATATGCAACCCCAACAACCCTACGGGTTATCTATACACCCGACGCGAGATGAACCAGATTCGCGACCTTGTGAAGAAGTACGACCTGTACCTTTTCTCTGACGAGGTATACCGTGAGTACATCTACACAGGCTCACCCTACATATCAGCCTGCCATCTGGAGGGCATCGAGCAAAACGTTATCCTTATTGACTCCGTATCGAAGCGGTACTCTGAGTGCGGCATCCGCATCGGAGCTCTTATCACTAAGAACCAAGAGGTGCGCAAGGCTGTCATGAAGTTCTGTCAGGCCCGCTTGTCGCCGCCCCTCATAGGTCAGGTTGTAGCCGAGGCATCACTTGATGCCCCCGAAGAATACTACCGCGATGTGTATGACGAGTACGTAGAGCGCCGTAAGTGCCTGATTGACGGACTGAACCGCATTCCCGGTGTATACTCCCCTATCCCGATGGGTGCTTTCTATACGGTGGCCAAGCTGCCCGTTGACGATGCCGAGGAGTTCTGCCGCTGGTGTCTGGCAGAGTTCGAGTACGAGGGCGAGACGGTGATGATGGCTCCCGCAGCCGGCTTCTACACCACTCCTGGTGCCGGCATCAACCAAGTGCGCATAGCCTACGTGCTGAAGAAGGAGGACTTGGAGCGCGCCCTGCTCGTTTTGCGTAAAGCATTAGAAGCCTATCCGGGCCGGATTGAAGAATGAATCTGCCCCTTTTCATAGCACGCCGCATCTACACCTCCGATGGTCAACGCCGTGAGGTCAGCCTGCCAGCTATCCGCATTGCTACGGCGGGAGTGGCCATCGGACTGGCCGTCATGCTTATTACCGTCAGCGTTGTGTTTGGGTTCAAGCACACTATCCGCGACAAGGTAATAGGCTTCGGCAGCCATATCAGCATCCAAAGTTTCATGGCCCAGCAGACGGCCAGCCCTGTCCCTATCTGTATCAGCGACACGCTGATGCGCCAGCTCAAGGCACTGCCAGAGGTGCGCCACGTGCAGCAATACACCATGACGCAGGGTATTCTCAAGACCGACGACGACTTCTTGGGTGTGGCCTTCAAGGGTATTGGGCGCGACTACGATGTCAGCTTCCTCAGCCAATACATCGTAGAGGGCGAGCTACCCCGCTTCTCTAACGATAAAACCAGCTACCAGCTACTGGTGTCACGCATGATGGCTGACAAATTGTCACTACACGTGGGCGACCGCGTGTATGCTTACTTCGTGGGCAACGACGACGTTAGAGCGCGTAAGTTTACCATCAAGGGCATCTACCAAACCAACATGACGCAATTCGACCAAACGCTTTGCTTCACGGACTATCGCATTCCCATTCGGCTAAACGGGTGGGAACAAGACCAGTGCAGCGGAGCCGAAATACTGGTCAAGGACTTCGACCGACTAGACGAAACGGCCCAGCAAGTGATGCGGCTGGTCAACCATGACAGCGACCGCTATGGCGAGACCTTCACGTCGCAGACCATTCACGAGGCCTATCCGCAAATCTTCTCATGGCTCGAGCTGCTCGACATCAACGTCTGGATTATCTTGGTACTTATGGTTTGCGTGGCCGGATTCACGATGGTCAGCGGACTGCTCATCATCATATTGGAACGCACGCAGATGATAGGACTGCTAAAGGCATTAGGGGCACGCAACGCCACCATCCGCCATACGTTCCTGTGGTTTGCCGCCTTCATCATTAGCCAAGGGCTACTGTTAGGCGACGTGCTGGGCATTGGCCTCATATTGCTGCAACAGCAGACAGGATTTATCAGTCTGGACCCAGCCAACTACTACGTCGACACGGCTCCGATGGAGCTTAACGTGCCTGTCATTGTGGCACTCAACGTGGCTACGCTGCTCATCAGTATCTTTGTACTCATAGCCCCGAGCTTCCTTATTTCCCACATCCATCCCGCCAAGGCTATGCACTTCGAGTGATTACACATTATTAATATAAAGGAAAACTATATGAATCATCTATTCGACATCAAGGACAACGTGGTTGTCATCACTGGCGGAACGGGCGTTTTGGGACGTGCCATCGCCAAGTATCTGGCACAGGAAGGTGCCAAGGTTGTCATACTCGGCCGCAAGGAAGAGGTGGGCAACCAGATTGCCGCTGAGATTCAGCAGGCTGGCGGCGTGTGCGAATTTATGAAGACGGACGTGATGGACCAAGCTGTGGTGCAGCAAAACTGCGACGACATCATGGCCAAGTACGGACGCATTGACACGCTGCTCAATGCTGCCGGCGGCAACATGCCCGGTGCGACCATTGCTCCCGACAAGACTTTCTTCGACCTCGACCCGACGCAGTTCCAGAGCGTGCTGAACCTGAACCTGACGGGAACCGTCATTCCGACACAGGTATTCCTGAAGCCGATGGTTGAGCAGGGCAAGGGCAACATCATCAACTTCTCGTCGATGGCTGCTTTCCGTCCTATGACGCGCGTATGCGGATATGCTGCTGCCAAGGCTGGCATCTCAAACTTCACGGCCTATATGGCTACCGAGTGTGCCAAGAAGTTTGGCGAGGGCATCCGTGTCAACGCCATTGCACCCGGTTTCTTCATTACCGAGCAGAACCGCGCACTGCTGACCAACCCCGACGGCACCTACACCCAGCGTGGTCAGGACGTTATCCGCCAGACACCGTTTGGCCGCATGGGCGACCCCGACGAGCTGTGCGGCACGATTCACTACCTGATGTCCGATGCCGCTAAATTCGTGACGGGCACGGTGGCAGTGGTCGACGGAGGCTTCAATGCCTTTGCCATGTAATGCCGAGATAGCTACTTATACACAATCAAAAACTGGCAAAATGGTTAATTTTGTCAGTTTTTTAAGTTTTCTACCGTTAATTTCTAATAGCCGTTAAGCGGGCGGGGGCAAGTGTTAAATTGCGACAAAAAGGTGCGCCAAATTGGCAGATTACCATTTTTTGCCCTATATTTGCACTCGATTTCACAAACATTCGAGTTATAAACACTTAAAACGAATAGAACATGAAAAAGATTGTAAGAAACTTAATGCCCGCGGTTTACCTGATGGTAATCGCATTCTCAGCAGCATCGTGCAACAAGACGCAGGCCGCTCCAGCGGCAGCCGCCGTGCCGGCAGGCCAGCCCGTTGACCTGACCTACGCAGCAGAGAAGTCGCTTCCCTCTGTGGTCTATATCAAGTCGGTCATCAACTCAAAGACGCAGACCGTGGAGTACAGCGACCCCTTCGACGACTTCTTCTCTGACCCCTTTGGAGGTTTCTTTGGTCGCGGACAGGGTGGCAACAACGGCACACGCAAGCGTCAGGTGCAGACCCCGAAGCGCGCAGCGGCTGGCTCGGGTGTCATCATCTCGGCTGACGGCTACATCGTGACGAACAACCACGTGGTGGACGGTGCCGACGAGCTGACCGTGACGCTGAACGAGAACTCTAAGGAGTATTCGGCTCGCATCATCGGTGCTGACAAGACTACCGACTTGGCGCTTATCAAGATTGACGCGAAGAACCTGCCGGCCATCGTCATTGCCAACTCCGACAACGTGAAGGTGGGCGAATGGGTGCTGGCCGTGGGCAACCCGCTGGGGCTGAACAACACCGTGACGGCTGGTATCGTGAGTGCCAAGGCTCGCTCGATGGGTTCGGGTGTCAGCTCGATGATTCAGACCGACGCTGCCATTAACCAAGGTAACTCGGGCGGTGCGCTGGTGAACACGCGCGGCGAGCTGATTGGCATCAACGCCATGATTTACTCGCAGACGGGCTCGAACATCGGCTACGGCTTTGCCATACCGACCACCATCGTGAACAAGGCCGTCGAGGACTTTAAGAAGTACGGTTCGTACCAGCGTGCCATGATTGGTATTCAGGGCATGGACGTGAAGAACTATGTGGACAACCTGAAGGACCAGGACAAGGAGGTGCAGGACTTCGGTACGATGGAGGGCATCTACATTGACAAGGTAGTCGAGGACGGTGCCGCTGCCGACGCTGGTCTGCAGAAGGGCGACGTGCTGACCCACGTGGATGGACAGAAGGTGAAACAGTTTGGCGACCTGCAAGCCATCATAGCCCAGAAGCGTCCGGGCGACAAGGTGAGCGTGACCTACCTGCGCAACAAGAAGGCGAAGACCGCCACCCTGACGCTGAAGAACGAGCAGGGAACGACGAAGGTGGTGAAGAACGCAGACGTTGACATCTTGGGTATTGACGTGCGCCCAGTGACTGACTCGCAGAAGAAACAGCTGGAAATATCATACGGCCTCGAGGTGCTGAAGGTCAGCGGTGGCAAGATGAAGGAGGCTGGAGTGCCCAAGGGCTTCATCATTCAGGTGGTCAACGACAAGCCCATGCGCTCGTTTGACGACTTACAGCAGGCCGTGAAGGATGCCAAGGACCAGATGCTCGTCATCAAGGGTATATTCCCCACCGGCAAGCGAGGCGGCTTCGTGGTCTACCTGCAGAACGAGTAAACCCAACCAAACCCTCGGGACAGGCACATCAACCCTATGGGAGCACAAGCGTCCCACCCTGTCCTGACATGATGCCGAGCGGCTTCGCACACTGTGCGGAGCCGCTTCTTGCATGGTGCGGACACGCTCGGCGCATGGTGCGGAGTGCGTCGGCACGGGATGCGGACACGCTCGGCACGGGGTGCGGACGCGCTCCGTATGGGCAGCGCACTGGGTGCCGACGGTCGTGGGGCGGGCGTGCTTATGATTAAGGGCGGCCGCCCTTAATGATTGGGGCGGGCGGCCTCAACGTCTGGAGCGCGCGCCCTGTACCCCGCGCATAAGGGGGGCAAACGCCCAACGGCAGGTCGGCCCGACGGGGCAATGGCGCAAAAAAGTAATGTATTTTTTGGTTATTACAGAAAAATGCCTTACTTTTGCAATCAGCTAACGAAAGGATTGGCACATGAGACAACTAAAAATCACTAAATCCATCACTAACCGCGAGAGCGAATCACTGGAGAAGTACTTGCTGGAGATAGGCAGGGAAGAGTTGCTCTCCACGGAGGAAGAGGTGGAGCTGGCCCAGCGAATACACAAGGGTGACCGCAAGGCACTTGAGCGACTGACGAGGGCCAACCTGCGTTTTGTGGTTTCCGTTGCCAAGCAATACCAGACCCAAGGGCTAACCCTGTCCGACCTTATCAACGAAGGCAACCTCGGGCTTATCAAGGCTGCCGAGAAGTTTGACGAGACGCGCGGCTTCAAGTTCATCTCCTATGCCGTGTGGTGGATACGCCAGAGCATCCTGCAAGCCATTGCCGAGCAAAGCCGCATCGTGCGCGTGCCGCTCAATCAGGTCGGCTCCGTCAACAAAATCAACAAGATGCTCAACAGGTTTGAGCAAGAAAACGAGCGTCGCCCGTCGGTCGATGAGATAGCGGAGGAGGTGAACATGCCACAGGAAAAGGTGGACGAGGCCATGCAGGCCAACGCACGCCACCTGTCGGTCGACGCCCCATTCGTGGAGGGCGAGGACAACAGCCTGCTCGACGTGTTGGTCAACAACGACGCCCCGATGGCCGACGACCAGCTGGTGCTCGAGTCGCTGCGCGCTGAGATAACCTCCGTGCTGCAGGTGTTAAGCGAGCGCGAGCGCAACATCGTCACCGCCTTCTACGGCATCGGCCAGCCCGAGATGACGCTCGAGGAGATTGGCCAGAAGTACGGGCTAACCCGTGAGCGCGTGCGCCAGATAAAGGAGAAAGCCATCCGACGACTGCGCAGCAATACAAAGAACAAGTTATTAAAGACATATTTAGGACAATGAACATCGTAAAGAATATCGCCCTGACGCTGAGCCTCATCGCCTTAGCCATAGGCGCACAGGCCAAGCCCGTGCAACCCGACCACGTTTATATGTTCGGGTTCTCTGCCTCTTTCAAGGACGCCACCATCTACATCACCGACATACAGGATGTAAAGGGTGCGTGGATAGACAACAAGAGCCAGTTTCTGCTGAGCCGTGACAACTATTCCTTTCAGCTGAAAGAGTACTTCACCGAGAAGATGCAGCAGCCCGACCGCGTCTGCATGGTCTTCTACGCCACCACTCAGGCACAGGCCGAGAAGCTGATGAAGAAGCTGATGAAGAAGTACGTGCCCACTGCCAAGAAGAAGGGCAGCGCAGAGCCATACGACATACGGCAGCTCACCACGACCGACTTCCAGTTTACGCCCATCGACATGTCACCCGAATAGCACCCCGCCAACCCCATGATTACTTTCCCAATAGCGAAGATAAACATCGGGCTGAACGTGGTGGAACGCCGTCCCGACGGGTATCACAACCTGCAGACGGTGTTCTATCCCGTACCCATCAAGGATGCCTTGGAGGTCACGCCGATGGACGAGAGGTTCCCGTCCTGCGTAGACTGCGACCTGAAAGTAACCAACCTGCACATCGAGGGTGACGAGCAGCGCAACCTTGTAGTGAGGGCTTACCAGCTACTGAAGCAGGACTACCCTGCCCTGCCCCGCGTTCACGCCCACCTCTGGAAGGGCATTCCCACACAGGCTGGCATGGGCGGCGGCTCGAGCGACTGCGCCTATATGCTGCGGTTGCTCAACGAGCAGTTCAGCCTTGGGCTGACCGATGAGCAGATGATTGCCTATGCCGCCCGACTGGGTGCCGACTGCGCGTTCTTCATCAAGAGCCGTGCGTGCTATGCCGAGGGCATCGGCGAACTGATGCAACCCATCGGGCTTGACCTGACGGGATGGTATATCGGCATCGTGCGCCCCGACATTCCCGTGCCTACCAAGGAGGCGTTCTCGCTCATTCGCCCCCACTACCCCGAGGTGTGCTGCCTCGAGGCTGTCAGGCAGCCCGTAGAGCAGTGGCGCGGCGTGGTGACCAACGACTTTGAGGAAAGCGTCTTTGCCCTGCACCCCGAGATTGGGGCAGTCAAAGAGCAGCTATACAAAATGGGCGCCACCTATGCAGCCATGTCTGGCTCAGGCAGCGCCCTGTATGGGTTGTTCAGGGACGAGCCTCACGCTCTCAGCGAGGCGTTCCCCAGTATGTTCACGTTTTGTTGCCGACTTTAGTTCTTGCTCTTGCCTTCAAGCAGTGCCGACGTGCGCACCCGGCTCAGTGTCTCGGGGGTCATCTGCAGGTAGCTGGCAATGTAGACCAGCGGAGCGCGCAGCACTAATTGCGGTGAACGCTTAACCAGCTTGGCATAACGCTCGGGTGCCGACTCGAACCGCAGCATATCGGCATGAACCTGAGAGATGATAAGCGACTCCTCCAGAATCTTACGATACAGCATCTGTATATTGACGTTACGCACGGCCTCGTGCTCCAGCTTGGCCTTCGGCATGGCAAAGATAATGGTTGGCTCCAGAGCCTGAATCTGCTGGCGACTGGGCTCCTCCTTAAACAGACTTTCGATGCACATGCAGATGGTGTTCTCCGTAGCCATGTACTCGGTCAGCTCCTTGCCGTTCTTATAGTAGAACTGGCGCACCAAGCCCTTCACTACCCAGTAAATGTTGGTGCAGACCTCGCCCTCCTTCAGGATTATCTCGCCCTTCTGGAACTTCATCGGAACCAGTATGCTCTCCAGCACATCCAGCTCCTCATGGGTCATCGTACTATAGCGACGGGCCAACTCGCGTGCCACATCTCTTGTTGTCAGTCCAATCGTTGTCATAGTTTGTCGGTTTAATGGTTATAATCTCCCTAATCTAATTTCAATACGGCCAGGAACGCCTTCTGCGGCACCTCCACGTTGCCTATCTGCTTCATGCGTTTCTTACCGCGCTTCTGCTTCTCAAGCAGCTTGCGCTTACGGCTTACGTCACCGCCATAGCACTTGGCGGTCACGTCCTTGCGCACCTGCTTCACCGTCTCGCGAGCTATAATCTTGGCACCGATAGCTGCCTGAATGGCTATGTCGAACTGCTGGCGCGGAATCAGCTCCTTCAGTTTCTCGCACATACGGCGGCCAAAGGTGACGGCATTGTCCTGATGTGTCAGCGTCGACAGGGCATCAACGGGTTCGCCGTTAAGCAGGATGTCGAGCTTTGCCAACTTCGATGGCCTGAACGAATCAATATGATAGTCAAACGATGCGTACCCTTTCGAGATACTCTTTAACTTATCGTAGAAGTCTATCACAATCTCGCCCAGCGGTAACATGAAGCGCAGTTCCACACGGTTGCCACTGACATATTGCTGGTCGATAAGCTCGCCGCGCTTGTCAAGGCATAGCGTCATGATAGGGCCGATATAGTTGGCAGCCGTAATAATACTGGCCTTGATATATGGTTCTTCGATATGGTCTATCATCGTCTGGTCAGGCAGCCCGGAGGGGTTGTGTACCTCCTTCACCTCGCCCTGCTTGGTGTAGCACATATAGGTAACGTTAGGCACCGTGGTGATAACGTCCATGTCAAACTCACGGTCCAGCCTCTCCTGCACTATCTCCATGTGCAACAAGCCGAGGAATCCGCAGCGGAAACCAAAGCCCAGCGCAATCGACGTCTCGGGCGTAAAGGTCAGCGATGCGTCGTTCAGCTGCAACTTCTCCAGCGAAGCACGCAGGTTTTCGTAGTCTACAGGGTCAATGGGATAGACACCAGCAAACACCATCGGCTTTACTTCTTGGAATCCCTCAATAGCTTTCTGGCATGGAGTCTGTACATGAGTAATGGTATCACCAACCTTCACCTCCTTTGCGTTCTTGATTCCTGAGATAATATAGCCTACCTCGCCTGTACGCAGTTCTTTGCGGGGAACCATATCCATCTTGAGTACTCCCACTTCGTCGGCCACGTACTCCTGCCCCGTATTGAAGAACTTTACTTTATCGCCCTGACGTATCACGCCGTTTGTTATCTTAAAATAGGCAATGATACCACGAAACGAGTTGAACACGGAGTCGAAAATCAACGCTTGCAAAGGTGCCTGCTCCTCGCCCACAGGGTGCGGAATGCGCTCCACGACGGCATTCAGTATATCCTCCACACCCTCGCCTGTCTTGCCTGAAGCACGAATAATGTCTGAGCGGTCGCAGCCGATAAGCTCTACGATTTCATCCTCCACCTCATCGGGCATGGCACTGGGCATATCTATCTTATTGATAACAGGGATAATCTCCAGATTGTTATCAATGGCCATATACAGGTTCGATATGGTCTGGGCCTGCACTCCCTGCGTTGCGTCAACCACCAGCAGTGCGCCCTCACAGGCTGCGATAGAGCGGCTCACTTCGTAAGAAAAGTCAACGTGTCCCGGAGTATCTATAAGGTTGAGCAGGTATTTCTCGCCATCCTTCACATATTCCATCTGAATGGCATGGCTCTTAATCGTAATGCCACGCTCACGCTCTAAGTCCATATCGTCAAGCATCTGCCCTTCCGTCACCTGAATAGTCTTGGTAAACTCCAGCAAGCGGTCGGCCAGTGTTGACTTGCCGTGGTCGATATGTGCGATGATACAAAAGTTTCTTATATGATTCATTACTTTATAGCCAATTTTGTGCAAAGATACTAAAAAATTTCGATATACCTATCTCTTTGACTTTTTTTATGTATTTCTTACATCTTAGGTATGGGTGCTTGATAGTTCTGGTCAAATACCTCCTTGACGGTATTGATTTCCAAGAACTTGGTAGCCCCTCCTACGCTGATGTTGCCACTGAGATAAGCTATCTTGTCGTCCAGCTCGACATATCCCTTCTGGCGCAACATTCGCACGGCTGCCAAGAACAACCGCTCACTGGAGATATGTTCCTTCTGATAGACAGGTATAACGCCATACGAAAGGTTAAGCAATCGTTGCAATTTGTCGTTATAGCAGATAGCCAGCACAGGATGAGGCCCTCGGAAGGCTGCCAGCGAGCGGGCTGTCATGCCCGTAGTAGAATCAGTGATAATACACTTCACTCCCAGCTTCTCTGTAGCTTCAATAGCACTATGTGCCATAAACTCCCGAATGTCGCAATCAGGTGGCAGTGGCATGTCAATATGGTTGTTAGCACGGTCTTGCTCAGCCTGTTCAGCAATAGCGGCCATCGTTTGTACAGCCTCTACAGGGTACTTGCCACTGGCCGTCTCGCCTGAAAGCATCAGTGCATCGGCACTGGAATAGATGGCGTTTGCAATATCAGTTACCTCGGCACGTGTGGGACGAGGATTGTTAATCATCGTGTGCAACATCTGAGTAGCTACAATAACAGGCTTCTTCTTTTGCACGCACTTACGAATTATCTGGCGTTGAATACCCGGAATACGCTCAATGGGCACCTCAATACCCAAGTCGCCACGCGCTATCATAATGCCATACGAAGCGTCAATAATCTCATCAATATTATCAACACCCTCCTGATTCTCTATCTTCGAGATAATCTTGATGTCTGAGTTATAGGCATCCAAAATAGCCTGTACGGCACGAACATCGGCAGCCGAGCGCACAAAGGAATGAGCTATGAAGTCAATATCTTGTTCTATAGCCAGCATGATATTCTTGCGGTCTTTCTTCGTCAAAGCAGGCAGAGCTATATGGCGACCTGGTACATTGACACTCTTGTGCGAGCCTAACACGCCATCGTTCAGAACCTGAGCTATAACGGCAGGGCCATTAATGCCAATAACCAGCATATCCAGTGCCCCATCGTCAAACAAAACATGGTCACCTTCTTGAACATCAGCAGCAAAGTTCTCATACGACAGATTAACAATATCGTGGCTCGAGTCCATTTCCGGACGCCCAAACAGTTTCACAACATCACCTGTTTTATATTCAATGGGAGCCTCACATCCCGTAGTGCGAACCTCTGGCCCTTTGGTATCAATAAGTATTCCAATATGGTGGCTTACTTCGCGCACGTTCCTTATTATATTATTTATACCGCCTTCCGATGCATGGGCCGTATTCATCCTAATAACATTAACACCTGCATTAAACAACTGACGAATAAAATCCACGTCGCACCGACGGTCACTCACTGAAGCTACAATCTTTGTCTGTTTCATAACTCTAACATACGTTTTTAGACTGCAAAGTTACAAAAAATAAAGTTTTTTAGAAAAAAAAGCAGATAAAATTTCCATATCCCGTTGAAAAACAGTATCTTTGCACTCCGAAATTAAAACATTAAACATTATATAGCGATGACAAAAGCAGATATTATCAACAAAATAGTTGAAGATACAGGTCTTCCTAAGAAGGATGTAGCAGCTACAGTTGAAGCCTTTATGGAAGAAATCCGCAACTGTATGGCTGTCAATAAAGAGAATGTTTTTCTCAGAGGATTTGGCACATTCACCATCAAGCACCGTGCCCAAAAGACTGCCCGTAACATTTCAAAGAACACGACGATGGTGATTGCTGCACATGATTTTCCTGCTTTTAAGCCAGCAAAGAGCTTTATAGCAAAAATGAAATAACTTAATTATTTAAATATTTTATATTATGCCAAACGGAAAGAAAAAGAAGGGCCACAAGATGGCTACTCACAAGCGTAAAAAGAGACTGCGCAAGAATCGTCACAAGAGCAAGTAAGCTCTGACGAACATGAGAAAAGAGAATGAAAGGAGTGTGGTCGAGAAATCGACACATTCCTTTTGCTTTTTAACAACCCTAAAGTCAAATAGATAATAATGACAAGTGAAGTAATTATTGATGTACAGCCTAAGGAGATTTCCATTGCGCTGCTTGAAGACAAAAATCTGGTGGAATACCAGAACGAGAAGCGCGAAGAGGCAAGCTATTCCGTGGGTAACATCTATTTAGGGCGTGTGCGCAAGCTCATGCCAGGACTCAATGCCTGCTTTGTTGATGTAGGCTCTGAGCGCGATGCTTTCTTGCACTATCTTGATTTAGGCACTCAATTTAGTTCTTTTGAGAAGTATCTGAAACAGGTACAAAGCGACAAAAAGAAACTTTATCCCATAGCAAAGGCTACCAGAATGCCAGACCTGCCCAAGGAAGGAAGCGTACAGACTATGCTAAAACAAGGACAGGAGATTTTGGTACAGGTAGTCAAGGAACCCATATCGACCAAAGGCCCACGTCTAACGTGTGAACTTAGCTTTGCAGGCCGATATATGGTACTCATACCCTTTGGCGACAAAGTTTCGGTTTCATCAAAAATCAAAAAAGGCGAGGAACGTACCCGACTGAAACAGCTTGTACAGAGCATCCGCCCTAAAAACTTCGGAGTTATTGTCCGTACATCAGCTGAAGGCAAGCGAGTAGCAGAACTGGACGCTGAGATGAAGGTACTGCAAAAGCGATGGGAAGACACCATCACTAAAGTGCAGAAAGCCACCAAAGCTCCACAGCTGGCATTTGAGGAGACAGGACGTGCCGTAGCTTTGCTGCGCGATTTGTTCGACCCAACCTATGACGGTATCCATGTGAATGACGAGGACATCTATCAACAGGTACGCGACTATGTAGGACTGATAGCCCCGGAGAAGATAAACATCGTAAAATTATATAAAGGTACGGTGCCTATCTTCGACAATTTTAATGTAACGAAGCAAATTAAGTCTTCGTTTGGGCGAACTGTCAACTACAAGCGTGGTGCTTACCTCATTATCCAACACACAGAGGCTATGCACGTAGTGGATGTCAACTCAGGTAACCGAACCCGCGCTGAGAATGGTCAAGAAGCCAATGCACTGGAAGTAAACCTCGGTGCTGCAGACGAGCTGGCTCGCCAGCTACGCTTGCGCGATATGGGCGGCATCATTGTTGTTGACTTTATTGACATGAATTTGGCTGAAGACCGTCAACTGCTCTACGAGCGCATGTGTAAAAACATGCAGAAAGACAGAGCCCGCCACAACATCCTACCGCTGTCGAAATTCGGATTGATGCAGATTACGCGTCAGCGTGTCCGGCCAGCTATGGATGTCAATGTAGAAGAAACCTGCCCTACTTGCTTCGGCAAGGGCAAAATCAAGTCGTCTATTCTGTTTACAGACCAGTTAGAGAGCAAGATTGACCGCCTTGTTAATAAGATAGGTATCAGAAAGCTCTATTTGCACGTTCATCCCTACGTAGCCGCCTATATCAATCAAGGCATCGTTTCGCTGAAACGCAAATGGCAAATGAAATACGGCATGGGAGTACGCATTGTACCATCACAGAAACTGGCTTTCCTGCAATACGAGTTCTATGACAAAGACCGCCAATTCATTGATATGCAGGAAGAAATAGAAACGAACTCTTAATAACTGGACACCATGACAACACTGAAGATTATATTCTGGGCGTGCCTGATTATCGTGTTCTACACGTACTTAGGATATGGAATGTTGTTATGGTTGCTGGTTAAACTGAAACGCATCATCAAGGGGAGAGCCGTTGAATACGGCCTCCCCGATGACGATGCCCAACTGCCCCACGTCACTTTTCTCGTATGTGCATACAACGAGCAGGACGTTGTGGACATGAAGATGAAAAACACACTTGAGCTGGATTATCCAAAAGAAAAGTTGCACGTAATGTGGGTAACCGATGGCTCAACAGACGAGACCAATACCTATTTACAAGCATACGACTGCGTAGAAGTTGTATTCTCCCCTGAGCGTAAGGGAAAGACTGCCGCTTTGAACCACGGCATTAGTCAGGTCAAAACAGACATTATCATCATGACTGATGCAAACACACTAGTTAATAAAGAAGCTCTGCGTGAGATTGTACGCTGTTTCCAAGACCCGCAAGTGGGATGCGTGGCTGGCGAAAAGCGCGTCATGGCTCATCATGAGGGACAGACCGCTGCTGAAGGTGAGGGACTTTACTGGCGTTATGAAAGTACCTTGAAACGATTGGATAGCGAGTTGTACTCCACAATGGGGGCTGCTGGTGAGCTCAATGCTATTCGCACAAAGCTATACACACCCATGCCCGAGAACGCATTATTGGACGATTTTGTCATGTCTATGCGCATGGTTGAGGCAGGCTACCGTATTGCCTATACACCTAACGCCTATGCCATGGAATACGGTTCGGCTGACCTCCATGAGGAATCAAAACGCAAACGTCGAATAGCTGCTGGTGGACTGCAAAGCGTATGGTGGTTGCGCAGAATGATACTTCCCTACCCTCATTTCACGGTAGCGTTCCAGTTTGTATCACATCGCGTGCTGCGCTGGACCATCACCCCTATAGCACTGTTAGCACTCATTCCCTTGAATGTCATACTACTATTCATGAACGCAGGCCCTATCTATACCCTACTCTGGATACTGCAACTATTATTCTATGGAGCAGCCTTCGGAGGCTATTGGATGGAGCAGCACAATAAGAAGAATAAATGGCTTTATGTACCCTACTACTTCCTATTCATGAATTTTAACGTTTTCCGCGGAATGCACTATTTACGCACCCATCAAGGCGGCGGCACATGGGAAAAAGCACGCCGAGCATAATTTTTTTACTAAAAGTTTCTCCTATTTCGAATTAATTTATTAAATTTGCAACGTTTATAAACATTGGAGAAATTCAACTTATAAGATGAATCAAGACGAAAGAGAAATCCTCCTGCAAAAACTTGCCGAGGCTAACGCCAAGCTCCACGCCGTAGAGCATGAGCTTGATGCCACACGTAAAAAGCTCGCTGAATATGAGGAGAAGATAGAGAAAGCCGAGAAAGCCAGTCGGATGAAGTCGCTTTTCCTGGCCAACATGAGCCATGAAATCCGCACCCCGCTGAATGCGATTGAAGGCTTTTCCCGCATCATGGCTGAAACAGACTCAGCTGAGGGGCGTATGAAGTATATGGAGATTGTGGAAAGCAACAATAGCCGTCTGCTGGCCCTTATTGACGAGATATTAGACCTTTCGCGCATTGAGGCAGGTGAACTGTCAGTCAGGAAGAGCATGACTGACTTGAACGAGATGTGCAAGAGCCTGCAGCTCATTTTTAAGTTCCGCTGCCCTGACACCTTGCAGTTGCAATGGTCGAAGCCAAACATGAACGTAATGCTCAATACAGATTCTAACCGCATTACGCAAGTCCTTTCCAACCTTATCAGCAATGCGCTGAAGCACACGACCAAGGGTAGCATTTCCTATGGTTACCGACTGATTAACGATGCACAAGAGATTGAGTTCTTCGTATCAGACACGGGAACCGGCATTGCAGAGAAAGACCTAAAGCATATCTTTGAAACCTATATGTCGCGCGATGCGGAGAACCAGAATGGCTACGGCTTAGGGTTGTCGCTCTGTAAGATTATCGTTGAAAAGTTAGGAGGACACATCAGTGTCAATTCCAAGATAGGCGAAGGCTCTACCTTCCGCTTTGTTCTGCCCTTTGAAGGAACCATCGGTGGCATGGCGCAGAACTCGCGCATCACAACCAAGTCACGCACTATCCGCATCAACACCAAGACTGACATGACCACCGCCCCACTCATTTTGGTTGCAGAAGATGAGGACAGCAACTATGAGTTGGTACATATCGTGCTGGCCAAACGATACCGACTGATACGTGCCAAGAATGGTATTGAAGCCGTTACTTTCTGCGAAGAGGAACGTCCAGACCTGATTCTGATGGACATCCGTATGCCTGACATGAACGGACTGGATGCAACGCGCATTATCAAGGAAGTAAACCATGACATTCCTGTTGTTGCATTGAGTGCCTATGCTTTCGACGAGAACATCCGCAAGGCAAAGGAGGCTGGATGCGATGAGTTTATGGCTAAGCCTTTCCGTGTGGAAGACTTGCTTGACACCGTACAGAGATACTTAAAGAATTGAAGCACAAAGAACTATGGGTAGATTAGCTGTCTATAAGTACATGTCTATGATGTTTCTCGTGGCACAGATTGTTGCCGCTATACTTACCATCGCCGCCCTCTACGGAGGCGATGTCAGTCCGATAGGCCATACAGCCCGTGCCATGCTGGTGTACATCCTGCCAGTGCTTATCGCCATTAACGTATTGTTGCTTATCTATTGGCTGCTTCGTCGTCACTGGCTGTTTCTTATTCTGCCCGCCCTCACTATAGCCTGTTGCATTCCGTATATGGGTACGCTCTATCAGTTCCGTTCGCAGGACAAGGGAGCCGATGCTAAAACAGGACTGAAGATAGCCACCTACAACGTAGCCATGTTTGGACGCGAGACCTCTGGATTCATGGCACAGGATATACTCGCCGAGATGCGCCGCCAAAAGGTTGACGTGCTATGCATACAAGAGTATAGCAACGTCAGTGGTGACAAGAATAACTCAGAGAGCTATAAGGAGTATTTCCCCTATATGGCCCTCGGACGTGATGACATGGTTATCTACAGCCGCTACCCCATCAAGGGCAGCAAACCCATCCTGTTTGACTATACCAACAACAGTGCCATGTGGGCTGACATTGACATTAACGGCGACCAAGTGCGTGTCTACAACGTGCATTTACAGACTACGGGCATTAACCGCACACTGCATCAGGCAGACAAACTGGCTGCCCAAGACTATGACGTCAGCAGCAGTCGCATCCTCAATGCCATCTTCGACAACTACACGATGGGTATGGTGTTCCGAGCCTCACAGGCTAATATCGTAGCTACCGACAGGCGCAGTTCCGAGAAGCCCACCATTGTCTGCGGTGACTTTAACGATGTCCCCTACTCCTACGTCTACAACACCATGCTGGGCAATATGGTAGACGGCTTTAAGGAATGTGGTAGCGGATGGATGCGCACGCTCCGAGGCAAGAAGGCTGTGCGTATCGACTACATCTTCCACGATGCGTCGTTCAAGGGTCTTAGCTACTACACATCGGACATGACCTACTCCGACCACTATCCCGTATTCATGAAAATAGCCCTGTAACGATTACAGGGCTATTATTTTGAACCTCACTCTGAAAGACCGCTCTTGTTCGTCCCAGTTGGTGCCGAGCATTTCGAAGCGACCTATCTGAGCCGTCGAGCGCACATGCTTACCGATGCACGGACAGACATCATAGTCACCTATCCGCACCAGTCGGATGGTTTCCGACGCATCGCCGGGCAGGCGGTCAAGGCTAATGCCCGCAGGGAGTGCGTCGCGCTGACAATACTCCATCGTTACGGGCAAGTCCTCGTCAATCAACCGCTGCATCTCGCGCTCAATCTCCTTCTCCTCCTGTCTGGTAGGCTTATGGTCCAGATGAAAGCTCATCTTACTCTTCTTCCGCTCCACGTGAGCATTGTATGAACGCTCGCACCCAAACAGACGCACCATCGTCTGGTTCAGCAAGTGCTCCGCCGTATGCGCCGGAGGAAACTCCTCCTTGTTGTGCGCGTTCAGCACCAACTCGTCCGTCTTCATATCCATCCTTATATCTTGACTTTCCAAACCCGTCCGCTGTAGGCTTTGACCTCCATGCGCACGGCTCCGTCCTTCTTCAGGTTCATGGCCAGCTTCTCTTTCGTCAGCAGGTCGGCACCTATCACCACCTTTTCCTGCATCGACAGGTATTCAAAGGCATGGGCAGGCACGTTGACATCAATCGTCACGTCATGAGGCTCAAAGTTCACGACTACCAGCAGTAGCTCACTCTCCGCACGACGCAGGAATGCGTACTGACGCTGCAAGTGCCCATTCACATACATCAAGTCAAAGAACAAACCATCGCTCACCGCCTTCTCCTGACGCGCCAGCTGTATGGCCTTCACGTGTATGTCGTAAAGCGCCTTCTCCTCGTCCGTCAGTTTCTTGTCGGCAGCCCTGCACAGCGTGTCAATGCTCCAATAGTCAAAGATGGTCGTGCGACCGTCGTTGCCACTAAATCCCTCATGGTCCATACCACGCTCGCCATACTCTTCGCCAGCATACAGCATGAACGGGTTCTGCTGAAGCAATACGGAGGCCAGCATGGCCGGCACCCCCTTCTGCGCATTAGCCGCAAAGAAGTCGCTGGCCACGCGCTGTTCGTCGTGGTTCTCCAAGAAGTAAAGCATGTGGTCGCGAATATCATCGGTCTGCTGCCAAGCGTGAGTGATGGCATGGGTTGAGGCCTGCTGGCAAATGACACTGCGCATCGTGTCGTACATTCCCACCTTGTCGTAGAGCCAGTCGAAGCCCGCCGCCAGATACCTACGATACTCGTTGGGATTGTAAACCTCGCCCACGAATACGAGCTTCTTGTACTTCTTCTTCACGATGTCCGTAGCATACCGCCAGAACTCAGCAGGCACCATCTCGGCCATGTCGCAACGGAAACCGTCAATGCCCTTCTTCGCCCAGAACAGCAGGATATCGGTCATCTTCTGCCACGTGTCAGGCACGGGGTCGAAGTGGCCAATACGCCCAGCATAGTAGTCCACGCCGTAGTTCAGCTTCACCGTCTCGTACCAGTCGTTCTTGCCCGGTGCGTTGTCAAAGTGGTCGTTGCCCGTAGCCTTGGCTGGCTCCTCCAAGTAAGGCTCCTGCTCGCTGTGATACAGGTCGAAGTAAGGGTCGAAACGCTGCCCCGGACAATAGTAGAAGTTGTTCTGCGGGTCGAAGCCATGCTCTCGGTTGTCCGTCTCGCCTAAGTCCTTCACCTTCTTGGGCTTGCATACCGACTGATACTGACGCGCCACGTGGTTGGGCACGAAGTCGATGATGACCTTCAGCCCTGCCGCATGAGAGCGCTCCACCAGCTGTTCAAACTCCGCCATGCGCTGCTTCACGTCAGTAGCCAAGTCGGGGTCCACGTCGTAATAGTCGGTAATGGCGTATGGCGAACCCGCCTTGCCCTTGACGATGGCCGGGTGCTGGCGCGGAATGCCATAGCGGGTATAGTCCGTCTGCGTGGCATGACGGATAACGCCCGTGTACCACACGTGGGTGATGCCCATCGAGCGAATGTCCTTCAGCACCTTGGGCGTGAAGTCTGCAAACTTACCACAACCATTTTCGGCAATCGAGCCGTTCTCTTTGCGAGAAAGGTTACGATTGCCGAAAAGCCTGGTAAATATCTGATAGATGATTACCTTTTCCATTTATTCCATGCACTTATTCAATGCCGTGGGCGCTGACCTCCCTGTTGATTTTGGCTATCATGCCCTGCAGCGCCTTGCCCGGGCCACACTCGGTGAAGTCGTCGGCACCGTCCTGAACCATGTTCTGCACACACTGCGTCCAGCGCACCGAGCTGGTCAGCTGGGCGATTAGGTTCTGCTTAATCTCGGCAGGGTCGGTGTGCGGCTTGCCGTCCACGTTCTGATAGACGGGACACTTCGGAGCCTTCACCTCGGTCTGCTCGATGGCAGCCTGCAGCTCGTCCTTGGCAGGCTGCATGAGTGGCGAGTGGAACGCACCGCCCACCTTCAGGGGCAGGGCACGCTTGGCACCGGCAGCCTTCAGCTGCTCGCAAGCCTCGTTGATGGCCTCCACGTTGCCGCTGATAACCAGCTGACCCGGGTTATTATAGTTGGCGCACACCACGACGTGGCCTTCACGGTTGATGCCGGCGCATATCTCCTCCACCTTCTCGTCGGGCAGTCCAATGATGGCAGCCATTGTCGAGGGCTGAGCCTCGCAGGCTTTCTGCATAGCCATAGCACGTGCGTAGACCAGCTTCAGGCCGTCTTCAAACGACAGGGCGCCAGCGGCAGTCAGTGCCGAGAACTCGCCCAGCGAGTGGCCAGCCACCATCTTGGGGTCGAAGTTGTCGCCCAGACAGATGGCCGATATAACCGAGTGCAGGAATACAGCAGGCTGGGTAACCTTGGTCTGCTTCAAGTCGTCGTCAGTACCTGCGAACATGACATCCGTGATGCGGTAGCCCAGAATCTCGTTAGCCTTCTCAAACAACTGCTTGGCAGTCTCATTCGTGTCGTACAGGTCTTTGCCCATACCTACAAACTGTGCTCCCTGACCGGGAAAAACAAATGCTTTCATATTCTTCTTTATCGTTGTTTAATTGATATATCCTTAATACGCTTGCAAAGATACGACAAAAAAACGGGATAGCCAAGTGGCTGCCCACTTTTTGTGGGCATAACTGTAAATTCTGTTAAATCAGCATCGCTAAGGGCAAGCAACGCAATGCCGTTTGCAGAAAAATAGCTAATTTTGCAGGCTGAAATGAGAACGAACAGACTTTACATCCTGTTGAGCCTTCTGCTGTTGGGCATTGCCGCCCGAGGGCAACAGCTTCGGGGCACCATCACCGATGCCGACACGGGCGACACGATAGCCTTTGCCAGCGCGGTCTACAAGGGGCACCGCATAGCGGCTGTCTCCGATGCCTACGGTCGCTATCAGATAGCGCGCCACGAGGGATGGAGCCTGACGTTCAGCGCCGTGGGCTATAAGTCGCGCAGCGTGACCATTACGGCGAAGACCCAGCCGAGGCTGGACATCAGGCTGAAGCCCGACCGCCAGATGCTGGCCGAGGTGACGGTCAAGTCGAAGAGCAGCCGGTACAGCCGAAAGAACAACCCCGCCGTTGAGCTGATGCGGCGCGTCATAGCCGCCAAGCGGCTGACCGACCTTGCACAGAACGCCTACTACCAATATAATAAGTACGAGAAGATAACCCTCGCGCTGAACGACCTGAAGCCCGAACAGATGGGTCAGGCACCCTTCAAGCAGAACCCCTGGCTGGTGGAGCACGTAGAGGTGAACCCCGCCACGGGCAAGCTGATACTGCCCGTCAGCGTAGACGAGACGGTGGCACAAAAGATATACCGCCGCGAACCGCACGCCGAGAAGACCATCATCACGGGGCAGACGTCGAAGGGACTGAACGACCTGTTCCAGACGGGCGACATTATCAATGCCGTACTCAAGGACGTGTTCACCAACGTAGACCTGTATCAGGAGCAAATACGCCTGTTGCAATACCCTTTCGTGTCGCCTATCTCCGAGCGGGGCATTGGCTTCTACCGCTACTACATCGAGGACACGCTGGCGGTGGGGCGCGACTCGTGCATACACCTGCACTTTCTGCCCAACAACCAGAACGACATGGGGTTCCGCGGCGACCTGTATGTGCTGCGCGACTCAACGCTGCACGTGCGTCGGTGCGAGATGACTATCCCCCACCAGAGTACGGTCAACTTCGTCAACAACGTCAAGATAGTGCAGGAGTATGAGCGGCTGGCCGATGGCCAGTGGGTGCTGACGCACGACGACATGACCACTGAGCTGGGGCTGCTGAACTCGCTGAACAGCTTCAACGTCAGCCGCACCACACGGCTCTCTGACTATGCCTTCACGCCCATACCCAAGAGGCTGTTCAAGGGCATGGCCGACGAGGTGACCGAGCCTGACGCTGAGATGCGCGACGACAGCTTCTGGGCACAGCACCGACAGGTGGAGCTGACGAAGAGCGAAGGCTCGATGGAGAAGTTCATCCACCGCGTGGCGAACGTCAAGGGCATGAACTACTTCGTCTTCGCACTAAAGACGCTGGTTGAAAACTCGGTCGAGACGGGCACTCCGAACTACGTCGACCTATGCCCCATCAACACTATCCTGAGCCATAACTACGTGGACGGGTGGCGCTCGCGCCTGTCAGCCAAGACCACGGCCAACCTGTCGCCCCACTGGTTTCTGTCGGGCTACATTGGGCGCGGATGGGGTTCGCACAAGAATTACTATAACGCCGAGGTGACGTACTCGCTGAATGCCAAGAAGTACCTGCCCCACGAGTTTCCGCGCCGCACCGTCACCCTGCAGTCGACGCGCGACGTGTGCGCCCCGGGCGACCGCTTTATGGACACCGACAAGGACAACTTCTTGGTGGCTGTCAAGTGGGCCGAGACGAACAAGATGCTCCACTACAACCGCCAGCAGCTGACCTTCGACTACGAGACCGACTGGGGGCTGAAGGCGACCGTCAGCGGTAAGGCGGAGGGCAACGAGAGCTGCGGGCACATGACGTTCGGCACGCTCGACCAGCCGATGCCCACTGAGTACCGCAAGACGGGCAACGGCGACCGTATGCGCACCACCGAGCTGACAACCCGACTGCGCTATGCGCCGGGCGAGACATACGTCAACAACAAGCTGCGCCGCCGCGTCATCAACTTCGACGCTCCCGTGTTCAACATTGCCCACACCGTGGGCTTCAGCGGGCTGCTGGGGGGCGAGTACAGCTATCAGTACACCGAGGTGGGGCTGCACAAGCGTTTCTGGCTGAGCAACAGCTGGGGCAAGCTCGACTTCTACCTCAAGGGGGGCATCCAGTGGAGTCAGGTGCCCTATCCGCTACTGCTCCACCCCGCAGCCAACACATCGTACATCATCCAGCCCGAGACGTTCAATCTTATCAATACAATGGAGTTTCTGAACGACCGCTACTGCTCGCTGATGGCCTTCTGGGACCTGAACGGAAAGGTGCTCAACCGCATCCCCCTCATCCGGCGACTGCACTGGCGCGAGCGCATCGGCATCCGTATGCTGTGGGGCAGCCTGTCGGACAAGAACAACCCCACTCTGCCTGAGAATGCGGGCAACCCACGGCTGATGTACTTCCCCGAGGGTGTGAACCTGATGGAGCCTCATCGCCCGTATGCCGAGGTGGTGCTGGGACTGCACAACGTGTTCCGTTTCTTCCGCATCGAGTACGTGCGCCGACTGAGCTACAACGAGCTGCCCACCAGTCCGAAGTGGGGTTTCCGCTACACCATGTCGTTCAGCTTCTAACCCCCCATTTTACCCCCGTTTTGTGCCAAGGCCGTCCGCACCATGTGCCGACGTGCTTCGCACCATGCACGGACGCGCTCCGCATCATGCGCCGAGGCCGTCCGCATCGTGTGCCGACGTGCTTCGCACCATGCGCCGACGCAGTCCGCACCGTATGCCCATCAACTCCGCATGAATAGCCCACCAAATGGGGTAAAAGAAAAGAGGTGGTCTTTCAACCACCTCTTAGTGACTCCCGCGGGATTCAAACCCACAACCTTCTGATCCGTAGTCAGATGCTCTATTCAGTTGAGCTAGGGAGCCGTACTTCTTAAAAGCGAGTGCAAAGGTACGGACTTTTGGTGAAACCACCAAACTTTTCGGCACTTTTTTTTCAAAAAACTGCATTTTTCCTATTTTCGCCCCCTAATAATGACGTAAATGATGACGGGAGCGCCCAATAACGGGGTGACTGCGTTCAGCGGAATGACCCCGTTCTCGCCCGGCAACACACAGAGCAATGAGCACAACAGTGCCACGATGCTGCCCGTCAGGATGGTGGCTGGCAACAGCGAGCGGTGGTTGTCGGTGCGCAGCAGCAGGCGGGCGACGTGGGGAACGGCCAGCCCGATGAAGGCCACAGGGCCGCAGAAGGCAGTGACGATGGCGGTCAGCAATCCCGTGACCACCAGCAGCCAGTTGCGCACCCGCACAATGTTGACCCCTAAGTTCTCGGCATAGCGGTCGCCCAGCAGCAGGGCGTTGAGGGGCTTAATCAGCAGCACGCTGCCCAGCAGTCCCAGCAAGGCGACAATGGAAAACGTGGGCAGCATCTGCACCGACACGCCGCCAAACGAGCCCATGCCCCACACCATGTACGACTTGACCCCCTCGTCGGTGGCGAAGAAGTTGAGCAGCGAAATGGCCGAATTGGATATGTAGCCTATCATGATGCCGATGATGAGCAGCATGACGCTGTTGCGCACCCGCATCGAAAAGAAGAAGATGACGGCCATGACCGTCATGGCACCAGTGAAGGCGGCCACCAGCACGGCCACGAAGCCCGACACGCTGACCGAACCGGCTGATATGCTGCCACCCATGAACAGCATGACCAGTGCCACGCCCAAGCCTGCACCGCTGTTGACACCAAACACGCTGGGGCCTGCCAGCGGATTGCGGAAGGCCGTCTGCAACAGCAGTCCGCTGACGGCCAGCGCACCGCCGGCCAGCGTGGCCGTGATGGCCTGAGGCAGCCGTGACTGCACGATGATGTACTGCCACGAGGGTTTCACCTCGTCGCCCAGCAGGATGCGCACCGTGGCATCCACAGGAATAGAGACCGAACCCACGAAGACGTTCAGTGCAAACAAGACGACAAGCACGCCGCCCAGCAACAGGCAATAGGCAGTTCCCTTACTCATGGCATTTTCTGATAGTAACGCAACGGTGGCAGGTTCGGTATGTCGGGGTGCAGCAACTGGATGTAGTCGGCCAGCAACCAGTCGGGGCGGAAGGGCGTCTCCTCGTAGAACTGCGACAGCGACACGTTGCAGCCATACACCTCATGGCGCTGGAAAGCCCGGAAGCGGTCGTAGCCACGGTGCTCGGCCAGCAGTTCCTCGTAGCTAAGTGGGTGGTCGCTGCTATATCGGAGCAGCCACACGTCGCACTCCCCTGCCCTCTCCAGCACCGTCTCGAAGGGCAGCGACACCGAGCCGCCATGCTCGTCGTGTGCCCACGGATAGCTGCAACGGGCATCGGCCAGCAGTTGGCCGACGGTGCTCTGGCCGCCCGGCACGTACCAGACGGAGCCCATCATCTTGTCGAACACCACGGAGCGCACCACCTTCGACCTGCCGGCCACCGCTTTCAAGGCATTGTAGCTGCTGTCGACCACGGCAAACAGGCTGTCGGCACGCTGCTCGCAACCGAACAGCATCCCGTAGAAGCGGAGCCACTCGGCACGTCCCAGCGGCGTAGGCTCCATATAGTCGGCACACTCCACCAGCGGAACGCCAATGCCCTCCAGCCTGCCGTAGCCGCCGCTGTTCTCAAAGGGCGACAGCAGGACGGCATCGGGGCGCAGGTCTATCAGCTTTTCAATGGTGGGGCTCATGGCCTCGCCGCAGTCGGCAATGCGCCCTGCCCGCACCTGCTCGTGGATATAGGGCAGCTTGATATACTTCAGGTCGGCCACGCCCGCAATGCTTCCCTCCGTGTGCAGGAGCTGCAATAGGGCGCAGTGTACGGTGGTGAAGACGGCGCTGCGCCGTAAGGGCGTGCGGATGACGGTGCCTTCGGGCAGTTCGGGCAGCGGTGCATCGTGTGGCACCAGCAGGTAGCGGTGCAGCGTCTTGTCCGTTTGCCACGGGTTTTGCAGCGTCACCTCGGTGTAGCCGTCGTGGCGCACCACACTGAGCCGGCGGGCATACTTAAAGGCAACGGTGTCGCCACCGTCCTGCCGGGCCGCAGTCTGTCGGCCACAGGACGATAGCAACACCGTTGCCAGAAGTAGGTATAGGAGTGGGCGCATCAGCGATACTCGGTAATCACAATGTTGTCGACGCAGACGTAAGTGGGCACACCATAGTTATGGGCATCAAACGTGAAGCTCAGCTTCGTCACGTTCTTGCCCAGTTCGGTCAGGTCAACCTTCTCCCAGCCCTTCAGGTAGTTCAGTTCGGTAGTGTACTCGGCCAGCTTGACGGTCTTGGTGGCCGTCGTGCCATCAGCCTTGGTAGCCTCAATGTTCACGTAGATGTGGTCGCCTGCGTTGGCAAACTTGTCTGAATAGCCGTCGCCCACCAGTACGCTCTGCATGGTGTACGAGCTGTTGGCGATACAGATACTGCTTACCTCGGCACCGCCCACGGCATTGATGTCGATGGTAGACCCACTGCCATACACGACGGCATAGTTCTTCGACCCATCGGCTCCGCCACCCACAATGTTGTTGTACTGGCTGTCAAGCCCCTTCAGTTCCGTCTCTGTGCTGTTCGACAGAGCGATGCCCTGATACCAGTCCATACCCATCATGTAGCTGTAAGTCACGTGGGTGGTCACCAGTCCGCTGATTGCGGTACACTCGTAGTTCTCCTCGCCCCAGTCGCCAATCGTAGGCTCGCCTTTCCGCTCTCCGTTCCAGAAACCCTTGTCGTTCAACGTCACGTCAACGTCCTCGAAGTCGGCTACGGTGACATACTTTGACGCTTCGACTGGCTCGCCTGCGTTGTCTTCCTGACTGCACGACGTAAACAACATGGCCACGCTGCAAAGCAGGACGGCACTGGCATAAATCATTTGCTTCTTCATAACTGTGTTGAATGTTTATTAGATGAATTAATTAATGTATGATGTATTTCTTCCCGTTGCGGATGTAAAGCCCCTTGCGCTGGGGTGTGGTCTGGCGCCCCTGTAGGTCGTAGCACGTGCCGTCCGGCTGCGCCGACTGCACGTCACGGATGCCGGCAATGGCCGACCTGATGCGGTTGAGCGACTCGCTCAGGTGCAGGTCTTCGGCATGGGCCACTTCCGTCGAGGTCTCACCCATCCAGCCGCAGAACTGGTTCACACCCGTATATACTCGCACAAAGTCGATGAAGTCGAGGTGAACGGGCTGGCGGTGCTCGTCGACGGCACTGCTAATGTCGAAGCTGTTGGCCTCCGCGTCGCTGTTGGGCTTGTTGTCCACATAGCCGTTGCGCATGAAGACACGCACCCAGTTGGTTCCCAGCCCGTTGGAGTCGATGCCGTTCTGTGGCAACAGCGTGCCTTTGAACGTCAGCTGGTCGCCTAACCACAGGGGGTAATACTCTTGTTTATGGAATCCGATGCGCGTCACCACACCCGTCGCACCTTGGTTGTCCGTCCACGGAATGTTCTCCATCGGCTTGCGCGTGTAGGTGAGCTGATAGCCGTAGACCACCTTGCCAACGCTGTCGACATCGGCACTGCCCGATAGTTCGTACCACGCATCGTCGGGCAGACCGTTTCCGTTGTCATCGCGCGACACCATGATAATGCCCGGTTCGCTGGCTCCGCCGTCAAGCGTGGTCAGCAGGTTCTTGGTCGAGTTGCCCAGTATCTGCAGGTCGGGCTGGCCTTCGACGTTGGCTATCGAGTGGTCGAAGTGGAAGGTGATGTAGCCGCCGTAGGCTCCCAACGAAATCAGGTAGGAGTTGTCATAGTCATCATCATCGGCATCGGTGTCTATTCCCTGACCGCTGGCCAGCTTGGCGGCATTTTGCTGGAGCACCTTCGTACACTTGGCGGCCATCGTGGCGGGCGTATCCTCCTCCGTTGCCTCGGGCAGCACGTTGATGTTCTGACCCGGTGCCGGCACGTATTCGTCCACGGCCTTGACGTACTTCGAATGTTCTGTTACGTTGTCCATGCGCTGCGCCTGTACGGTCAACGCCCCCATAAGGGCGAGTGCGGTAAGTATTCGTTTCATCATTTCTTGCTTTTTGTTAGGAACACGGCATGGGCAGGAACGTCGCCCGTGCGCACTTTATAGTCAAACGAGCCATCGGCGCGGAAGTGCAACAGCTCACCGCTCGACGAGTAGTTGCGGGCATCGAGCAGATAGAAGTCGCGGTTCGCAGGGTGTACGATGATGCCGTAGAGCCGCTTGATTTGCTGGAACTCAGCCGATGACGACAGCTGGGCAGCCACCTGCTGATGGGTGCTGACGTTGATAATGCCATAAGCCTCCGTCACATCGTAGGTCACGGCACTATAGTCGGAGCCGTAGAAGTAGAGCGAATCGCCCACGATGCACAAGTCGCTCACAGGCACGTCAATGCTTCCGCCCACCTGCATCTGCCCCTGCGCATCCTGTGCCAGCCAGTACACCTTCGATTGCTCATAGCGGTTGTCGCCACGCGAAGTGACCCATAGCTGACCGTGGCGGTCGGCTCGGCAGCGGTGCAGGTTAACGCCCACGTCAATCTTACGCTCCTCGGTGAATGTCCTTAGGTCTACCACGCTCACGGTGCGGTCGTAGTCGGGGGCACGGTAGCCCCCGCTGTTGGCCACATAGAGTTTATCATCCACGACGGCCATTTCCTCGGGCTGGTAGCCTACAACAATGGAATCCACCTTCTGCAGAGTAAGCGTGTCAACCTTATAGACGCGCCCCATCTCGCTGACGTTGACGGGCCCCACATACGAAGTGACATAGGCATAGCCACCGTGGAAAGCCACGTTGCGACAGTTAGGCACGTCCACCTGACCGAGCTTCACGGCATCTTGCGCCCGACATACCTCCACCTTATTGGAGCAGTTGATGACCAGCCACAGGCGCGAACCGTATATCTGTGCATCGTTGCCCACGTCGCCTAACTCCTTTACCTCATTGGGATTGCGCTCTGCATAGATGTTGCGCAGGTAGTGGACGGTATCGGCTGACAGGTCGAGATAGTCCAGCGTACACTTGTTGGAACCCATGTTGCCCTCGTTCAGCAGGTACATACCCTGTACCTCGGTACGTTCCGTCAGCACACCAACGTTCTCGTCCTCCATGTAGACGATATAGTCATCGGTGCGGCACCCCGTGAGACCCAGCAAGACTGCCATATATATAATAAGGTATTGCTTCATATCTTTACGTCTAAGGTGATTCCGTAGTTGCGCTTCGGCATGGGGTAGTTCAGTATAACATCATAGTCTTGCGACAACAGGTTGTTGACTTCCAGCGTCAGCCGATAGCCCTTATAGCGGTAAGCCAGCGAAAGGTCGCTCGTGTACCACGGTTGCATATAGTTATACTTAATGTTCTCTTGCTGGTTGTACCGCTCACCGGCATAGATAAAGGAATAGTTCAAGTCCCATCCGCGGTACTGTATGTTAAGGATGGCCGAGCCTGAATGCCAGGGGATATAAGGTATCTGATGATGATAATAGGAGTCGGCAGGGTTGGTCACGTCGCGCGCATCCTGCCAAGTATATTGCAGTCGGCCCGTGACGAGCAGCCCTCTTGCAGGCACCAACGTTAGCTCCGTCTCTACGTCAATGCCCTTGATGTGAACGCGCCCCAAGTTAAGCATTGTCCATCGAAACTGCTGCCCCTTCGGATAAGCTACTATCTTGTCGTGTACCGAGTTGTAGTAGGCATCGGCCTGCACGTGGAAGTAGCGCATCAGCCCTCCGTCCCAATGATGGTCGTAGCTCATTCCCGCATTGTACTGCAAAGCCGTTTCGGGCGCAAGCATCGCATTGCCTATGTCTGTATAGTAAAGGTCGTTGAACGTCGGCATACGGAAGCTCTTCTTGGCATAGAGCCGTACAGAGAGTTCGCGCGAGGCAAAGGGATAGACGTTCAGGAACACTGCCGGCGTGTACTCCACTCTCGCCTTGGGCGAGACCGCTCCCTGCGTATGGTCTTTCACCGTCGTGGCCAGCACAGAACCTTGTGCCTTCAGCCATCCCATGTTAAGGGCCGTGGCCAGCGACAGGTAGTTGCTGAAACGATGAGGGTTGACAAACAGGGGCATATCCGCATCGAGCTTGTTCCAGCGGAAGTCATAGCTCAGCGATGCGCTCCACTCGGGCAGGATATTCAGCACGTTGGAGGTCGAGAAGTATAGCTCTTGTTGCTTATAGGTGTTATCCACCTGCATCTGTGTAGTGTCGCGGTTCACATAGCGTGTATCGTAATAGGCGTACTTGGCAACGGCCTGCGTAGTGAACCGCTCGCCCATGCTTTTCTGGAAACGTCCCTGCACAAAGGTATTGTGGTCCCACTGACGCTCACCCCGCCGCCATACGTTGTTGACGATAGCACCGGGGATGCCTCGCTCCGAATGGTAGGTGTATGCCTTTAGCTTCCAGAACCCATCGTCCAGCATCCCGTGCAGGTTGCCCTCGGCACGCACGGCCCAGATGTCACCGTTCTGGCGCACGGCTGTCGTGTCGTAGGCCACCGTGCCGTCTTGCTTCTTCCGACGGTAGCGGAACTTATACTTACCACTGGCCGACAGCACCTCGGTTGACAGTGACGATGCCACCCGACGGCTCAGCCGCTGTTCCCACAGTGCCGACAAGCGCACCATATCGCTCGACCCGTACTTGGCCTTGAACTGCAGATTATATCCCCTGCCCGACTGGAAGCGGGGCGCACGGGTGCGGATGTAGACGGCGCCCGCGTGACCGAAGTCGCTAGCAGGCTGCAACAGCGCACTCTTCTGCCCATTGAACAGCGTAATCTCCTCTACGTTGTCCAGCGAGAACTGCCCCAAGTCTATCTGTCCGTTCTGCGCATTACCCAGCTCAATGCCATCGTATGAGATGCCTAAATGGTTGGTGCCCATCGAGCGGATGTTCACCGTCTTGATGCCGCCCACGCCACCGTAGTCCTTCAGCTGCAAGCCCGAGAAGTAGCGCAGTGCGTCAGCCACGCTGTGCGACGACAGCTTCTCCAGCTGTTCGCCCGTCAGCGTCTGCGACGGTATTACCTCCTTATGGTTGTAGCGAGCAGTAACCACGACCTCACCCACGTGCTGGATGCTGTCAAAGCGACTGCGCTGGGGCTGTTGCGCCCATGCGCCAAGTGTCGCCCATGATAATGATACGGCCACTATTGCCACTGCTCTCTTCATCTGTGTTCTTTAATAAAAAAGAGGAGACTCCTTATCTCACGACATAAGTCTCCCCGACTTATATAATAATACACGTATTCGCGCCTTGCTGCCTAACCCCAGAAGCAGGAAAAGCGCATTGATGCACAAGGAGGTCTTCTGACTTACAGCCCCGTCAAACAAGCGTCTTCCCAATAATATCAGTGACATCGTGCTTGCTCCGTCAATGGCTGCTCACAGCTGCGGGACAGTTGGGGATTCGCACCCCATTCCCTTACCTAATGCGGGTGCAAAGGTAGTGCAAAATAAGCGAAACACAAAGAAAAAAACCGTTTTTCTTTGTGTTAGTATCAAGATATACAACCATAACAATCATTGGGCAGACAATAAAACGCAAGTGGAGTGCGTTTGTTTAATATGTTTATGGATATGAAGAACTTAATGAAGATAGGTATGGTGGCGGCTTGTTGCATAGGACTGGCAACGGCTTGCTCGAACAAAGTAGCTGAGAAGGCAAGTGTGGCACTTAGTACGGTGGGTAACCCTTTCATGCCCCTATGGGAACACATTCCCGACGGGGAGCCATACGTGTTTGAAGACCCTGACCAGCCGGGGAAGTACCGAGTTTATGTATATGGTTCGCACGACAATATGATTACAGGCTACTGCGGGCGCGACCAAGTGGTGTGGTCGGCCTCGGTTGACAGTCTGAACAACTGGCGGTACGACGGGGTGATTCTCGTTGTCGACAAGAACGCCAAGGGCGAGCCCTTCGACACTGCGGGTACTGCCGATGTGCTCTATGCTCCCGACGTGACGATGGTGACTGACCATGCGGGCAAGAAGACCTACTACCTGTTTCCCAACGACCAGACGGGCTGGCGCAACGGCCTGATAGCCAAGAGCGACAGACCCGACGGGCCCTTTGAGGTGTGCAACTGGAACGCCGAGAACCCCAATCAGGTGGACGGTGTTTTGCAGTTCGACCCTGCCGTGTTTGTCGATGACGACGGGCGCGTGTACGGCTACTGGGGCTTCGAACGCTCATACGCTGCCGAGTTCGACCCTGCGACGATGGCGACCGTAAAGCCCGGGACGCAGGTGGTTGAGGACATGATTTCAGGTCGCAATCAGGAGGGGCGGTTCCGCTTCTTCGAGGCATCGTCTATCCGCAAGATAAAGGATAAGTACGTGTTCGTGTACAGTCGCTTCACCGAAGACGGCGAGTTCGGGCTGCCCACGTCCAACTACACCCTGGCATACGCCTACAGCGACCACCCGTTAGGGCCTTGGACGTATGGCGGCACCATCATCGACGGGCGTGCCCGCGAGAAGGACGAGCAGGGCAACGTGATACCCTCGGCCACGCCCGACGGCAACACACACGGCTCCATCTGCGAGATTAACGGCCAGTGGTACGTGTTCTATCACCGACAGACGGGCACCAACGAGTATGCGCGTCAGGCCATGGTGGCACCCATCGACGTAAAGGTGGAAGAAGGAAAAGGCGGCAAAGTGCTTATCAGCGAGGGTGAGTACAACTCCGAAGGCTTTGCGCTGAACGGTCTGAACCCGCTGGAGCGCCACTCCGCAGGCATTGCCTGCTGGTACACAGGCCCGAAACCCGCCGTTCACGAGTGGCCCAACTATACCTACTATGGCTCATACGTGGCTGCTGGCTACGGCACGGACAGCAATTTCAAGGCACCTTACGACTTGCAGAACAACACCAACGACGTGGTGAACAACACCGACGGCAGCATCGTGGGCTACAAGTATTTCAACCTCGATGCCACGGCGGGCCGCAAAGATGTGAAGCTGAGCCTGAACCTAACGCCCGAGGGCATCGACGGCACGATTGAGGTAATGGCGGTGCGCCCGTGGGCTGCACAGGGCGGAAAACCGCTGGGCACCATTGAGCTGCGTGCCGATATGCCCCAGCAACCCACCGAACTGAGCGTTGCACTGCCCGAACTGGGCCAGCAGAAAGGCAAGACTGCCCTGTTCCTCAAGTTCAAGTCTGAGACGAAGGGCAAGTCGCTTTGCACGCTTCACAGCCTCGTCTTCGAGTAGCCTTATTTCTTCAGCACCAGCAGTGCCCCACCCTGCGGCAGGCACTTCACTGATGTTGCCAGCGTTCCGTTGTCGATGGTCGTCTGCCTGATGTCCATCTGCTCCTGCTGTTTGCCGTCGGTAAACGTGGTTACGCGATACTTGCCCTTCGGCAGGGGCAGCCGCACAGCTATCTCGCGGGGCTGCTTCGTACCGTTGAGCACCGCCACATACCACGTCTTGCCACTGCGGCGAGCCATCACCACATACTCGCCCGGATAGCCGTCCAACAGTCGCGTCTCGTCCCACACCACGGGCACTTCCTGCATGTGCGCCTTAGCCTCGGCTGGCAAGTTCAGGAACCCCGCAGGACGGTCGGCCCAGTGCTGCACGCCACTTTCAAAGGCCACCGACAGCGCCAGCTCGTGCACCCACGAGGTTTCGTGCGGATGCTGCGAGTTGGTAAACGCCACGGGCGTGTAGTCCATCGGCCCCACCACGTTGCGCGTGTACGGCAGCAGGCAGTTGATGCGGGCACCGTTTGACGTCATGTAGGGCGCGTTGTTATACTGCTCAGCGCCATACACCGCCTCTTGCGACATCAGGTGAGGGTATGTCCTGCTCCATCCCCGGGGCACCGTACAGCCGTGGAAGTTGACCATCATCTGCATCTTCTCTGCGTCCTCCAGTATGCCCAAGTAGTAGTTGATGATATTCTGCTTGTCACTCTCAAAGAAGTCGACCTTTACGCCCACTATGCCTATGCGCTTCAGCCATGCAAACTCCTCCATGCGGTTCTCGTGCGTCAGCATTCGGTCCAGCGGTGTGGCCCTCACATACGTGTGCTCCCCTCCTGAGTTGTACCAGAGCCACGGCATCACGCCCTTCGAGCGTGCATAGGCCACGGCATCCTCCAGCTTGCCGCCGTTGGTCATGGCATCCCACTCCCAGTCGAACAGCACGTACTCCCAGCCCATCTCAACGGCCAAGTCGACATACTGCTTGCATATCTGGAAGTCCTTTGTGCCGTGATTATACGCCCAGTAGACCCATGCGGCACGCCCGGGCTTCACCCAGTCGCGACGGCCTCGGGCGGGTGCATCGCTCACGTTGTCAACCAGCGTCGATGCCACCACGTCGGCCAGTTGCCCCACGATGGCGATGCGCCAAGGCGACTTCCACGCACCGTCCCACACGGGGCAGACATCGCCCTGTCCGCGACCCTCCCACTCGAAGGGGTATGACACTTTGTAGGTATTCGGCTCGGCACCGTTGTCCAAGTGCGTGGCGCAGTACATGGGCGACAGGTTGGCTTCCGTCAGCAGCACGAACTTGCCGTCGGTCTCAAACAGTGCGGGATAGTTCCATGCCCCCTGTTGCGCTGCGCCCTGCTGCATGGGGAAGTCGCCCTCGTAGCTCGTCACGAACTTCTGCAACCATCGGCGGGCACCCTCGGGCATCGTCCATGCCGTCTGCTCGTCCGTGAAGCGGCGCGTAGCGGCCTCGTCCAGCACGTAGCGGAACGCCACACCGTCGTTGTACACCCTCAGCTCCACCTTCAGCGGCTTGCCGTTGCTGCCCTGCAGCGTGGCCACCGCCTCGTTCCACCGACACGTCACCTTGCGTGCCTTGCCGTGGATGTTCGTATAGCTGTCCGACCGTTGCTTGACCTTCGACAGCCCTTGCAGCGTCACGCCACTGGCCCAGTTGTCGTCGCTCGTGGTCAGTCCCAGCCGTGAGGGCAACAGGAGCTGCCGTCCGTCGCAGGCCACGCTGTAAGTGGCGATGCCCTGTTCAACACCAACCGTCAGTGACAGCCGTCCGTCGGGCGACAGCACCTGTCGGCTGTCGGCCATA
>CAMWKZ010000014.1 GCA_947174945.1 uncultured Prevotellaceae bacterium | reverse complement strand
ATCCATAGCTTATATATGTCCAATATATTCTTTAATGTAATAATTTCAGTTACTCTGTCTCTGAGGAACATTGAATCTCGCTGCAAAGATACTATAAATTAGTAAAATTTTAAACAAATGTACAAAGAAAACGAGACCACGCAATTCAAAAGGCATGGTCTCATTAGAGTATATTTCTAATATGGCCACACCAACCCTTTCTGCTCCACGCCCTCTTTCTTCGTAATCTTCACTTCCCCTTCACCGCTTCTCCCAAAATAGACTTGTGCAGAAGCAATCATCCAAGGCATTACTTTCCGAAAACCAGCATAGGTCATATGGTCAAGAACTTCAACAGTCCATACAGGTTTCATATCACTGGATTTTAAAGCTTCGATATAGCAGCCAATGTTTTGCTTGTAAACGGCTGATGTATTGCTATAACTGTATGTATTTGTCTGCTGATTTGTTTTCACATTTGTTGTTGAAGAACTATTTGTCATTGCGCTTGTTGTTGCAGAGTTACCATAAAGATTTGTTGTTGCTGTACCACTTGTGTTGGCATTTGTATTTGCTGTAATCTTCCCATTCGTTATAGAGAAACCACCAGTTGAAGTGCTTGTCCCAACAAATTCTTTCTCGCCGATGTAATAACCAAGTCTGATGCACAAAGCCGCATTGCTAGGGTTTGCCTCCCTATATCCACTCTCATTAAGCCTATCCCTCAGTATTTCTGCATATTCTAGAAACTCAAGGTCGTTAACAAGATTTACATCTATCGGCTCAATGTAGTAAGTGGTTTCCGAAGGTGTACTGCCAAATCCGCTTACTATACAATAATACCAACTGCCACAACTGCTGAATAATGTCGTTATACATAACGCGACTATAACCGCAGAGATTCTTCCTAATGCTTTCATATTCGTATATTTTTATTCTGTTTTTCCTGTATATCTCGTATAGATGTAGACAACATTTTCACTGCTAGTCACCTCTGTGCCACACCAATCTCCATTGTCTTCAAATTCGAAAAGCAGATTATATTTGTAGTAGCCATCTTCTGTATACATCCGTAACATCTTGCTCTCTTCATTATAAGTCCATTTGCAAGGCGAACCCAAGTCTGTAGCAGAACTTGAATACAGGCACGTGCCATCATTCTTGAAATTAATGTACCTGAAATTGCTGCTGTACCAACTGCTGCTACAGCTGACCATTTTCCACGTTCCCAGCAATTTTGTTTTCACGTTGCTGCCAGAACCTCCATCGGCATCATCGCTGCTGCACGATGCGAACCCAACACTCAGCATTGCAACCATTATCACGGCCAGCATATGCCCCAAATTCTTTTTGCTCATAATCGTTTACATTTATAAGTTATTACTAAGTTTCAACCGAAAGCTAGCACAAACTTTTTGATAAAAAGAAAGCACAGCCTCGCCATATCTCAGCCAGGCTCACCACAAGCCCCTAATACGTTATGGAGAAGTCTGCGCTTTTATGCGCAACTTCATCACGTATTAGCTTGCTCTTACTTTCTCTTGCGAGGTGGTGATTCGGCTGAGAAATAAAGCAATTATAATTGTGCTTCTTGCGAAACACGGTGGCAAAATTACGAAAAATATTCGAATATGGAGACGTAGAAGCGTAAAAATTGTGAAAAAGGAGGAAAAATTGGGTATAACAAATATAATGTGGGGGCTTTTCGCAATTTCGCGTTCGTGATTCGTCACATGATATGCAGGTGGCGTAGGCCAAATTTGGAAAAATGGTATTGTTTGAGGCTTCGGACGGTGCGGAATGAAACTTGGTTTCCGCGGGTAGGAACGGTTCTTTCCGTCATTCAGCTTAGTTGTATGGCAATGTTGGGTAGGTTGTGGCGTTGTGTTTCATACGAAAAACCTGCGGAAACCGCCTGCAATACAGAATTTTTTACTAACTTTGTAGCCAGTAAACATTGTAATTATTAAACGATATGAAAAAGTTTCTTACGCTGCTGACCTTAGCTTTTATGGGAGTAATCGTCGTAGGCGCTGGCAACACCACACGCCAGCGGCTCATAGTGACCACAGACCTTGGCGGTACCGACCCTGACGACATCCAGTCGATGGTTCACCTGCTGGTGTGCTCCGACAGGGTAGACATAGAAGGGCTAATCAGCTCGCAGGTATGGACGGACTATCCCGACAAGGTTGACTCCATCAAGAAGGTCGTTGACAGGTTCTGCGAGGTGCTGCCCAATCTGCAATGCCATTCGACAGGCTACCCCGATGCCGCCTACCTGAAGTCCATCGTTAAGCGCGGGCAGACAAAATCCAATATGGACGGCGTTGGCGAGGGAAAAGACTCTCCGGGTTCTGACCACATCATTGCCTGTGTGGACCGAGGCAACGACAAGCGTCCAGTATGGCTCGTTGCGTGGGGCGGCATGAATAACATTGCGCAGGCCATCTGGAAAGTGCAAAATACACGCAGCGAGAAAAAGTTCAAGGAGTTCATCGGAAAGATTCGTATTTACGATATCCTCGGACAGGATGACGCAGGAGCGTGGCTCGCCCACAACTATCCGTCCATTCTGTACATTCGCAACACGCAAGTCTATGGATGGCCTATGGACGACAATTGGATAAAGAGCCACATCATGAGCCGTAAGCCCTTGGGCGATGCCTATCCCATGCGTGCATGGGCGTGGGAAGGCGACTCACCGTCATTCATGTATCTGCTTGACAATGGTCTCAACGTTCCCGAGCATATTGACTATGGAGGGTGGGGCGGACGCTTCGACACGACGCCCGTGGCTGGAATCAGGGGCATGAGCTTCATCACGCGGTCGGGAAAAGACGAGAGCCAGTACGCCCCCTACTATATGCACCCCAGCACAAAAGAGGGCTGCGCCGCCATTTGGCGGTGGAAGACCCATATATGGAATGACTTTGAGGCGCGAATGATATGGGCGACAACCCCTGAATACGGCAAGGCCAACCATCATCCAGTTCCCGTGGTGAATGGCGACAAATCGCTTCGCCCTCTTATGCGCAAAGTGAAGCCGGGCAGCACTTTACGGCTCGATGCGTCAAAGTCGAGCGACCCCGACAACGATGCACTGACCTTCAACTGGCAAGTCTATCGTGAACCGAGCACCTACAAGAAGGACGTGACCATCAGCAACCGCAATACCTCGGTGTGTAGCATCCATATTCCTTCGGATGCTGCTGGGAAAGACATCCACGTAGTCCTTGAAATAACCGACAACGGAACGCCAGCCTTGACCCTTTATCGGCGCATCATTATAAAGGTAGGATAAACAATAAGGCGGCGCATCCAATTGGATGCACCGCCTTGTATTAGGGAGTAGGGAATCAGGTGATTCCCTACTTTTGCTTATCGAGATTACTCGTTGCTCCAGTCTTCCTGCGTCTTGCGGACGTAGCTCTTGTAGCGGAGCTGAGCCATCTTCTGAGCCTCGGCGAAGAGTTCCTCGGCCTCGTTGGGATATGCCTTCTTGACACTGAGGTAGCGAACCTCGCCCATGAGGAAGTCGTGGAAGTTCTCCCAGTTCGGCTCCTTGGAGTCGAGCGAGAACGGATTCTTGCCTTCCTCGGCCAGAGCGGGATTGTAGCGCCAGAGGTGCCAGTAACCGCACTCAACGGCCTTCTTCTCCTCGGCCTGACTCTTACCCATAGCACCCTTGGCCTTCAGGCCGTGGTTGATACAGGGAGCGTAGGCGATGACGATAGAAGGTCCGTGCCAAGCCTCGGCCTCGCGGATAGCCTTGAGGGTCTGAGCGTGGTCAGCACCCATGGCAATCTGGGCAACGTAGACGTAGCCGTAGGTAGTGGCAATCATACCGAGGTCCTTCTTGCGGATGCGCTTACCCTGTGCAGCGAACTGAGCGATGGCACCGAGCGGAGTAGCCTTAGAGGCCTGACCACCCGTGTTAGAGTACACCTCAGTGTCGAGCACGAGGATGTTCACGTCCTCGCCAGAAGCAATCACGTGGTCGAGACCGCCGTAGCCGATATCGTAAGAGGCACCGTCGCCACCGATAATCCACTGCGAACGCTTCACCAAATAGTGGTCGAGGGTCTGCAGTTCCTTGCAAACCTCGCAACCCTTGGCGGCGCAGGCAGCAATCTCGGCACGCAGCTTCGGAGCAATCTCCTTCGTCTTGTCGGCATCCTCCTTGTTGGCAATCCACTCCTCGGCCAGAGCCTTGTACTCAGGAGTAACGTCGCAGTTGTCGCAAGCCTCCTGCAGCAGTTTAGCCACGCGCTCCTTCATCTTCTTATTACCGAGGGCCATACCGAGACCGAACTCGCAGAAGTCCTCGAACAGAGAGTTGTTGAAGGCAGGGCCCTGACCCTTCTCGTTCTTGGTGTAAGGCGTAGAGGGGATAGAGGCAGAGTAGATAGACGAACAACCAGTAGCGTTGGCAATCATCTGACGGTCGCCGAACAGCTGAGAGATGAGCTTCACGTAAGGAGTCTCACCGCAACCAGCACAAGCGCCAGAGAACTCGAACAGCGGCTGAGCGAACTGAGAGTTCTTCACGTTAGAGCGGATGTCAACGAGGTGCTGCTTGGAAGGAACCTTCACCAGCTTGTCCCAGTCGGCAGCCATCTTCTTCATATCGGCAGCATCGGGGTTGAACGGAACCATTGTCAGAGCCTTGCCCAGCTTCGGGTTGCCCGGGCAGATGTCGGCACAGTTGCCGCAACCCAGACAGTCGAGTACAGAAGGCTCGATAACGAAGTGCATACCCTTCATAGCGGCAGGAGCCTTCATTTCGAGCGTCTCCAGACCATCGAAGCCAGCCAGCTCGTCGTCGGTCAGAACGAACGGACGGATGGCAGCGTGAGGACAGATGTAGGCACACTGGTTACACTGGATACAGTTCTCCTTGTTCCAAACGGGAACGAAGGCTTCTACACCGCGCTTCTCGTAGGCGGCAGTACCAACCTCCCAAGAACCGTCAACGGTGTTGTGCTTCACGAAGTCGCTGACCTTCAGCAGGTCGCCAGCCTGAGCGTTGATAGGACGAACCAGCTCCTTAACGAATGCGGGAGCATCGTCCTGCTTCTCAGCGTCGTCGGGCAGGTTGGCCCACTCGGGCTTAACGGTGAACTGAACGTACTCGCCACCGCGGTCAACGGCAGCATAGTTCTTGTCTACCACGTCCTGACCCTTTGAGCCGTAAGACTTCACAATGGCTTCCTTCATCTTCTCAACAGCCAGCTCCACGGGGATAACGCCGGTGATGCGGAAGAAGGCCGACTGCAGGATGGTGTTGGTGCGGTTGCCCAGACCAATCTCCTGTGCAATCTTCGTAGCATTGATGGTATATACGGTGATGTTGTTCTGAGCAAAGCAGCGCTTAACCTTGTTAGGCATGAACTTCTCCAGCTCGTCAGCATCGAAGATAGTGTTCAGCAGGAACGTACCGTTCTTCTGCAAGCCACGAGTTACGTCGTACATGTGGAGGTAAGCCTGAACGTGGCAAGCCACGAAGTTAGGCGTGGTCACCAAGTAGGTAGAGCGGATGGGCGTGTCACCGAAACGCAGGTGTGAGCAGGTGAAGCCACCCGACTTCTTAGAGTCGTAAGAGAAGTATGCCTGACAATACTTATCGGTGTTGTTACCGATAATCTTAACGCTGTTCTTGTTAGCACCAACGGTACCGTCAGCACCCAGACCGTAGAACTTGGCCTGGAACATACCCTCGCCACCGAGAGCAATCTCGGGCACCTCAGGCAGTGAGGTGAAGGTAACGTCGTCGACGATACCCACGGTGAAGTGGTTCTTGGGCTCGGGCATAGCGAGGTTGTTGAACACGCTGATAATCTGAGCGGGAGTGGTATCGTGAGAACCAAGACCGTAGCGGCCACCCACGATGACGGGACGATTCTCTACATCGAAGAAGGCATCCTTCACGTCGAGGTACAGAGGCTCGCCGTTGGCACCAGGTTCTTTCGTGCGGTCGAGTACGGCAATCTTCTTCACCGTCTTGGGCACAGCAGCCAGCAGGTGCTTCACTGAGAACGGACGATAGAGGTGAACCGAAATCATACCCACCTTCTGGCCCTGAGCGTTCAGGTAGTCGATGGCCTCGCGGGCAGCGTCGGTAGCAGAACCCATGAGGATAATCATGCGGTCGGCATCCTCGGCTCCGTAGTAAGAGAAGAGGTGATACTCGCGGCCCGTAATCTTAGACAGCTCGCCCAGATACTTCTCTACCACCTCGGGTACAGAGTCGTAGTAGGGGTTGCAAGCCTCGCGGTGAGTGAAGAACGTCTCGGGGTTCTCAGCCGTACCACGGGTGATAGGACGCTCAGGCGACATGGCGCGGTCGCGGAAGCGCTTGATGTACTCTTCCTTTACGAGCGGACGAACGTCCTCTTGGTCGAGCAGCTCAATCTTATGATACTCGTGAGAGGTGCGGAAACCGTCGAAGAAGTTGACGAAAGGCACGCAGGTCTCGAGCGAAGCGAGGTGGGCAGCGGCGGTCATATCCATAACCTCCTGCACTGAGCCTTCGCAGAGCATGGCGAAGCCAGTCTGGCGACAAGCCATCACGTCCTGATGGTCGCCGAAGATACACAGCGAGTGGCTGGCCAGTGTACGGGCAGAAACATCGAACACGCAAGGAATGAGCTCACCGGCAATCTTGTACATGTTAGGAATCATCAGGAGCAGACCCTGAGATGCGGTGAAAGTAGTAGTGAGGGCACCAGCCTGCAGCGAGCCGTGAACGGCACCGGCAGCACCAGCCTCTGACTGCATTTCCTGAACGGATACGGTCTGACCCCAGAGGTTCTTGCGACCGCGGGCAGCCCACTCGTCAACGTGCTCCGCCATAGGCGAAGACGGGGTGATGGGGTAGATAGCAGCTACCTCCGAGAACATATAGCTCACGTGAGCCGCAGCCTCGTTACCATCACAGGTGATAAATTTCTTTTCTTTAGCCATTTGTTTAATAGATAAAATATTAAATGAATAAGTTATATTTGTTTAGTACTTAGTATAAGAATCCTAAAAGCCACAGGGGGATTTGGTTGTCGCGCCCCACCTCGGTGTTGTATCGGGCGTAGATGGTGTCGGGGGCATACCTTATTTTATTAGGGGCTGCTGCGTCGCATACGCGGAACTTCAGCCGTCCGTCCACCAGATAGAATGGGTCGTGGGCTTGCTGGTTGACCTTATGGTCTTTCCACAGCGAGTTGACAAAGAATGTCTCCATTGCGTTCTGCTTCTCTACGTGGATGGGGTAGATGGCATAGAGCAGGTTGGAGTTGTGCAGCATGACCTTCGACGGCTTTTTGGGAAACTCCTCGCCCACGGGGTAAATCATGTTCAGCAGGCGGGCGTCGGTCAGGTACTTGATGTAGTTCATGACCGTGGCGCGGCTGGTTTCAATGTCCGCAGCCAGCTTTGACACGTTGGGAGCCTTGGGGCCGTCCTCTGCCAGCTGGTAGAACAGTTTCTTAATCTTGGTCAGGTACTTCAGCTCTATCTGCTTGATGAGCAGTATGTCCACCTCGGTCATCATGTTCATGGTCTTCAGCAGGTTCTCCGAATAGTTACGGTGCTCCTGAAAGAAGGGATAGAAACCGTGATGGATGTAGTCTTGGAAATACTGGTTGGGCGACACCTTGGGCAGTATCTGCTTGATGATGCGCTCGTGGTCGTGCAGTATCTCGTCGAGTGTGTAGGGCTGGAAGTTGTTGCCCGTCATGAGGTTGACGAACTCGCGGAAGGAGAAACCACGCAGGTTGTACGACTTGACGATGCCGTTAAGCTCGGGGTTTTCGTCCTTCAGGCGCATCACGCTTGAACCCGTGAACACGATTTTCAGGTGTGGATAGCGGTCGTAGCACAGGCGAAGTTCCTTTGACCAGTCGGGCTGCTTGAACACTTGGTCAATCAGCAGCACGCGCCCGCCATGACGGCAGAACTCACCGGCAAAGTCGGCAATGCCGTGTCCTTGGAAATAGAAGTTGTTCATGTTGACGTACAGGCACTGACGGTCGCCCGTGTCAAACTTCTCCTTGGCATACTGTAACAGGAAGGTTGTCTTTCCAATGCCGCGCGTACCCTTGATGCCAATCATGCGCTGGCTCCAGTCTATCTCATCCATGAGGCTGCGACGTACTGGCGCATTGACATGCTCGACTAAGTAGCGATGTGTTCGAAAGAAAACTTCCATTAGTGATAATGATTTGTTTTAAAACAGCTACAAAGGTAGTAACTTTTTTGCGAAATGCAAAGCGGAGATAGCAAAAACTTACTAAAAAGCACAATTTTTGCGCTATCTAAATAAAGAATAGCGGATTTATTCGTATCTTTGCACGTACTAATGATGAAGACGCTACATATTTTCAACCCGGAACATGACATTGCGCTGGCTGCCAACCTGGCCAACTTCACCGCGCCACATGCAGGTCGCCAACTACGGGCAGACCTTGGATTTCTGCCAGCCCTATGGGCTAAGGAGGGTGACATGGTGCTTGTTGACAATGCCGAATATGCTGAAAAAGCATGGCGAAAAATGGTGCAGCGAGTGGTTCACCAGCTGAAACCATTGGGTTCCTGCGGGGAACCCATCGGTTTCTCAGGGGGAACCCATTGGGTTCCTACGGGGAACCCATCGGTTTCTCAGGGGGAAACTGATGCCATCATGCCGTGGGGGTGGGACAAGGCCCTGCGGGCGACCCTGAAACGGTGCGGAGTGGCTGATGCGCTGATGCCTTCCGACGAGCAACTGGAGCACATTCGCCAGTTGTCGCACCGGCGTGTGGCAGCCCGCTTGCTGGCTCAGTTGCAGACGGAGGGCACGGTCGGCGAGGCTTTCGAATGCCGTGAGGCTGCCGAAGTGGAGGCACTGCTGGCTCGCTATGGTCAGGTGGTCATGAAGGCTCCGTGGTCGTCGAGTGGGCGAGGGCTCCGCTTCCTCTCATTGGAGCGCACACCCTTTCAGCAGCAGGCGGGCTGGTTTCGCAACGTGGTAGAGCGGCAAGGCTCGGTGCTCGTAGAGCCTTATTACAATAAGGTAAAGGACTTCGGCATGGAGTTCAGTGCTGACGGCAAGGGGCGCATACGCTATGAAGGGCTGTCGCTGTTCCACACGGTGAATGGTGCCTACGTGGGTAACATACTGGCTACGGAGCGCACGAAGCACGAGATGCTAAGCCGCTACGTTCCAGCGCATTGGCTCGACGGCATTAAGCAAAACATTCAAGAGCGGCTGGCGTTGGGCAACTACGAGGGGCCCTTCGGCATCGACATGATGATAGTAGCGGGCAACGGCGGTTTCCTGTTGCACCCCTGCGTCGAAATCAACTTGCGCCGCACGATGGGCCATGTGGCCCTGTCGCTCACGCCCACGGACGACGACATCGTAAGGGTGATGCGTATTGAACTGAAAGACCATTATACACTCAAAATAAACAAACTATGAAGAAAACTATGCTATCGCTGTTGGCGCTGTGTACCCTGACGGTCAGCGCCCAGTACAAGTCGCAAGTGTGGTCGCCCGATAATGGCGACGGCACTTACACCAACCCAGTGATTAACGCCGACTACTCAGACCCCGACGTCTGCGTAGGCCCGTCGGGCGAGGATTATTACATGACGGCCTCGTCGTTCCAGTGCGCCCCCGGCCTGCCCATCCTGCACTCCCGTGACTTGGTGAACTGGGAAATCGTGGGCTACGCCTTGAAGGAACTTTATACGGGCGACAAGGAGAAGGTGGAGCACTTTATGGAGCCTCGCCACGGCGAAGGCGTTTGGGCCCCCTCCATCCGCTATCACGACGGTGAGTATTACATCTATTGGGGCGACCCCGACTACGGTGTCTATATGGTAAAGACCAAAGACCCTGCCGGCGAATGGGAGCAGCCCGTATGCGTCATCGAGGGCAAGGGCATGATTGACACCACCCCCTTGTGGGACGAGGACGGTCGCTGCTATCTGGTTAATGGCTGGGCGAACTCTCGAGGAAAGTTCGCCTCAGTGCTCTGCGTCAGGGAACTCAACAAGGAGGGAACGAAGGCGATAAGCAATCCCGTCATCGTGTTCGACGGCAATGGCACGGAGAACCGCACCTGCGAAGGCCCCAAGTTCTATAAGCGCGACGGCTGGTACTGGATTATGTGCCCCGCAGGCGGTGTGCCCACAGGCTTCCAGCTGGCCATGCGGTCGAAGTCGCCCTACGGCCCCTATGAGCACAAGATTGTGTTGCAGCAGGGCAAGACCAACATCAACGGCCCTCATCAGGGTGGTTGGGTTCACACGAAGTACGGTGAAGACTGGTTCGTACACTTTCAGGACAAGGAGGCCTACGGTCGTGTAGTCCACCTGAACCCCGTCGACTGGTCTACTGGCTGGCCCGTCATGGGTAAGAAGGGCGAGCCTGTAACTACCTATAAGAAGCCCAAGAGCAGTTCAAACGTCATTGTCAACCCCGCAGAGAGCGACGAGTTCAACGCACCCACGCTGGGATTGCAGTGGCAGTGGCACGCCAACTACCATCAGTTCTACGGAATGCCCACCGCCTTCGGCACCATGCGCATCTACACTCACAAGCTGTCGTCCGACTGGAAGAACTTCTGGGAAGTACCCAATATGCTGCTGCAGAAAACGCCAGCCGACGAGTTTACCGCCACCACTAAGCTCCGCTTCACCTCTAAGGCCGACGGTCAGGTTGGTGGACTTATCATGATGGGCATCAACTATCAGGCACTGCTGCTGAAGCGTGTGGGCCGTGAGTTCCAGCTGGTGCTCGTCACCTGCAATCAGGCCGACAAGCGCAAGCCCCAGCAGGAAGAGCTGATTGCCACGCTGAAGCCAACGGCAGCGGACAAGATTGACTACAAGCCGGGCATACACGAAGACATCTATCTGCGCCTGACGGTGAAAGACTCGAAGGTGAAGTTCTCGTACAGCCTGAACGGTAAGAAGTATCAGGAGGCAGGCAACTGGCTGCCCATGAAGGAAGGAAAGTGGATTGGCGCCAAGTTTGGCTACGTGTCCGTTGACACGAATCCGAATACTGACAAGGGATGGATTGAGGCCGACTGGCTTCGGGTAACGAAGTAAAGCTGGCAGGATAAAAGAAGAAGGCGGGATGTTAAAGTCCCGCCTTCTTTAGTTCTGCGTCCATTTGGTCGCGTAGTTCTTGTGCCTTCTGTGCGGCTACTTCTGCAAAGTCCTCGCCATTGGAAGCATAGATAATGCCTCGCGATGAGTTGACCAGCAGGCCACAGTCGGCATTCATACCGTATCGGCAGACCTCCTCAAGGCTGCCGCCCTGTGCGCCGACACCCGGCACGAGCAGGAAGTGGTCGGGCACCAGTCGGCGAATATCCTCAAACATTCGGCCTTGCGTAGCGCCTACGACGTACATCATGTTGTCCTTCGTGCCCCACTGCTGCGAGGTTTGCAGCACCTTCTCAAACAGTCGCTGGCCTTGAGCGTCCTCCGTTAGCTGGAAGTCGTGGGAGCCTTTGTTCGACGTTAGTGCCAGCAGAATGACCCAGTGACCATCGTAGCCCAAGAAGGGTGTTACGCTGTCTTCACCCATGTAAGGGGCTACGGTCAGCGAGTCGATATTATACTCCTCAAAGAAGGTGCGGGCATACATCGCTGAGGTGTTGCCTATGTCGCCGCGCTTGGCATCGGCAATGATGAAGTGGTTGGGGTAGTGCTGATGAAGATACTGGATAGTCTTCTCAAACGAAACCATGCCCTTGACACCGAAAGCCTCGTAGAAAGCAAGATTGGGCTTGTAGGCCACGCAGTAGTCGGCAGTGGCGTCAATGATAGCGCGGTTGAAGGCGAAGATGGGGTCGTCGTCCTCCAGCAGGTGCTGGGGGATTTTCTTCAGGTCTGTATCAAGACCTACGCAGAGAAACGTGCGCTTCTCTTTAATCTGTTCTATTAGTTGTTGTCTGTTCATAGTTCTGATTCTTTCATTCGTTCTGCATTCTCGGCAACGGTAAGGGCATCAATCATGGGCTGGATGTCACCGCCAAGGAACCCTTGCAGGTCGTGGGTGGTATATCCAATGCGGTGGTCTGTCACTCGGCCCTGCGGGAAGTTATAGGTGCGAATCTTGGCCGAGCGGTCGCCCGTAGAGACAAGGCTCTTACGGCGCGAGGCAATGTCGTCCATGTACTTCTGGTGCTCCTTATCATATATAAAGGTATAGAGGCGGGATAGGGCGCGCTCTTTGTTCTTTGGCTGGTCGCGCGTCTCCGTACACTCAATCAGGATTTCCTCCGTCTCGCCTGTGTTGGGGTTCTTCCACATATAGCGCAGGCGCACGCCTGATTCCACCTTGTTCACGTTCTGGCCACCAGCACCCGACGAGCGGAAGGTGTCCCACTTGATTTCTCCCTCGTTGACGTGTACTTCAAACTTGTCGGCCTCAGGCAATACGGCAACCGTGGCAGCCGATGTGTGCATACGGCCCTGCGTCTCGGTTGCTGGCACGCGTTGCACGCGGTGAACGCCCGATTCGTACTTCAGCGTGCCGTAGACATCAGCTCCGCTGACGGCAAAGTCAATCTCCTTATAGCCACCGACAGCACCTTCCGAGACGCTGGTGATGGAGAGCTGCCACCCTTTCGAGTCGCAATAGCTCTTGTACATCTTGAACAAGTCGCCAGCAAAGAGACAGGCTTCATCGCCACCCGTACCAGCACGGATTTCCATCTGCACGTTCTTCGCGTCCTCCGGGTCTTTCGGGATGAGTGCTATCTTGATTTCCTCTTCCAGCTTCGGCTGCAGAGCCTCGTTCTCACTGAGCTCCTCGCGTGCCATTTCTTTCATCTCAGGGTCGGTTTCGTTGGCCAGAATGTCCTTGGCCTCCTTAATCGAATTTAGGCAGGCAATGTAGCGCTTGCGTGCATCCATGATATCGCCGAGGTCTTTGTATTCCTTGGTCAGTTTCACAAAGCGGTTCTGGTCGGCTATCACTTCTGGGTCGGTAATCAGGGTCGACACCTCCTCGAAGCGGGCTTCCAGTCCGTCAAGTTTCTGTAATATGTTATTGTTCTCCATTTAGTAATTAAATTCTCCAAATTCTGATTTAATAGTCAGGCTCTTCTTGCCTTCCTCAATGTGTCCGACCACCTGCGCGTCGATGTTGAACGACTTGGAAACGGCAATAACCTGTTCGGCAACCTCGGGACGGACGTAGATTTCCATGCGGTGCCCCATGTTGAACACTTGGTACATCTCCTTCCAGTCTGTGCCTGAGCAGTCGTGGATAGCTCGGAAAAGCGGGGGAACGGGGAACATATTGTCCTTCACCACGCGGCAGTTGTCGTTGACGAAGTGTAGTACCTTTGTCTGGGCACCACCCGTGCAGTGTACCATTCCGTGGATTTCGGGGCGAAGTTCGTCCAGCAGGCGCTTGATGACGGGAGCATAGGTGCGGGTGGGAGAGAGCACGAGCTGTCCTGCATCAGGGAGAGGCTGATTTGAAGGAGCAGCATACGGAACGGCATCAGTAAGGGCATAACGGCCACTGTAAACAAGGTCGTTAGGAACGGCATGGTCGTAGCTTTCGGGGTACTTCTCGGCCAAGTACTTGGCAAAGACATCATGGCGGGCGGAGGTAAGTCCGTTGCTGCCCATACCACCGTTGTAACGTTGCTCATAGGTGGCTTGCCCAGTAGAGGATAGTCCCACGATAACGTCGCCTGGTCGGATGTTGGCATTGTCTATCACATCGCTGCGCTTCATACGGCAGGTAACGGTAGAGTCAACGATGATGGTGCGCACGAGGTCGCCCACGTCTGCCGTCTCACCACCCGTAGGCCAGATGCCAATGCCCATGTTGCGGAGTTCAGCCAAGAGTTCGTCGGTACCATTGATGATGGCCGAGATAACCTCGCCCGGCACCAGCATCTTGTTGCGCCCAATGGTGGATGACACCAGAATGTTGTCAACGGCACCCACGCAAAGCAGGTCGTCGGTGTTCATAACAATAGCATCCTGTGCGATGCCCTTCCATACCGAGAGGTCGCCTGTCTCCTTCCAATACATATAGGCGAGGCTCGACTTCGTACCCGCACCGTCGGCGTGCATGATGTTACAATACTCTGGGTCGCCACCCAGGATGTCGGGGATAATCTTGCAGAAAGCCTGCGGGAATATACCTTTGTCAATGTTCTTGATGGCGTTGTGTACGTCTTCTTTGGCGGCACTTACGCCGCGCTGCATATAACGGTTGTTCATAAGCGTTGATGAGTGTTGCGCACGAGGCGCATATATTAATAGGTTATTAGAATTTCACTTGGGGGGCTTTCTCGGCTCCAGCCTCGGCCTCGAACTTGGTCATCTGCGAGAAGCCGAACATACCAGCAAGAATGTTCTTGGGGAACGAGCGGACTACGACATTATACTGCTGAACAGCCTCATTGTACTTGTTGCGAGCCTCGTTGATGCGGTTCTCCGTACCTTCCAGCTGCACCTGCAAGTCGCGGAAATTCTCGTTAGCCTTCAGGTCTGGATAGTTCTCCTGAATGGCAATCAGGCGGCCCAGTGCGGAACCCAGCTCACCCTGAGCCTGCTGAAACTCCTTGAGCTTCTCGGGTGTCATGTTGGTGGGGTCGAGGTTGATGGCAGTAGCCTTCGAGCGGGCAGCCACTACGTCCTCGAGTGTCTGCTTCTCGTGAGCAGCATAGCCCTTGACGGTCTCCACCAAGTTAGGGATAAGGTCGGCACGCCGCTGGTAGGTCGACTGCACGTTAGCCAGAGCAGTGGTTGTGCTCTCCTGCACCTGAACCATTGAGTTGTAGGCACTTGCTGCCCATGCGCCAATGATAACGATGGCTGCGATAACTGCGATGAGGGTTTTGTTGATTTTCATATTGCTTTTGCTTTTGTTGATGATTTCCTTTAGGATTGTACAAGAAACGTAATATACGGGACGCGCTACCAACGGGAGGTGGCACCACCGCCACCAAAACTGCCGCCGCCGAAGGAACCGCCACTGAAGCCTCCTTCTCCTCCAAAGCCTCCACTGCCGAAACCTCCTCCTCTGAAACCGCCAGCCGAGCTTTGATAAAACGGATTGGACAGCAGTGATGTGGCACTCAGTGTAGCCAGCCACTCATACTTGCGATTCAAGCGGAGATAGAAGACGCACCAGCCAATGATGAACAGGAACGTAAGCCCAATGGAGGTGGCAGTAGCACTATCCAGCTCGTCGGCATTGCTCGTAAGGCGCGACATCTGTGGCAGCTCTTTCTTCTGCATGGTGGCGTAGACTGCCTCCGTCAGATAGAGCATTGCCGAGTCGGGCATCTCACGACGCATGGCAGGTATGACATACTCCTGCTCCAGCCGATGACATTCCGCATCCGTGAGGTCGGCTTCCAGCTTCTTGCCCGGCGATATGTTGATGCTGTGGTCCTGATAGCCGCAAACAATGACCAGTCCCATGTCCTGATAACCCACACCATACTTATTTCCTACGTCCTGCGCCATGCGGAAGGGGTCGTCGTTCTCGATGTGGTTGACCACAATAACCACCGACTGGATGTTCAGTTCGTTCTCCAGTCGCTTCAACGTGGCGTTCATGCGGTCGACGGTGTTCTGCGTAAGCACGTGGTCAGGGTTGGAAACATATTGGGTGGAGTCCGTGAGATAAGGGATGGGAATGTTGTCGGCATTCCAGTATATCTCAGCAACAGAGCCGTCAAGCGCAGCGTTAGGTGTTGGGGCGGGAGTGGTGTCGGCAGGCAGTGAGGCTCCGCAGCACACCACGGAAGCCATGATGCCAATGAAGAAAAGCCATCCCAGCCATTGGCGACGCTTAGCCCACTCAGGGTGCGTTAACCTGTAAGATGTTGCCAGCTGGCTACGCTTGGCCAAGTATTCGTGCAGCAGCGTATCGTATTGTCTGGAGTACTGGTAACGCAACACCGATGACGACTGATACCACCCAAGTTGTGACCTCTCGTGGTTATAGGAGTCCTGTAAAGCGCGGATAGCTTCGTTGTACTCCTGCGTCAGCGTGTTGATGTGTTGCCTGTAGCTCATTGCCAGACTTACTTTTCATGCCAGAACTCCCATGAGGCAAAGGCCTGTAACAGCAACATCTCAAGGCCGTTCTTGGTCTGGGCACCGTACTGCGCACCGCGCTTCATGAAGAGAGTCACGTCGGGATTGTAGATGAGGTCGTAAAGAATGGTATGCGAATCCATTGCCTCGTATGGCAGCTGGGGGCACTCCTCCGTCTTGGGGTACATACCCACAGGGGTGCAGTTGACGATAACGTTGTACTCACGGACAACATCAGGCGTTATTTTATCGTACTGGATGGTGTCGGGGCGCTCGTAGCGGCTGACGAACACCGTCTCCAGCCCGAGGTTGTGCAGTCCGTAGTTGACAGCTTTCGAGGCTCCACCCGTGCCGAGAATGAGCGCCTTGTGGTGCCACTTCTTGTCAAGCATAGGCTCGATGCTCTTGGTAAATCCAATAACGTCGCTGTTGTAGCCCTTCAGCTTGATGTCGTTGCCCTCGTGAGTGACGCGGATGACGTTGACAGCTCCGATGGCCCGAGCCTCGGGCGATATGCTGTCCAGATACTGAAGCACTTTCTCCTTGTAGGGGATTGTGACGTTGAGCCCCTTGAGGTTCGGGTTCAGTCCCAGCACTTCCTCGAGTGCGTCAATAGTCGGAATCTCAAAGTTCTCGTAGACGGCACAGATACCCTCGTCCTCAAACTTCTGGTTGAAGTAGCTGCTGGAGAACGAGTGTCCCAATGGGTAGCCTATAAGTCCGTACTTATCCATAATCGTCAGGTTTGTTTTTATTTGGTTGCGAAATACATGGTGCAGATGCCGAAAGTGAGCCGCTTGAACGAAGCCTCCGAGAACCCAGCCTTGCGCAGGATGTCCACCATGCGCTCGCCTTGCGGGAAAGCCTCGATGGTCTTGGTGAGATAAGAATAGGCGCTGCCGTCGTGGGAGATAAGTCGCCCGTAGACAGGCAGCACCGTGTGAGAGTAGACATGGAACAGCTGGCGCATGGGGAACGTGACGGGTGTGGTCAGTTCAACAATGCTTAGGTGGCCGCCCTTTTTCAGCACGCGGCACATCTCGCTCAGCCCCTTGTCGAGGTCGGCAAAGTTGCGTATGCCGAAGGCTGCCGTCACGGCATCGAAAGTACCGTCGGGGTAGGAGAGGCGGGTGCAGTCCTCCTTTTCGAAGGAGATAATGTGCTGCAATCCCCTTTGCGCCACCTTCTGCCGTCCGATGTTCATCATGCCTTCCGAGATGTCAGCCCCGATGAGCCGCTGCGGTTGCAGTAGCTCGGCAGCCAGCAGGGCAAAGTCGCCCGTGCCCGTGGCAATGTCGAGCATGACCTGCGGACGGTAGGGTGCCAGTTGGCCTATGGCCTTGCGCCGCCATCCGCGGTCGATGTTCCACGACAGGCGGTGGTTCAGCGTGTCGTAGGCGGGAGCGATGTTGTCAAACATCTGCTCCACCTGCGTAGCTTTGTCGCCGCTGTTATAGGGCTTGATGGTCTCTTGCTGGTACATATCGTTAATGGTTGCGCAGGATGCGCCACATACTGGACGGATTACTTGCGAGAGGCGAGGTACTCGCTGACGTTACGCTCGATGCGCTGGGCAATATCGTCGTCGTCGGTCACCTTCTCGAAACGCTCGCCGATAATGTGCTCGTAGAGTTCGATGTATCGGTCGGACACGCTCTTGGCATACTCGTCAGTGATTTCGGGCATCACCTGTCCGGGTTCGTTCATGAAGTCGTGCTCAATGAGCCACTGGCGCACGAACTCCTTCGACAGCTGACGCTGGGGTTCGCCCTTGGCCAGCTTTTCTTCGTAGCCTTCGGCGTAGAAGTAGCGGCTGGAGTCGGGCGTGTGAATCTCGTCAATGAGGTACACCTTGCCGTCGCGCTTGCCAAACTCGTACTTGGTGTCTACGAGGATAAGTCCCTGCTTCTCAGCTATCATCTGACCACGCTTAAAGAGTTTCCGCGTGTAGTCCTCCATCACTTTGTAGTCTTCCTCCGATACGATGCCCTGAGCGATAATCTCCTCGCGCGAGATGTTCAGGTCGTGTCCCTCGTCGGCCTTGGTGGTCGGCGTGATGATGGGCTCGGGGAACCGCTCGTTCTCCTTCATGCCGTCGGGCAACTTAACACCGCACAGCTCGCGACAGCCGTTCTTGTACTCGCGCCATGCAGAGCCCGTCAGGATGGAGCGGATAATCATCTCGACACGGAATCCCTCGCACTTCAGTCCAACGGTCACCATTGGGTCTGGCGTGGCCAGTTTCCAGTTGGGGCAAATGTCGCTCGTAGCGTCAAGGAACTTGGCGGCTATCTGGTTGAGCACCTGCCCCTTGAAGGGGATGCCCTTGGGCAGGATGACGTCGAAGGCCGATATACGGTCGGTAGCCACCATGACCATCAGGTCGTCGTTGATGTTGTACACGTCACGAACTTTGCCGTGATACACACTCTTTTGCCTCTCAAAGTGGAAGTCTGTAGTTGTTAATGCTTTCATCATTATTACTGTTTTTGTCAAATTTCTCATAAGCGTTGACGATGCGTGTGACGAGCTTGTGACGCACAATGTCCTTGCGACCGAGCTCCACCACGCCAATCCCCTCGATGCCGCTCAGTATCTGGAGCGCCTCGACAAGTCCCGACTTCTGCGAGCGTGGCAGGTCTATTTGCGTCATGTCGCCCGTAATGAGCATCTTCGTGTTCCAGCCCATGCGCGTCAGGAACATACGCAATTGCTGGGGGGTGGTGTTCTGCGCCTCGTCCAGTATGACCACTGCGTCGCTCAAAGTGCGTCCGCGCATGAAGGCGAGCGGTGCTATCTGGATGATATGCTTCTCGAGCATGTCCTGCAGCTTTACCTGCGGTAGCATGTCTTCCAGCGCGTCGTACAGCGGTTGCAGGTAGGGGTCAATCTTGTCCTTCATGTCGCCGGGCAGGAAACCCAGCTTTTCGCCAGCCTCGACGGCTGGGCGCGACAGGATGATGCGCTTGACGGTCTTTTCCTTCAGTGCCTTTACGGCCAGTGCTATCGACAGGTAGGTCTTGCCCGTTCCGGCAGGCCCTACGGCAAACACCATGTCGTTCTCGTTGTATGCGTCGATGAGCCGCTGCTGGTTCTCGGAGCGGGCTTTGATGGCGCGCCCCGACATGGAGTAGCACACCACGCCGTCGGGCACCTCGTCTTTCGTGCGGTGGCCCTTCACGATGTCCAGTATGTCTTCCTCCTTCAGTGCGTTGAAGCGTAGCACGTGCTGGCGCATACGCTCGGACGCTTCCTCGAAGGCGGCCAGCTGTTCCTCGTCGCCCAGCACCCGGATGACGTTGTCGCGCGCCACGATGCGCAATTTCGGATACAGTGCCCGCAGCATCTGCAGGTGCTGATTTCCTATTCCATAGAACATCACGGGGTCGATGTCCTCTAATACTATATGCTTCTCTATCAAAATGTACGTGTGTCTTAAAAACTTTGCAAAGGTACAAAACATTTTTGAAACCGCCAAGCGCACCTGCTCTTTAATTTGCATACAGGGTGAAAGAACGGGGGCTACTCGGTGAAAGAACGGGGGCTACCGTTGGAAAGAACGGTTCTTACTGCCGGAAAGAACGGCTCTTACCACGGGAAAGAACGGTTCTTTCCCGAGCCTTGCCCAGCTCGGGGTGGGGATTTCGCCTGAAACATTTGGCTGTATCGGGAAAATCTCGTATCTTTGCATTCAGTTATGAGATACAATGCAAACCAACAGGGAGAATACGAACACTACGAGGTGACGGAGGAACAGCCGTTGCTGGAATTTCTGCTGAGCCACGTACAGCAGACGCGCACCAAAATCAAGCAGACGCTGCAAGGGCAGGGCATCCGCGTGAACGGCAAGACGGTGACACAGTTTGACTATATGCTGCAGCCCGGCATGAAGGTGGCCGTGAGCAAGACCAAGCGCAACCAGCAGCCGTTTAAGAGCCGCTATGTGCGCATCGTGTACGAAGACAGATGGCTGATAGTGGTGGAGAAGCAGCCAGGCATCCTGTCGATGGCGGCAGGCCACTCGTCGCTCAACGTGAAAACGGTGCTCGACGACTATTTCCGCAAGTCGCACCAGAAATGCCGCGCACACGTGGTGCATCGGCTGGACCGCGACACCTCGGGGCTGATGGTCTATGCCAAGGACATTGACACGGAGCAGATACTGGAGCACAACTGGCACCAGATAGTCTACGACCGTCGCTACGTGGCCGTGCTCTCTGGCGAGATGGAGCAGGACGAGGGCACCATTCAGAACTGGCTGAAGGACAACAAGGCGTATGTCACCTACTCGTCGCCCGTTGATAATGGGGGCAAACTGGCCATCACTCATTTCCACGTCATGGAGCGCACCACCGACCATTCGCTGGTAGAGTTCAAGCTGGAGACGGGGCGCAAGAACCAGATTCGCGTGCACGCTGCCGACATGGGGCATCCCGTCTGCGGCGACACGAAGTACGGCAATGGCGACGACCCGCTGCACCGCCTTTGTCTGCACGCATGGCTGCTATGCTTCTACCATCCCGTTACGCGGCAGCCAATGGAGTTTGAGACCACCGTTCCGGCAGCCTTCCGACACTTGTTTAAGTAGTTGAAAGTGTATGGAATCGGACATTACCTATTATATTGCCCTGCTGGCACTGATTGTCATCGGCTTCGTGGTGGTCAAGAAGATGGCTTCGTGCCTTATAAAGAGCATCTTCACGCTCGTGCTCGTCGGCATAGCTGCCGCCGTCTACTGGTTCTATTTCAGATGAGCAGCAGCCCCAAGGCTACGCAAAGGCCGTAGACCAGCATGTTGCGAGCCGTCTCGCCCAGACATTCGTTCAATGCCCGCCCGTGATTGATGCGCCGCATTTTAAGCCACGTAAACAGGTGGAGCAGCAGGTAAAGGAAGGGCAGCACGAAGGCCAGCACATGGCCATAAAGCCAGAATACCACACCTAAAAGCACGGCCACCACGCCCAGTGACAGATACAGCCACTCGGCAGCCGTCGTCCCGATTTGCACCACCAGCGTCCGCTTGCCGTCGCGGCTGTCGTTGTCGCGGTCGCGGTAGTTGTTCACCACCAGCAGCCCGTCAATCACCAGTCCGCAGGCTACGGAGGCCCAGAACACCTGCCACGTACACGTGTGCAACTGCACATAGTAGGTGACCGTTACAGGCACCACGCCAAAGAACACCAGCACCAGCGCGTCGCCCATGCCTATATAAGAGAGGTGGGTGGTATAGAGAAAGCAGAACACCACGCACAGTAGCCCAACTAATAGCATCTCCAAGCCGCCGTAATACACCAACGGCAGCCCTACAATGCAGGCGGCAATGGTGGTCGACGCAATAGCCCGCTTCATCGACTCAATCTTGACCCAGCCCTGCGTACAGGCGCGCAAAGGCCCCAGTCGGGTCGCTGCGTCGTCGTTGCCCCGAGCGTAGTCGAAAAAGTCGTTCACGAAGTTGGCATCTACCTGCATCAGCATGGCAAAGGCCACGCACAGCGCAGCAGCCGTCCACGAGAACACGTCGTCGCCATACTCGCTGGCATCCGTCCACGCCAGCGCCAGCCCTATCATGACGGGCACCAGTGCTCCCGTCAGCGTCTTGGGCCTTGCAGCCAGCAGCCATGCCCGTAACGAATCCTGTTTTACATAATTTTCGTCCATAACGCTTGCAAAATTACGAAAAAATATTATCTTTGCAAGCGATATGATGACAAATAATCCCTCACTCGACTTGGTTGAGTTTATTGAGACGCAGATATTGCCCCAGTATGCACAGTTCGACAAGGCGCACAATATGGAGCACGTGACGCGCGTTATCCGCTCGTCGCTCGACTTGGCACGCCGCACGGGTGCCGACCTTGACATGGCCTACGCCATTGCCGCCTATCACGACCTCGGACTGACGGGGCCTCGGGCCATCCACCATATTACCAGCGGAAAGATTCTGATGCAGGATGCCCGGCTCAGGCGGTGGTTCTCGCCCGAGCAGTTGAAACTGATGAAAGAGGCCGTAGAGGACCATCGGGCATCGGCATCGCGTGCTCCGCGTAGCATCTATGGCAAGATTGTAGCCGAGGCCGACCGCGACATCGACCCTGAGATTGTCATCCGGCGTACCATCCAGTTCGGGCTTTCCAATTATCCGCAATTAGACAAGGAAGGACACTGGCGTCGGTTAGTGCAGCACATGGACGATAAATACAGTACCAACGGCTACCTACGCCTGTGGATTCAGGGGTCAGAAAACGAGCGCAAGCTCAATGAGCTGCGCTCGCTAATTGTCCAGCCGAAGAAGCTACGCGAGGTCTTCGACCGTATCTTCGCTGAAGAGAATCCTTAGTTATAGAAATTCCAGCTAACGCCCATTCGCAGGATGCGCGTGTTGGTGGGGTAGTGGGGAGCAAGGAAATAGTCTTTGCTGCCCGAACCGGCATTGACGTGGCTCATTGACACAAAGAAGCGGGCGCGCTTTAGGTGCATATTGGCGTACACGTCAACAAAGGGATAGCCTCCTAACTTCACGCGGCTGTCGGCATTCTGCTGAACGGCAAACACGCTCAGTTGCGGCAGGTAGTCGGGAGCCTCGTACTTGGTGAAGAACGTGGCGCAACTGCCTAACTCGACGAGTAACACACGCGCTATCTTGAACTTTAAATAGAGGTTGGTAAACACGTTTAGCTCTGGCAAAGGCAGCACCTGCTTGTTACTCGAGTTCTGATAGGTCAGCACGTTCTCCCAGTTCAGCACGCCCATCGTCAGCGTCTGGCGCAGCTGAGCCGTCAACACGTTGATGTTGCCGCTCTCCTGATAGACACCGCCCGTCAGCTGCTGGCGGCCTGTGGCGGTCGTCTGATAGCTCATGCCGTAATACACATAGTCCTGCAACTCGTCAACGGCTATGCGCAGCTGGGTGTTTGTCTTGTCGTAAGTGAAGAGCCCCTCTATATGGGTGCGCGTTTCTGCGTTGAGCTCCTGCGCCCATTTCAGGTGTTTCGACATGAAGTTATCGTGAAAGTAGCTGGGGTCGTTGCGATGGAAATAGGCCTTTGCTGCCAGTCGGACGGTGTCGCCCAATAGACGGAAGTTTAGGTCGGTATTGAAATCAATGGCCAGTGAACCTGCATCCATACCCGTCACACCCAACTCGGCAGCCAGATTGAAATGGAATGCCTTGCCCTGTGTCTTTGACAGCTGGCCTCCCACGCTCAGGCAGTGCCCCGTGTACTTGGCCAGATAGTAGTCAGTGGCCCCCTCCATCAGTGCTGGCATCTTGTAGTTGCGCAGTTCGTAGCTGACAAAGCCCTTCAGGCCTGCCTTCATATACTTATTGAAGCCTTCGAGCAAGGCCAGGCCGAAGGTGTTCTTAACGGTGGTGTATTGATATTTGTCGTAGATGGCGTCGCCGCTGGCCTCCCCCCTGTAGTCGGCATCGTAAAACGTATCGGCATAATAGTCGGCAGGTGTCATGTATGCTTGGTAGATACGGTCGTAGTTGTTTACGTCCAGCGTATGGATGATGCTGGTCACGGGCACGTACTCACGCTTCATCGTTGCGTCGATGGAGTCTTGCTTGGCTTGCTCGGCAAGCAGGCTGTCCATTTGCTCCTGCGATGCCACTTTGATGCGTGTGGTGTCACCCTCAACGGCCAAATTGTCCTTTGCAGGCTCGTTGCCCATCACCAGCGCATTGTCTGGCCGTCCCTTTGGTGCTTCGGTGTTTACTCGCTCGTTGCCCTTGCGCCCAAGCGTTTCGTCACGCATCTCACCGTTCGCTCTGCCTTCACGCTCTTGCTTGCTCTTGGCCGATGCCTGCGCAAACTGGCGGGCCTTGATTTCCTCGTCCGTCATCTTCACCTTGCGGTAGAAGCCAATGTTATAGCGGTGCGACAGGAACAAGTGCTGCGAATTGTTACGATTCCAGTTCTGCGAGAGCACAGTGGGTATCTCGTCCTCCGAGTATTGGGTGGCCTCCAGCTCGGGGTGCGTTATGTAGTTGTCATTAACGATACCTCCGTTTTCAGCCGTTTTGCGGTGGTAGGCAGAGCCTAAGAAGTGCATTTGATAGCGGTCGCCCACGTAGGTGCCATACAATGAGGCACGGAAATGCGAGGCGGCTTGGTTCTGGTAATAGCCCCGGGCATAGTAATAGTCGAGGTCGAAGCCCATGCCCAGACGCTTGCCGGCATTGACGGCAAACTTAGCGTCGATATGGTCTTCACCATTCTGCTTGTCGCCGCAGTTGTCGTAACTAATGTTGGTGTAGGGCGACAACGTATTCAGAAACAAGAACTCGTCGGGCTGTTTCGTCGTGTAGTCATAAGCATCGGTGAAGAAGAACTCGCCAAAGTCCTTGCGGTCAATGAAGATACGGTTCAGGCGAGCCGTGTAGTTGTTGCCCACCGTGTTGTACTCGCCAAAGACGCCCGTGTTGTATATTGAGTTCTGGTAAAGGTGCGGCATCGTGTCAAGCTCAGCAGGACGGATGTCGCCGAACAGACGGTCTACCGTCCAGGCATAGACACCCTTGGGTACCTCCGTATGGGCCGCCTTCGTTGAGTCGCGGCGGTTAGGGTTGAAGTTGCCCGCACCCTGCTCGTTGCGCTGGGTGATGTTGCCGTCGGCATCCATTTCATTATACACTTGAGCCTGCATAGACAATGCTGTGCAGGCTGTAAGTGCGAATAAGAGGAATCGTTTTTTAATCATTTTTCTTAATCATTCTCAGGGCTGACTCCGTGAACTTAACCATCATGGAGGCAAGGATGATGTAGATGCCCGTCTCTCTTGAATACTTGTAATACACCAGCATACCTACGATGGCACCTATGATAAAGATGAGGTTCAGCCAGTTGCGGACGACCTTGATGCTCATTTCAACAGTGATTCGAATTTGTTAAACAGGAAGTCCTTGCGGTCTATCGTCTTGCGGCGGAACTTGCCAGAGTTGGGGAAAAGCCTTGTATTCTTCTTGTTCACAGCCTCTTTATCGGTAATCCACTCCTCTGCCGTCATGCGCTGCGGCACGCGTTCCTCCTCATAAAGGTAGCGGATGTGCCCCATTGTAATATCGGCACTGCCATCGTGGCACTCGACTTGCAAGGCGAAGTAGAAGCGGGTACGGTCCAGTACGAAGTTGCTGGACTTGAACACCAGCCACTCTTCGTAGCTGCCGACAAGGATATGCTTCTGAGCGTCTTCTGTCAGCAAGGCACTGCGCCCCAGCTGGTTCTTCTCCTTGGTCATCTTCTGCATATACTTGTGCAGGATATCGTATATCTGGTCAGCAGTCTTACCGGGGGCATCAATATGCTTGGTGAACACCACCTTGCCGTCAACCTCGGGCACGGCTCCCTTTAGGTACTTGGCATCAGGGTTGCCCTTCTGCACAACCTCTTCCTGCTCTTCTTCCATTCGTTCCCACGTATTGTCTTGTGCCCATACGGCCAATGGTGCCAGCGCCAAGACGGTTATGATGAATTTTCTCATTGCTTTTGATGTTTTAATGATTTAGTGTGCAAAAGTACAAATAATATTCGGCAATAAGCCCTTTTTTGCTTTTTTTATCCTTTTTATTCTTTTATTTATTCATTTCAGCTCCAGTTCTTTCTGCAGGCGAACTATCTCGTCGCGATACTGGGCAGCTTGCAGGAAGTCGAGCTTCTTGGCTGCCTGCTTCATCAGACGAGTAGTTTCGGCAATACTCTTTTCCAGTTGCTGACGTGTCATGCGCTCAACAATCGGGTCGGCAGCAAAGGCGGCGGAGGTGTCGAGCGTGGAAGAAGGAGCGGTGAACGTGGCGCGCTGCAACTCCTTGGCATCGCTCGTGTCGCCTAAGGTTAGCGAAGCCGTCAGCGCCTTCTTGATTTGCGTCGGCGTAATGCCGTGCTCCTCGTTGTATCTCATCTGCTTCATGCGCCGCCGTTGGGTTTCGTCAATGGTCTGCTGCATCGATGCCGTGATGGTGTCGGCATACATGATGACCTTGCCGTTCACGTTGCGGGCCGCACGTCCTGCCGTCTGCGTCAGCGAGCGGTGGGAGCGCAAGAATCCTTCCTTGTCGGCATCGAGAATGGCTACCAGCGACACTTCGGGCAAGTCGAGACCCTCGCGCAACAGGTTGACACCCACCAGCACATCGTAAGTCCCGTTCCTCAGGTTCTCCAGTATCTTAACGCGGTCCAGTGTCGTCACCTCGCTATGGATGTACGCCGTCTGTATGCCGTGGTTCAGCAGGTACTCGCTCAGTTCCTCCGCCATGCGTTTGGTCAGCGTTGTCACCAGTACGCGCTCCTTCTTCTCAATGCGCGTCTGTATCTCGTCCATCAGGTCGTCAATCTGGTTTTCCGTGGGGCGCACCTCAATCTCAGGGTCCAACAGTCCCGTCGGACGAATCAACTGTTCGACCACCACGCCTTCGGCCTCGTTCAGCTCGTAGTCGGCAGGGGTGGCCGACACGTAGATGACCTGATTGGTCATTTCCTGAAACTCCTCAAAGCGCAGGGGGCGGTTGTCGAAGGCAGCCGGCAAGCGGAAGCCATACTCCACAAGGTTGGTCTTACGGGCTCGGTCGCCACCATACATGGCCCCAATCTGAGGCACTGACACATGGCTTTCGTCAATCACAAGCAAGTAGTCTTGCGGGAAGAAGTCAAGCAGACAATAAGGTCGCTCGCCAGCCTCCCTGCCGTCAAAGTACCGTGAGTAGTTCTCGATGCCAGAGCAATGGCCCAGTTCCTTGAGCATCTCCATGTCGTACTCCACGCGCTCCTTGATGCGCTGCGCCTTGATGCCGTCGCCCAGCTCCTCAAAGAAAGTCACCTGCTTCATCAGGTCGTCTTGTATGTTGCGAATGGCGATGTTCGTCTGCTCCTGCGTGGTCATGAAGAGGTTGGCAGGGTAGAGCTTGTAGTCGTCAAAGGATGCCATGCGTTGCATGGTCACGCTGTCTAATTCCTCGAGTGCGTCTATTTCATCGTCCCAAAACGTTACCCGCAGTATAACCTCGCTATAAGCCATTGCGATGTCGACGATGTCGCCCTTCACTCGGAAGTTTCCGCGCTTCAGGTCAACGTCGTTTCTGACGTACAGGGCAGCCACTAATTTTCTCAACAGAGCGTTGCGGTCGATGCGTTGTCCTCGGTGCAGTTCGATGATGTTTTCGTTTAGCGCCATAGGACTTCCCATTCCGTAGATGCAGCTAACTGATGATACAACAATGACATCTTTGCGTCCTGACATCAAAGCACTTACCGCACGCAGTCGAAGACGGTCAATCTCTTCGTTGATGGACAGGTCTTTCTCGATGTACGTGTCCGATGTGGGCAGGTAGGCTTCCGGCTGGTAGTAGTCATAATAGCTGACATAATACTCGATGGCGTTCTCGGGGAAGAAGCCCCGCATCTCCTCATACAGCTGGGCCGCCAGCGTCTTGTTGTGCGAAAGGATAAGGGTGGGCTTGTTGACGTTGGCTATCACATTGGCCACGGTAAAGGTCTTGCCCGAGCCCGTCACGCCCAGCAGCACCTGTGCCTTGTCGCCTCTCTCCAGCCCGTCAGTCAGCTGGCGGATAGCCTCAGGCTGGTCGCCCGTTGGTTTGTATTTAGATGTTAATTGGAAGTTCATGCCCTGCAAAAGTACGAAATAAATGATAATTCACCGCCTAAATCCCTAATTTTTATCAAAAAACCATTGTTTTTCGGCAGAAAATGCTTAATTTTGCACGTCAAATTTTGCAGTTTGGATAAAATGAAGAAAAACGTTATAATAGCCCTGTGCATGGCCGCCCTGCTGTCGGGATGCGCTTCGGAGTTTAACCGCGTGTACAAGTCGACCGACAATGCGTATAAGTACGAGTATGCCAAGCAGTGCTTTGCGATGGGCAAGTTCCAGCAGTCATCGGCCCTGTTGCAGGAGTTGGTGACGGTGCAAAAGGGTCGGAGCAATGCGCAGGAGAGCCTTTTCATGCTGGGCATGGCGCTGTACTGCAACCGCGACTACGATGCGGCCAGCACCACCTTCCGCAAATACTATAGCAGCTATCCCAAGGGCGACTTTGCCGAGCAGGCATCGTTCTATATCGGGCAGTCACTCTATGAAAGTGTGCCCGAGCCTCGCTTGGACCAAAGTCCTACGATAGCCGCCATTAATGCCTACCAGACCTTCATTGACAACTATCCCGACTCACCGCGCCGTGAGGAGGCACAGCAGCACTTGTTTGCGTTGCAGGACAATCTTGTGCAGAAGGAGTACCTGTCGGCCAAGCTGTATTACAACCTTGGGGGCTACTTTGGCAACATCAACGCCAATACGGAGTCGAACTACGAGTCGTGCATCATCACGGCACAGAATGCGCTGAGGGCTTATCCGTACTCCGACTTGCGCGAGAAGTTCTCCGTTCTGATTATGAAGAGTAAGTACTTGCTGGCCGAGAACAGCTCGGAGGAGAAGCGCATCGACCGTTATCGCGACGCTGAGGATGAGTGCTACGGATTCCTCAACGAGTTCCCCGAGTCGAAGGAATGTGAGACGGCGCAGAAGTACATTGCCAAGTGCAAGAAGGTGACAGGAGACTAAGAGTAAACGTAAAATGTCTAATTGTAAATTATAAAGATGGATTACAAGAAATCAAAAGCACCGGTTAACACCGTAACCCGAAACATTATGGACCTTTGCGACGAGACGGGCAACATCTATGAGAGTGTGGCTATTATCTCGAAGCGGGCCAACCAGATTAGTGTTCAGATGAAGGAAGACCTGTCGAGGAAGCTGGCTGAGTTTGCCTCTTACAACGACTCGCTGGAGGAGGTCTTCGAGAACCGAGAACAGATAGAAATATCGCGCTACTACGAAAAGCTGCCGAAGCCCGCACTGCTGGCTACGCAGGAGTTCGTTGACGACAAGATTTACTGGCGCGACCCAGCCCACGAGGCTCAGCAGGAGGCTAACGACTAAGGCTCATGATACAGCGCAAGCAAACCGTGTTCTTGCTGGTGGCCGTCGTCTTGGGGATGGTGCATTTCCTTGCGTGGCCGCTGTTTATTGTCCAGATGTTGGCCTCGGCTCTGGGTCTGTACACGATTTTCATGTTTAAGAACCGCAAGCGCCAGGCTGCTCTTTGCTTGGTCTGCGTACTGCTCAACTTGGCATGGTACATCGTGCTTGCCGTCATGATTCAGCAGGGAAAGGCATCGGAGCAGCTGCCCATAGTCGCCTGTCTGCCGCTGATTGCCGCCATCCTTTGCTTCATGGCGCGTCGCGGGGTGATTGCCGACGAGAAGTTGGTGAGGGCTGCCGACCGCATCAGATAGACCGTATTAAACATTACGCATAATACGCTCCGCATCCAGTGTCGATGCGGAGCGTATTTGCATATTATGCGGAGCCTATCGGCACATGATGCGGAGCCTATCGGCACATGGTGCGGAGCGTGTCGGCACATGATGCGGAGCGTGTCGGCGCATGGTGCGGATGCGGTCGGCACATGGTGCGGAACGTGTCGGCACAAAGTGCCCCCTTGATGTAGGGATAAAAAGACCTCCCCCCTCGTATATCAGAACCTCCTTTTAACGGGGGAGGACGGATATATGAGGGGGGAAATATGTTAGGGAAATGCAGTGTGGGTGCTTACTTCTGAGCCTTCAGGGCAGCCAGCGATTCCTTCAGCGCAGCAATCTTTTCCTCCGAGTCGCTTTGCTTCTTGCGCTCCAAGGCCACCACCTGCTCAGGGGCATTGGCCACGAAACGCTCGTTGGAGAGCTTCTTCATGACACCAGCCAAGAATCCTTCCAAGTGCTTCAGCTGGGCTTCCTGCTTCTCAATCTCAGCGTCAATGTCAATCATGTTGCCCAGAGGCACGGCAAACTCATCGGTTCCGACCATGAAGGCCGATGCGGTGGCATCCTTCTCGGCCACCACGCTGATGGCACTCAGGTTGGCCATCTTCGTAATGGCAGCGTCGTACTTCGCATAGTTGTTGGCGCTGACGGTCTGCAGCTCTAACGTTTCCTTCGGCGCAATGTTCTTCTGGCTGCGCACCATGCGCACACCGCTGACAATCTGCTTCACCAGCTCGAAGTCGTCGGCCAGCTGCTTCTCGTCCTGCGTAGCCACAGCCAGCGTCAGGCTCTCGCGCATGATGCTCTCGCCGTCCTTACGCTCGTAGAGGGCCTGCCACAGCTCCTCCGTGATGAAAGGCATGAAGGGGTGCAGCATCTTCAGCAGCACGTCGAAGAAGTGCAGCGTGGCATCGTAGGTGGCGCAGTCCACTGGCTGAGCCTTGCCGTCCACGTAGGCAGGCTTCACCATCTCCAGATACCAGCTCGAGAACTCGTCCCAGAACAGCTTGTAGACAGCCATCAGTGCCTCAGAGATGCGGTACTTCGAGAACAGCGACTGCAGTTCCTCGTTGACCACCTTCAGCTTGGCGTCAAACCATGCCACTGCCGTCTTGCTGGCCTCAGGCTGCTCAACGTCGGCCACCTGCCAGCCCTTCACCAGTCGGAAGGCGTTCCATATCTTGTTGTTAAAGTTACGGCCCTGCTCGCACAGGCTTTCGTCAAACAGAATATCGTTGCCTGCCGGGGCGGACAGCATCATTCCCATGCGCACGCCGTCGGCACCGAACTTCTCTATCAGGTCGATGGGGTCGGGCGAGTTGCCCAGCGACTTCGACATCTTGCGGCCCAGCTTGTCGCGCACAATGCCCGTGAAGTAGACGTTCTTGAAGGGGAACTTGCCCATATACTCCTCGCCGGCCATAATCATGCGTGCCACCCAGAAGAAGATGATGTCGGGTGCGGTCACGAGGTCGGACGTGGGATAATAGTAGCTAATCTCCTCGTTGCCCGGGTTGTTAATGCCGTCGAATAGCGAGATAGGCCACAGCCACGACGAGAACCACGTGTCCAGCGCATCCTCGTCCTGCCTCAGGTCGGCATCCGTCACAGTGGGTACCTTCTGCTTAGCCAGTGCCAGCGCCTCCTCTCGGCTCTCTGCCACCACGAAGTCGCCCTCGTCGTTATAGTAGTAGGCTGGGATGCGATGACCCCACCACAGCTGACGCGAGATGCACCAGTCCTGAATGTTCTCCAGCCAGTTCTTGTATGTGTTCTTGTACTTCTCGGGGTAGAACTTCATCTCGCCATTGAGCACGGGTGGCAGGGCTATGTCGGCAAAGTGCTGCATACGCAGGAACCACTGCAACGACAGGCGCGGCTCGATGGCCGTGTCAGGGTTGCGCTCCGAGTAGCCTACCTTATTAGTATAGTCCTCAACGCGCTCCATCAGTCCAGCCTCCTGCAAGTCCTTTGCTATCTGACTGCGGCAGTCGAAGCGGTCCATACCCACATACAAGGGCGACTGCTCAGATATGGTGCCGTCAGCATTGAATATGTCAATGGTCTCGAGGTTGTGCGTCTTGCCCAGCATATAGTCGTTGGTGTCGTGGGCAGGCGTTACCTTCAGACAGCCCGTACCGAACTCGATGTCCACGTAGCGGTCTTCGATAACGGGAATGACGCGACCCACCAGCGGCACAATCACCTTGCGACCCTTCAGCCACTGGTTCTTCGGGTCCTTCGGGTTGATACACATGGCCGTGTCGCCCATGATGGTCTCGGGTCGGGTGGTGGCCACTACGGCATAATAGCCGCGGTCGTCCTTGTGAATGACGTTGCCCTCAGCGGTCAAGTGCTCCACGTCGTCAAGCTGGGTAAGCCCGTCGACATAGTATTTCAGATGGTACAGATGGCTCTTCTCCTCACGGTAGACCACCTCTTCAGTCGACAGGGCAGTCAGCGCCTTCGGGTCCCAGTTAACCATGCGCAGGCCGCGGTAGATAAGTCCCTTGTTATAGAGGTCGACGAACACCTTGATGACACTCTCCGAACGCTTCTCGTCCATCGTGAACGCCGTGCGGTCCCAGTCGCAAGAAGCACCCAGGCGGCGCAGCTGCTTCAGGATGATGCCACCGTGCTCATCGGTCCAGTCCCATGCGTGCTTCAGAAACTCATCGCGTGTCAGGTCGTGCTTCTTAATGCCCTGACCAGCCAGTTTCTTCACCACCTTGGCCTCCGTGGCAATCGAAGCGTGGTCGGTGCCGGGCACCCAGCAGGCATTCTTACCCTCCATACGGGCGCGACGCACCAGAATATCCTGAATCGTGTTGTTCAACATGTGGCCCATGTGCAGCACACCCGTCACGTTGGGCGGCGGAATAACGATGGTGTAGGGCTGACGTCCATCGGGTTTCGAGGCGAACAACTTATTGTCCAGCCAGTACTGATACCACTTAGATTCGACCTCCTTCGGGTCGTACTTACTTGCTAATTCCATATACCTTATTATATATAATGGGTGCAAAGGTACGAAATAATTATGAATTACAAATGACGATTACGAAATTTTTTGTACCTTTGCACACTGAAAGCAGTGCCACGGCCTGCCGCTGGTGCTAACCACCTCTGAACGGAGAGGGTAGAGCACGAGAGGAAAGTCCGGGCAGCGAAGGACGCTCCACTGGTGAAAGTGCCAGCTGTCGGCGACGATAGGATATGGGAGAAGAGAACGACCGCCCCCTGCTCTGGCCTCGGTCAGAGGACGGCTCACAGCCGAGGGGGTAAGGGTGAGAAGGCGGTGTAAGAGACCACCAGTCGGCGGGCGACCGTCGGGCTGTTCCATCTGGAGGCTGCAAGTTCGCGTAAACCATCGGTTGAGGGCGGTCCGTCCGAAACCCCTCTGCGGGTTACGATGGAGGGTGGAATGCTTGAGCTGGCAGGCAACTGGCAGCGTAGATAAATGGCAGGCACCTCTCTGCAAAGGGAGGTACAGAACCCGGCTTATAGGGGCAGTGCTTTCTTTTTTACTGACAACAATGGGCGTGCAGATAAAGCGAGTCATCCAGTTCTTCCAGACCGACTTGTGGAGGATAACCGAGGGAGACGTCTCCCCGGTGAAGTTCGTGTTGCTGGAAGCGTTGAAGAAGGTGGTGTTGGCCATCCGCTTCTTCACCGCCAAGCGGGTGCTGCAAAAGGCTGCCGCCTTGACATACTCTACGTTGCTGGCCATCGTGCCCATACTGGCCGTGGTGTTTGCCATTGCCCGTGGCTTCGGCTACAATAAATATATAGAGGTGTGGTTCCGCAACACCTTTGAGTCGCAACCGCAGGCGGCTGATGTCATCATCGGTTTTGTCAATAGCTATCTGGTGCATACCCAGAGTGGCGTGTTCTTGGGTATTGGTCTGCTCTTCATGCTCTATACCGTGCTGATGCTGGTAAGCAATGTGGAGAATGCGTTTAACGAGGTATGGCAGGTGAAGAAACCGCGCAGTATATTCCGTACCTTCACCGACTATCTGACCATGTTCTTCGTGTTTCCCATCATCATTGTGCTGACTTCGGGTATCTCTATCTTTATGGCGGCTATGGCCAAGTCGATGCCCGACTTCCTGCTGTTGGGGCCCACGCTGCGCTTCCTTATCGACCTGTTGCCCTACGTGCTGATGTCGGGTATGTTTGTTGCCCTCTATGTCTTTATGCCCAATACCCATGTCAGGGTTGCCAGTGCCGTTGTCCCGGGTATCTTGGCTGGTATCGCCATGCAGGGCTTGCAGATTTTCTACATCCATTCTCAGATATTCCTCTCCAGTTATAACGCTATCTACGGTTCGTTTGCAGCCCTTCCGCTGTTCATGCTGTGGGTGCAAATATCGTGGACTATCTGCCTGTTTGGTGCCGAGCTATGCTACACCAACCAGAATCTGGACTACTACGACTATGATGCCAATACGGGCGAAGTGAGCCACCGCTACCGCATCATGCTGGCCGCCCTGCTTATGAGCCGCATCTGCCGTCGCTTTGCCAACGGCCAAAAGCCACTGTCGGCACTCGAACTGCGCGAAGAGACCACTATTCCCATCCGCTTTGTCAACGATATATTGTATGAGTTGGTAAACGCTGGGTTGATAGTGGAGATGACAAGCGATGAGAAAGGGGAGACCTCGCGCTTCATGCCCGCTGAAGATATTGCCAACCTGACACTGGGCACAATGATTGACAGGCTGGAGTCGCAAGGCCAGTGGAAAATTAACTTGGATGTTAGCGAACTGTTCACTGAGCAGTGGGCAAAGGCGGTCAAGATACGTTGCAGCTACCTTGCTGATGCCCGTCACATCTTGTTGCAGGAGCTTTGAGCCTCAACCTTTATTGGCAGTACTTCTGAATTAGGGCTACAAACCGTTGTCCGTACTTTTGTTTCTTGTGCTCACCAATGCCTGATATGAAGCCAAACTGCTCCAGTGTGGTGGGCTTGATGGTGGCCAGTGAGTGTAGCACCTTGTCGCTAAATATAATATAAGGTGGAAATCCTTCCTCATCAGCACACTGGCGACGCAACGACCGCAAGGCTTCAAACAGCTTAGGGTCTTCCTGTCCCGACGTTGGTGGCAGGCCGGGTATGGTGATAGTGGGTATCTCCAGATGCAGGCGCTTCTTGACTTTGGGTTCTTCCTTCACCTTGCGGTCTATCACGCAGAGCTCTGCTGTCTTGCGACCATATAGGATATCTTCACCACTCGGTGTGATGCGTACAATGTTTTGTTGGTCGTAGACTATCTCGATAAACCCCATCTGCAACATCTGCAACAGGTAGTCCTGCCAGTCGTTAGTCGATAGTTCCTTACCCACGCCATACGTCTTCAACTGGTCATAACCCATGCGCTTAACGGTAGGCGAGGGGATGCCCTTCAGTATCTCAATGATAGTTGATGTGCGTATCTGTTCGTCGGTTCGTTTAACGGCACTCAATGCCATCTGGATATATCGTGTGCCGTCGAACCGACGCGGTGGGTTTTCACATACGTCGCAGTTGTGGCAGTCGTGGTCCATGTGTTCACCAAAGTAGTTGAGCAGAATGCGTCTGCGGCATACTCCCGACTCGGCGTATTCCTTCATCTGGTGCAGCTTGTCCCTGTTTAGTTCCTGCTGACCGCTATCTTTTGCGAACTGCTCCAGCTGGATAATGTCGGCCAACGAATAGAATAGCACCGTGTCAGCAGGTGCCCCATCGCGTCCCGCACGACCTATCTCCTGATAAAAGCTCTCAATACTCTTTGGCATATTGTAGTGGAGCACCCACCGCACATTACTTTTATCAATGCCCATGCCAAAGGCGATAGTGGCGCACACCACTTGAATATCATCTTGCTTGAACAACTCTTGCGTCTGGCTACGCTCCCGCTGGTTCAGTCCAGCATGATAGACAGCAGCCTTGATGCCGTAAGATTGCAGGTATTTTGCCACCTTCTCCGTATTCTTGCGGCTTAGGCAATAGATAATGCCACTGTCTAATGGCCTTGCCTTGATGAAGTTTAGGATATACTGGTCTTTCTCCTTCGACGTATAGCCTCGCTTCACCATCAGGCTCAAGTTTGGGCGGTCGAAGCTCGAGATAAAGAAACGGGCATCTTTTAATCCCAATTGTTTCACGATGTCCCGTCTCGTTACCTTATCGGCTGTTGCCGTCAGTGCCATGATGGGCACGTCGGGAAACTCTTGGTGCAGAATGTTTAACTGGGTATATTCAGGGCGGAAGTCGTGTCCCCACTGGCTAATGCAATGGGCTTCATCAATAGCAAACAGCGAAATCTTAATATTCCGTAGCAGGTAAGGAATCTCGGCCAGCAGCTTCTCTGGTGATATGTAGAGTAACTTTAATGTACCGTCTGTACATTTGCGTCGGATAATTGTATCGGCATTCAACTCGTTGCTGCTGTTTAGTGCTTCGGCTTCTATGCCGTTGGCACGTAGTGTCTCTACTTGGTCTTTCATCAAACTAATAAGAGGCGACACAATGACTGCCGTTCCCTGCATCGCTATGGCTGGTATCTGATAGCAAATACTCTTGCCACCGCCCGTGGGCATCAGCACTACGCAGTCCTTGCCCTGCATAACTGTATGGATGATTTCCTCTTGTTGTTGGCGAAAAGAATCGTATCCATAATACCGTTTGAGAATAGTTTTTGCATCCATTTCCTTAAAATTTGCACAAAATTAGTATTTTTCTTGGAAAATAATACCATTATAATTAGATTATTTTGTATTTTTGCAGATGAATTTAGGTATTATAATTTTCCTCAGGATATGACAAAGTATAACATTACAGAGAAAAAAGAAAAAGAAGCTGCTTACAGAAGCTTGGTAAACCCAAGGCTGATGGACGAGATGCGGGAGAAGATTTTGAACATCATCGTCATGCAGAAGAAGTATAAGGATAAGGACTATTCAGCCAAGAAACTTGCTGAAGATTTAGGAACTAACACACGCTACATTTCAGCAGTGGTTAATGTTCGCTTTCACATGAACTATACTTCCTTCGTTAACAAGTTCAGAATCGAAGAGGCGATGACCATTCTTGTGGACCGCAGATACCAAAGTCTGCGCATGGAGGAGGTTAGCGATATGGTAGGTTTTGCTAACAGACAGTCTTTCTACGCATCCTTCTACAAACTGATGCGGATGACACCGCGCGAGTATCGCTTGAAACATCTAGCACAACATCCATCGGAAAAAGCGAAGCCAGAGAAGAAACGCTGATATTTGACTATGAACTATTCTGATGAGCGTTTTGCTGATATTCAATTGCTCAGATACCGGTTAAACGGATTTGAGCAATTGTCTTTGTTGCAGAAAAAGTTAGTCTATTATCTGTCACAAGCCACTCTTTATGGCCGTGACATCACTTTCGACCAGTTTGGTAAGTATAATCTTCGCATCCGCAAGATGTTAGAGGTTATCTATACCGATAAGACCATACCCCATGATACTGAAGACTTTGCTGCTTTGGAGGAATATCTTAAACGAGTGTGGTTCTCTAATGGCATATACCATCACTATGGTTGCGAGAAATTCAAACCTGCTTTCAGTGAACACTATCTGCGCACCGTACTGCAGCAAGTAGACCCATGTCGCTTGCCTCTGCGTAATGGTGAAACTGTTGACCAACTGTGTGAAGAACTTTTTCCTGTTATCTTTGATGATAGTGTATTGCCCAAGCGAGTGAACAAGGCAGATGGTGAAGACCTTATTCAGACCTCAGCCTGTAATTTCTATGATGGTGTTACTCAGCAGGAGGCAGAGCGTTTCTATGCAGAACAAAAAAAGGCCGATGCTCATAACCCTGCGTCTGTTTCCTATGGATTGAACTCTACGCTCGTAAAGCGTAATGGTGTTATCAAGGAAGAGGTTTGGTCAGCCTATGGTCGCTATGGCAATGCTATTCGCCACATCATATATTGGCTGGAGAAAGCAGCTGGTGTGGCAGAGAACGAACATCAGCAGCGCGTCATCCGACTTCTTATTCAGTATTATGAAACGGGTGACTTGCGGATATTTAATGACTATTGCATTGAATGGGTCAGTGAGCATGAAGGTCGTATTGACTTTGTTAATGGCTTTATCGAAGTGTATGGCGACCCGTTAGGGCTGAAAGGTTCTTGGGAGGGCATTGTGGAATACAAGGACTTGGAAGCGACGAAACGCACACAGGCCATTAGTCGTAATGCACAGTGGTTTGAAGACCATTCGCCTGTTGACCCACGTTTCCGCAAACCTCAAGTGAAGGGAGTGGTGGCTAATGCTATTTGTGCTGCTATGTTGGGAGGTGACGAATATCCCTCAACGGCTATTGGCATTAACTTGCCAAATGCAGACTGGCTTAGAGCTCAGCATGGTAGCAAGAGCATAACCATCAGTAATATTACCGATGCTTATAACAAGGCTGCTCATGGTAGCGGGTTTAAAGAAGAATTTGTCATTGACGAGTCTGTGCTGTCACTAATTGAGAAATACGGTGATGTGTGTGACAACCTACATACTGACCTCCACGAATGTCTGGGACATGGTAGTGGACAGTTGTTGTCTGGTGTAGACCCTGATGCGCTCAAAGCCTATGGCAACACTATTGAAGAAGCACGTGCCGACCTGTTTGGATTGTATTATATTGCCGACCAAAAACTGATTGACTTAGGTCTTGTTCCTGATGCTGAAGCATATAAGTCGCAATACTATACTTATATTATGAATGGACTCATGACGCAGCTTATTCGCATTCAACCTGGGCATCAGATAGAAGAGGCTCATATGCGCAATCGAGCATTGATAGCTCATTGGTGCTATCAACAAGATGATGTGATACAATTGGTAAAGCGCAATGGTAAGACTTATGTGTCTATTTCTGACTATGCCGCCTTGCGCCAACTCTTTGCTCGTTTATTAGCTGAGATACAGCGTATCAAGAGTGAAGGTGATTACGAAGCAGCCCGACAATTGGTAGAGCAATATGCTGTCAAGGTGGATGCAGAGTTACATCAAGAAGTATTGAGTCGATATAAGCAACTTAATTTAGCACCATACAAAGGTTTCATCAATCCCGTTATGTTACCTGTTATGGATGCCAACGGTGAAATCTGTGATATCCAGCTAAATTACTCTGAGAGCTATGCCCATCAGATGTTACGCTATAGTTCTGAATATGCCACACTAATATGATGAACTCTGACATACAGCAACAAGTCAAAGACATTAAGCAGTCGTTTCGCCAGATGATGGACGGAGCGATTGCAGCCTCTATGCGCGAAAAGGGGCTTAACTATCATCTTAATTGGGGGGCAACGTTGCCTCGATTACGTGAAATGGCTAACGAAATAGGCATAAACTACGACTTGGCTATTGCGCTATGGAAAGAGAATGTTCGTGAGTGTAAAATATTGGCTACTATGCTGATACCAGCGGACAAAATATTACCAGAGGTGGCAGATATTTGGATGGAGCAGGTTCCTTCGCAGGAAATAGCAGAGCAGCTATCATTCAATCTCTGGCAATATTTGCCTTACGCTTCAGAAAAGGCATATCAGTGGCTTGCTTCTGACAAGGAATATGCACAGCTATGCGGATTTCATGTGTTAACCCGTTTATTTATGAACGGGCAGGAACCTAATGAACGGGGTATCAATGAGTATATCGACCAGTTGCTTTGCGCTATCCAAGGGTCATATCCTTCAGTTCGCAAAGCTGCTATGTTGAGTGTTCAGCGATTTGCAGAACTGGGACTTGTGTACGAGCGAATGGCCAAAAGTGCATTGAAAACTATTCATTTAGAACTTTTTTAAATATATATTGCCCATTTCTGAAGAATATTTCGTAATTTTGTGCGGTTTTAAACCCGTTTAACCACATAAAATGAAAGAAGACATCAAAGCAACGGTCAAAAACATCCTGACTAGTTACTTAGAACTCAACAAGTATCGGAAGACACCTGAACGGTTCACCATCCTTGATGCCGTGTATTCCACATCAGGCCATTTCACACTTGATGAATTAAATGAAAAACTTGTCACAGAGTATAACTTCCCTGTTAGTAGGGCTACTTTGTATAATACACTGAAACTCTTTCTGGAGTTGCGCTTGGTTATTCGCCATCGCCTGCAGTCGACTACAAAATATGAGGCCTGTTACGACAATAATAGCCATAGTCATCAGGTGTGTACCATGTGTGGGAAAGTGACGGAAATTAAATCCCCACAAGTCATTGATGCCATTAACAAGATGCATACAAAACGGTTTCGCAAGGATGGCTTTACGCTCTATATTTATGGAATCTGTAGTACTTGTCAGGCGAAAATGACGCGAAAGGCAAAAGAAGAAAAAAAGAAAATTAAATAAGAATAGAGAACAATGAATCAAGGTAAAGTAGATGTCCTGCTCGGTTTGCAGTGGGGCGACGAAGGTAAAGGAAAAGTGGTAGACGTGCTGACCCCACAGTACGACGTGATTGCTCGTTTTCAGGGTGGCCCTAATGCAGGCCATACATTGGAATTCGAGGGACAAAAATATGTGCTTCGGTCTATTCCGTCTGGTATTTTCCAAGGAGGTAAGGTCAATATCATTGGCAATGGTGTCGTTTTGGCTCCAGACCTTTTTATGGAAGAAGCGCAGTCTCTTGAAGCCAGTGGACATAAGCTGAAAGAACGGTTGCACATTTCCAAGAAGGCACATCTTATTATGCCAACTCATAGAGTGCTGGATGCTGCCTATGAAGCTCAAAAGGGAAAGAATAAGGTTGGCACGACTGGGAAGGGTATTGGTCCGACTTATACGGATAAAGTGTCACGCAATGGATTGCGCGTAGGGGATATTCTTGACCATTTTGAGGAGAAATATGCTGCGCACAAAGCTCGTCATGAGGCTATACTTCGTTCTCTTAATTTTGAGTATGACATTACTGAAGCTGAGCAAAAATGGCTGAAGGGAATAGAATATTTACGTCAGTTCCATCTGGTTGACTCAGAGCATGAGATTAATCATGTACTGCGTGCTGGTAAGAGTATTTTATGTGAAGGGGCGCAGGGAACCATGCTTGATGTAGACTTTGGTTCTTATCCTTTTGTGACTTCCTCCAACACCATTTGTGCAGGTGCTTGTACAGGTTTGGGTATTGGTCCTAATAAGATAGGTGAGGTATATGGCATCATGAAGGCCTATTGTACCCGTGTGGGAGCTGGCCCATTCCCAACAGAATTGTTTGATGAGACAGGAACACGCATTCGTGATTTAGGACACGAATATGGTGCTGTAACTGGTCGTGAACGTCGCTGTGGATGGATTGACCTTGTAGCTCTTCGTTATAGCATTATGGTCAATGGTGTTACTCAACTCATTATGATGAAGAGTGATGTTCTTGACGGTTTTGATACTATTAAAGCCTGTACGGCTTATCGTGTTAACGGTGAGTTAACTCGTGATTTTCCTTATAATATAGAGGAAGGCATTGAACCAGTTTATGAGGAACTGTCAGGATGGAAGACTGATATGACACAGTTTACTTCTGAAGAACAGTTCCCCGAAGCATTCAGTAATTATGTTAAGTTCTTGGAGAAAGAACTGGAAACACCTATCAAGATTATTAGCATTGGTCCTGACCGTGCACAAACCATTGTTAGAAAATAAATGGCACAGAAACCCAATATACCAAAAGGTACGCGTGACTTTGGTCCGATTGAGATGGCCAAGCGCAATTACATTTTCAATACCATTCGTGAGGTTTATGCCCTCTATGGTTTTCAGCAGATAGAAACACCTGCTATGGAAACCTTGCAGACCCTTATGGGGAAATATGGCGAGGAAGGCGATAAACTGCTTTTTAAAGTGCTTAACAGCGGTGATTATCTCAATAAGATTACTAACGAAGAACTCACTGAACGTAATTCCTTGCATTTAGCTGCAAAGCTCTGCGAAAAAGGCCTACGTTATGACCTTACGGTTCCTTTCGCTCGTTATGTTGTTATGCACCGTGACGAATTGCAACTGCCTTTCAAACGTTATCAGCTTCAGCCTGTATGGCGTGCTGACCGTCCACAGAAAGGTCGCTACCGCGAGTTCTATCAGTGTGATGCAGATGTTGTTGGCTCCGATTCGTTGCTGAACGAGGTGGAATTAATGCAGATTGTAGATACTGTATTCTCGCGTTTTGGCATTCGCGTACAAATCAAAATTAATAATCGTAAAATCCTGACGGGAATTGCTGAGGTCATCGGAGCTGTCGATAAGATAGTAGACATTACCGTGGCTATTGACAAACTCGATAAAATTGGTATTGACAATGTAAACGATGAGTTAAGACAAGACGGTCTCACAGAAGAGCAAATACAAAAGTTGCAACCTATCATCCAGCTTTCAGGTAGCAACGATGAGAAATTGCAGACAATAGCCGAGGTTCTGAAAAACAGCGAAACAGGATTAAAGGGTGTCGAAGAGAGTCGCTTTATTCTTGATACGCTTAAAACTATCGGACTGCATAACGAGATACAGCTTGACCTAACACTGGCACGTGGACTGAACTATTATACCGGTGCCATTTTCGAGGTTAAGGCACTTGAGGTGCAGATAGGCTCTATCACAGGTGGTGGACGCTACGATAATCTGACAGGCATCTTCGGAATGTCCGGACTTTCAGGTGTGGGAATATCCTTTGGGGCTGACCGTATCTATGACGTATTGAATCAACTTGATTTATATCCTAAAGACTCTGTCACTACAACTCAGGTGTTGTTTATCAATTTTGGAGAACAAGAAACTGCTTATTGTCTTCCTATTATTAATAAGGTTCGTGAGAGTGGTATTCGGGCTGAAATATATCCTGATGCAGCAAAAATGAAGAAGCAGATGTCTTATGCCAATGCCAAACAAATTCCCTATGTGGTACTGGCTGGTGAAAACGAAATGAGTGAGGGTAAGATTACTCTCAAAAATATGGAAACTGGTGAGCAACAGATGCTTACCCCTGATGGTTTAATTAAAGCTATTGTATGAAGAAAGCATTAATGACTGTTGTAGCCTTATTTGTACTAACCTCTTTTCAACAAGAGAAAGTAACAACTATCTTTATTATAGGTGATTCCACCGCTGCCAAGAAAGACCTTTCAAAAGGTTCGCCAGAACGCGGATGGGGTATGGCTCTCCAGTGCTATTTTACCGACCCTGTTCGTGTTGACAATCATGCCCTTAATGGACGCTCATCCCTTTCGTTCTATAACGAGGGACGTTGGGCTAAGGTGCTGGAGAAGATACGCCCAGGCGATTACGTCATCATTCAGTTTGGCCATAATGACGAAAAGCCTAAAGGTGACCGCCATACAGAGGCAGGGTCTACTTTCCAGTGGATGTTAGAACGTTACATTTGTGAAACTCGTGAGAAGGGTGGTATTCCTGTACTTATGAATTGTGTCGTGCGTCGAAACTATACCCTCACTGTAGAACAGAAGGGTGACGACGAAGCACTTCGCAATACAACCTACAAAGATGCTCCCAAACAGATAGAGGGTGATACCTTAGTTGATACGCATGGAGCATATCGTGATGCTCCCCGTTTGGTAGCACAGCGCATGAATACTTACTTCATTGATGCTAATAAGATTACTCACGACTTAGAAACACGTCTGGGAAAAGAAGGCTCTAAGAAACTACACATGTGGTATAAGCCAGGAGAGCATCCTGCACTGCCTAAAGGTCGTCAGGACAATACACACTATAACATCTGGGGTGCTCATCAGGTAGCCAGTCTGCTGGCTGATGCGCTGTGTCAGGAAATACCACTTCTACAAAAGTATCACACCAACGACAGCCCTTGTCGTATGGAACAACCCTAAGGCTTTTATGAAACAAGTGACTATCAACGATGCTGTGTTGCGTCAGGCTGCAAGCGAAGGAATGGATGCCTTTGTAGGTGTTTTCGTGGCGGCTATCAAGGAAGCCATTGGAGGCGAACTGACTGCAGACACGCTTGGCGAATTAAATAGCGACCAACTTACGTTGCTGGCGTGGGATGTGTTGCATAGCGAGGTAATGGATGGTGGCTTTGTTCAGCTCATCCATAATGGCTACGGACCATTCATCTTTAAGAATCCGTTTGCTAAAGCAGTCAAGCTGTGGGGCATGAGAGAGTTGTCGAAGCTCGTTTATAGTGCGCATACATTGTACAACCAATATCATGAAGCATTGGAACGTGACTGCACAGATGATGAGTTTATGGCCTTGTTTGAGCAACATCCTGAATTTGACGATATGGACGATGAATTTGTGGAGCAGGAAGAAGTGTGGACTGAGCAGATTGCCCGCTACATTGACGAGCACATAGAGAATTTTGCGACGATTACAGAATGAACAAAGAAGAAGAACTGATTAGGAAGAAAAGCCCTGTCAATATACGCAACAAGAAGGCTTCGTTTGAATACTTCTTTATTGAGACCTTCACGGCAGGCATTGTGCTGACGGGTACTGAGATTAAGAGTATTCGGCTGGGCAAGGCCAGTTTGGTAGACACATATTGCTTTATTACGAATGGTGAACTATGGGTGAAAGGCATGAACGTTTCGCCTTATTTCTATGGTTCATACAATAACCACGAAATGAAGCGTGACCGTAAGTTGCTGTTGACCAAGCGGGAGATTCGCAAACTGGCTGCCGCCACAAAGCAGACAGGCTATACCATCGTCCCCTTGTTAGTGTTTATCGACCAGAAGGGACGTGCCAAAATGGATATAGCACTCTGCAAGGGCAAAAAGGAGTTTGACAAGCGACAGACGCTGAAAGAAAAAGAAGACAAGCGCGAAATGGACCGTGCCATGAAGGTATATAGATGAATACACTGCAAGACTTAGCTAAACAGCGCATTCTGATACTGGACGGTGCAATGGGCACCATGATAGGCAAGCTGACGGGAAAGACGGGAAACTCTGATGAGTTGAATCTGACGCAACCTCACATCATTGCCAATATTCATAACCTGTATTTGAAAGCTGGAGCAGACATCATTACAACCAACACGTTCAGCGCACAGCGCATTTCACAGGCCGACTATCATTTGGAGGAGAAAGCCCGCCAAATGGCATTGGAAGGTGCACGTATTGCCCGCCAGTGTGCAGACGCATATTCTACCGATAAACCTCGTTTTGTGGCTGGTTCTATTGGGCCAACCAACAAAACGTGCTCCATGTCGCCCGATGTAAGCAATCCTGCTTTACGCGAGCTAATCTATGATGAATTGTTTGAAGCCTACTATGAAGAGGCTGATGCACTGATAGAGGGTGGGGTGGATGCCTTACTCATTGAAACCATCTTTGATACGCTGAATGCCAAAGTGGCTATTGATGCTTCACTGCAAGCTATGAAGCAACATGGGCGGAAGCTACCTTTGATGCTCAGTGCGACGGTAAGCGACTTGGCTGGCCGCACACTAAGCGGGCAAACCCTTGATGCCTTTTTGGCCAGCATTAGCACATATCCAATATTCAGTGTCGGCCTAAACTGCTCGTTTGGTGCCCGGCAGATGCTGCCTTTCCTGCGCCAACTGGCTCGCAAAGCTCCTTACTATGTGAGTGCTTACCCTAATGCGGGACTGCCCAATGCGATGGGGCTTTACGACGAGACGGCTGAAAGCATGGCACCCCAGATGGGACAGATGGTGGACGAAGGACTGGTGAACATCATCGGTGGATGTTGCGGAACAGACGACCAGTTCATTGCAAAGTATGCAGCACTGGTGGAAGGGAAAACACCTCGGAAACCAGCAGCCCCGCCGCAAACGATGTGGCTTAGTGGACTGGACTTGCTCAACGTTACGCCCGACATCCATTTTGTGAATGTCGGCGAGCGATGCAATGTAGCAGGCTCGCGTAAGTTCCTCCGACTGATTAAAGAGAAACAATACGACGAGGCTGTTTCGATAGCCCGTAAACAAGTGGCCGATGGTGCGCAAGTCATCGACATCAACATGGATGACGGACTGCTTGATGCCCGTCAGGAGATGGTAAATTTCCTAAACATGATTGCTGCCGAACCAGATATAGCTTCCGTTCCTGTAATGCTCGATTCATCGGATTGGGAGGTCATCGTCAGTGGATTGAAATGTGTGCAGGGAAAGAGCATCGTCAACAGCATCTCGCTGAAGGAAGGCGAGGAGGTGTTTGTGCAGCACGCTATGGACGTGAAGCGCTATGGTGCTGCTGTCGTGGTGATGTGCTTTGACGAGCAAGGACAGGCAACAAGCTACGAGCGACGCATTGAGATAGCTCAACGGGCATACAACATTCTAACACAACGTGTTGGAATGAATCCGCTGGATATTATCTTTGACCCTAATATATTGGCCGTAGCCACTGGTATGCCAGAGCATGACGCATACGCTGCTGACTTCATCATGGCTACCCGATGGCTCCGTCAGAACCTGACGGGAGCACACGTTAGTGGCGGAGTCAGCAACCTGTCGTTCTCGTTCCGAGGCAACAACTATATTCGTGAGGCTATGCACGCCGTGTTCCTCTATCATGCTATACAGGCAGGCATGGACTTTGGTATTGTCAATCCGTCGACCAAAGTTCTTTACACTGACATTCCGCCACAGCAACTTGAAATCATTGAGGATGTCATTCTGAACCGAAAGGCTGGAGCATCGGAAAGACTTATTGCCTTGGCAACGGAGTTGGCCGCAGAGGCAGGAGATAGTCCCAAGAATGTGAAAGCAAGCATAGCCTCCGTTGCATCCAGACCCGACAGTGTGGAAGAACGCTTACAGCAGGCTTTGATAAAAGGAATAGGCGACTATTTGCAAGAGGACTTGGCCGAAGCACTGAAGAAATACCCCAAGGCGGTTAGCATTATCGAAGGCCCACTGATGGCGGGCATGAACAAGGTTGGCGAGCTGTTTGGTGCGGGCAAGATGTTCCTGCCGCAGGTAGTGAAGACAGCACGCACTATGAAGCAGGCCGTAGCCATCTTGCAGCCATATATTGAGGCGGAGCGCTCAGAAGGGGCGAAGAAAGCCGGCAAGGTGCTGTTGGCTACGGTGAAGGGCGATGTCCACGATATTGGCAAGAATATCGTCAGTGTGATACTGGCCTGCAACAACTACGAGGTCATTGACATGGGGGTGATGGTGCCAGCCGAGCAGATTGTGCGCAAGGCCATTGAGGAACAAGTGGACATGATTGGGCTGTCTGGCCTGATTACCCCCTCGCTCGAAGAGATGGTCAACGTGGCCCACGAGATGCAACGCGCCGGGCTTGACATTCCTATTATGATAGGTGGGGCAACGACCAGTGAGCTGCACGTGGCCCTGAAGATAGCCCCCGTCTATGGTGGCCCTGTGGTGTGGATGAAGGATGCGTCGCAGAACGCATTGGTGGCTGCCAAGCTGATGAACAAGCAGGAGGAGAAACAAATGGAGGAAGAACTGGATGCCAAGTATGAGCATCTGCGCCAGTCATACCATCAGGAGCAGCAGCAACTGGTGTCATTAGAGGAAGCGCGTAAAAAGAAACCAAACTTATGGGAAGAATAAAGACTATAGTATTCGACTTGGGCGGCGTGATTATCACGCTCGACCAGTCGCAAGCCGTCAGACGCTTTGAGGAGTTAGGACTAAAAGATGCCCAGCAGCGACTTGACGCATACGTGCAACATGGCATCTTCGGTGACTTAGAGCACGGTCTGATTACTGCGGAGGAGTTTCGTGTCAAGTTAGGAAAGCTGCTCGGCCACGAGGTGACGATGGAGCAATGTGACTACGCATGGCAAGGGTACGCCAAGGAAGTGCCCGAGCGAAACCTTGAGGCACTGACACGCCTGCGCCAGCAGGGATATAGGCTGTTGCTGCTTTCGAACACCAACCCGTGTATGATGAAATGGGTTGAGAGTGAGCATTTCGATGGCAAGGGGCACCCAGTCTCCGCCTATTTCGATGCCCTCTACCTGAGTTATCAGATGAAGTTGATGAAGCCTTCGGACGAGATATTCCGTCAGCTGTTAATGACCGAGCAGCTAACGCCCTCAGAGGTGCTATTCATCGACGACGGCCCCCGCAACGTGGCCGCAGCCAGCCAACTGGGTATGCTGACGCTATGCCCAGAGAACGGAGCAGACTGGACGCAAGAGATTTACGAATACTTAAAAGACTAAGATATGCGAAAGACATTGCTTTTCATTGGGCTGCTGCTGAGCATGGCCGTATTGGCCCAGCCCAAGCGCGAGTTCCGTGGAGCGTGGATACAGTGCGTCAACGGACAGTTCAAAGGCATCGGCACGGCAACGATGCAGCGCACGCTGACCCATCAGCTGGACGAACTGCAGAAGGACGGGTGCAACGTCATCATCTTTCAGGTGCGCCCTGAGTGCGACGCACTGTACGAGAGCCAGCTGGAACCGTGGAGCTACTACCTGACAGGACAGCAGGGGAAGGCCCCGCAGCCTTACTGGGACCCGCTGGCATGGATGATAGAGCAGAGCCACAAGCGCGGCATGGAGCTGCACGCATGGATTAATCCCTACCGTGCCAAGACTAAGTCGCCCCACTCGAATGCCGCCAACCACGTGGTCAGCCAGCACCCCGAGCGTTGTTTCCAGTACGACGGGCTGACGCTGCTCAACCCTGCGCTGAAGGAGAACCGTGACTATATCTGCGATGTGGTGCGCGACATCTTGCAGCGCTACGACGTTGACGGGCTGCACATCGACGACTACTTCTATCCTTATCCCGTGGCGGGCTGCACCATCCCCGACGATGCCGACTACCGTGCCAATTCATACGGAATAGCCGACCGAGGCGACTGGCGGCGGCACAACGTCAACCTGTTTATGGAGCAACTCAGCCAGACCATTCGCGCCACCAAGCCGTGGGTGAAGTTCGGCGTGTCGCCCTTTGGCATCTATCGCAACAAGAAGAGCGACCCCAACGGCAGCAACACCAACGGGCTGCAGAACTACGACCAGCTGTATGCCGACGTGCTGCTGTGGGCGAACAAAGGGTGGGTAGACTACTGTGTGCCTCAGCTCTACTGGGAGATAGGCAACAAGGCTGCCGACTACGACGAGTTGATACACTGGTGGAGCAAGCACTGCCAGAACACGACGCTGGTCATTGGCGAGGACGTGGAGCGCACGGCCAAGTTTAACCAGCAGGCCCGCAAGATGTTCCTCCATGCCGAACTGCCCAATGTGAAGGGTACGGTGCTGTGGTATGCCAAGGCGGTGGTTGACAATGTGGGCAACTACGGCACGCAACTGCGCTCGCTGTACTGGCGCTACCCCGCGTTGCAACCCGTGATGCAGCACATTGACCACAAGGCTCCGAAGAAGCCCCGCAAGGTGAAGGTGCTGGACGTGGAGGGTAAGAAGGTGCTTTTCTGGACTGCCCCGAAGGGCAGCGGCTGGAAGGATGAAGCCACGAGCTATGCCGTCTACCGCTTCGAGCAGAACGAGCGCGTGAGTGTTGACGACCCGTCGAAGATGGTTGCCATCACGCGCAACACCCACTACGAGCTGCCCAGTGCCGAAGACGGCCACGGCTATGTATATGCAGTAACTGCCCTCGACCGTATGCAGAACGAGAGCAGTTATAAGAAAGTAAAGGTAAGATACTGACTATCCCCGCAGATAGGGGTTACAAGTCAGCTCGTCGGCTATCGTGCTCTGTGGACCGTGTCCTGAGAGCACGATAGTTTCTTTTGGCAGCCGTGCCACCACGTTCCCCAGGCTTTGCTCCATCTGTTGCCACGAGCCGCCCTCAAAGTCGGTGCGTCCGATGCTCATGCGAAACAGGGTGTCGCCCGTGAACACCGTGTGCTGCGCCTCGCAGTAGAGCAGGGCAGAGCCTGGCGTATGGCCCGGGGTCTGGAGGACTTGTAGGGTCTGATTGCCAAAGGTGATGGTGTCGCCGTTCTTTAACCACCGTCCCACCTCGGGCTGGTCGTTGCTGATGCGCATACCGAACAGACTGCTGGCCTGCTCGGGCAGGTGCTCAATCAGGTAGGCATCCTCGCTGCACACCTCCACCTTCAGCCCATATTCGCTGAAGATGTCGGCATTGCCGAAGTTGTGGTCTAAGTGGCCGTGGGTGGCTATGAGGTGGACGGGCTTCAGCCGTTGCTCGCGGATGTAGCTCGTGAGCGCGTCCTTCTCGTCTTGATAGTAGGCTCCGCAGTCGATGATGACACACTCTTGCGTGTCGTCGCTCACCACGTAGCAGTTCTCCTGCAGTGGGTTGCACGTAAAGCGCTTGACGTTGAACATGGGCTATAGGCGTTAGACGGGTACGTAGATGCAATGCTTCTGCTTGAACCACTCCTCGCTGAACCACCGGGCCAGCTCGTCGGTCTCGACAATGTTTCGGAAGGGATGCGTCTCGGCCTGCACGTCGCCGCCCTTCAGACAGATGACGCCGTTGGGCATGGCGTTGTGTTGCTCCTTGGCTATGTTCTTTCGGACGAGCTTCAGGAGGTCGGGCAGGGGCATTACGGCGCGGCTGACCACAAAGTCGTACTTGCCCTTTTCGTCCTCACCGCGCAGGTGCTCGGGGTGGCAGTTCTTCAGTCCGATGGCATCGCAGACGGCCTGCGCCACGCGGATTTTCTTGCCCGTGCCGTCAATCAGCTTGAACTGGCAGTCGGGAAACATGATGGCCAGCGGTATGCCGGGGAATCCGCCACCCGTGCCGAAGTCGAGGATGTGGGTGCGGGGGGTGAACTGAATCATCTTGGCAATGGCGAGCGAGTGGAGCACGTGGTGCTCGTACAGATTGTCGATGTCCTTGCGCGATATGACGTTAATCTTGGCGTTCCAGTCGCGGTACAGGGCATCGAGCGCAGCAAACTGCTGCTGCTGCTCGGTGCTCAGGTGGGGGAAGTATTTTAAGAGTATGTCCATCTCGTCGTCTCGGTTAACCGTTCATCGACAGCAGGAACTCTTCGTTGGAGTGCGTCTGCAGCAGTCGGTCGTGTACGGTGTTCATGGCCTCGATGGGGTTCATCTCTGCAATGAACTTGCGGATAATCCACATGCGGTTCTGCGTCGTCTGGTCTTGCAGCAGGTCGTCGCGTCGCGTCGAGCTCTGCACGAGGTTGACGGCGGGGAAGATGCGCTTGTTGGCCAGCATTCGGTCGAGCTGCAACTCTGAGTTGCCCGTGCCCTTGAACTCCTCGAATATCACTTCGTCCATCTTTGAACCCGTGTCGGTCAGTGCCGTGGCTATGATGGTGAGCGAGCCGCCGTTCTCAATGTTACGGGCCGCACCGAAGAAGCGCTTGGGCTTCTGCAGGGCGTTGGCATCGACACCACCCGTGAGCACCTTGCCCGAGGCGGGGCTGACGGTGTTGTAGGCACGGGCCAGTCGGGTGATGGAGTCGAGGAATATCACCACGTCGTGGCCACACTCCACCATGCGCTTGGCCTTCTCGAGCACGATGCCCGCTATCTTGACGTGGCGGTCGGCTGGTTCGTCGAAGGTCGATGCTATCACTTCGGCGTTCACCGTGCGGCTCATGTCGGTCACCTCCTCGGGGCGCTCGTCTATCAGCAGCATCATGATGTAAGCCTCGGGATGGTTGGCGGCTATGGCGTTGGCTATGTCCTTCATCAGTATGGTCTTACCCGTCTTGGGCTGCGCCACGATAAGAGCGCGCTGGCCCTTGCCGATGGGCGAGAACAGGTCGACGATGCGCACCGACGGGTTGGTGGTTGCGCGGTCGCCGCAGAGTGTGAACTTCTCGTCGGGGAACAGTGGGGTCAGGTGCTCGAAGGCCACTCGGTCGCGCACCTCCTGTGGCTGGCGGCCATTGATGGTGTTGATGGTGCTCAGTGCAAAGTACTTTTCGTTGTCGTGGGGCGGGCGCACGGTGCAGTCTACCACGTCGCCCGTCTTCAGCCCGAAGCGCTTGATTTGCTGTGGGCTGACGTAGATGTCGTCGGGTGACGACAGGTAGTTGTAGTCTGACGAGCGCAGGAATCCGTAGCCGTCTTGCAGAATTTCGAGCACGCCGTTGCCTGTGATGAGGTCGGCAAAGTCGAACCTTTCGCCACCGCCGCGCTGGTTGTTGTAGGCGGGGCGGGCTGGAGCCATGACGGGCTCGGGTGCGGGCTGCGCCACGGGGCGGTCGAAGATGTCGAGCGTCGGCAGGGCTGCGCCGTCCTCAATGGGCAGGTCGACCACGGGGATGAAGTCGGTGCCGTCGCCGGGGTCGCCCTCCCACACTCCGTCGGGGTTAGGCTCGGCGGTCTGTGCCTGGGCTATTATCTGCTCCTGCAGCTGGTTTTGCTGGGCTGCGCTGACGGTTTCCTCTGCTGGCTTTTGCTCAGGTTCGGGTGCCGTCGCAGGCTCTTGCTCGGTGGCCTCGGCCTGCTGCTCTTGTTGCTTGGCAGCCTCGGCGGCAGCTATCTCTGCCAGTTCTTTCTTCGACTTGCGACCGCGCTTCTTGGGTGCGGGCTTGTCCTCAGCCGTCTCCTGGCTGGGGGCTTCGGGCTCGCTGGCGGCCTGCTCGGCGGCAGCCTCTTGCTCGGCAGCCTCCTGTTCGGCAAACAGCGTGTCCAGCGACTTCTTCTTCTCGCCCTTCGTACTCTTCGTGTCAAGGTTCTCGCCGTCGCTACCGTTGACGGTATATACTTTGTTCGTGTCCTTGGCTATGCGTGCGCGCTTGCGCTTCGGGGTGGGCACCCCTGCGGCCGAGTTCTCGGCAGCCTTGTCTAAGATGGCGTAGATGACGGTCTCCAGTTCATCGTCCTGTGCAACCTTCACGCCCAGTTCGTTGGCTATCTCCATGAGTTCGGGGATAGGCAGCTTTGCTAATTCGTCTTTTGTGTACATATTGGTATACAGTAAGTCGTTACTTCTCTTTGGATGTTGATATTGGTTTTGGAAACAAAGTGCTTCACGGATGGAAACACGTATTGCTGTAATTCGACCGCAAAGATACGCATTTTCCATGAAACAGCCAAATTTTGCGCCCATAAATTTGCTTATTCGCACGGTTTATACTACCTTTGCATGGCATTAAATATAATAAGGTATGCCAAGAAAGACTGACGGAACTCTGTTTGAGCTGCACCCTCGGCCCACCACGGGCGACGACGGGAAGCCACTGCTCTACGCGCGCCCCGCATCGGGCCAGAAGCTGGACATTGACGCGCTGGACGAGTACTGCGCCCGCCACCACGGGTGCAACTACGGCGAGATGAAGCGCCTGTTTGAGACCTTCATCGACGTTGCATCACGCCACATCGCCGACGGCTATCGCATCGAAACGCCCATCGGCTCGTTCTCGCAAAAGGTGCGGCTGGTAGGCGACCACACCGACCCCGAGAAGGTGACGGGTCGCGACGTGTTCTATGCCGGCATCGAGTACACCCCCTCCAAGCGATTCACCCGTGAAGTAGAGCGCCGCCACCGCGGATTTCGCAAGGCCGGAGGCCCCGTGGGCAACGCCCAGATGTACGACGAGCGCGCCATGCGCAGCGCACTGGAGCGGAGCCTGTCGCTGGGCTACACCACCGTCCACCGCTTCCAAACCTTCAGCGGCCTGAAGCGCGACTCAGCCAAGCGCTACCTTGACAGCCTCTGCACGGGCGACACCCCCACACTGCGCTGCTATCGCGAAGGCCGCATCCTGCACTACCTCCCCGCCGACAAATAGCCAGCCCCCATCCGCAAGGTACAGAGCGCCCGCTCCAGCCATTAAGGCCGCCCGCCCCATTCATTAAGGGCG
>CAMWKZ010000013.1 GCA_947174945.1 uncultured Prevotellaceae bacterium | reverse complement strand
AAGTATAGGTTATCCACTCCGTATTCATCCAGCTTCATTTAACATAAGTCTGACGAACTCACGTCAAATTATGGCATTTTCAGTTGTTTTTCCTCTATTTCTTGCAGTATCATTTCAAATTTATCCTTTATATAATCCGCGACCGTGCCAGAGACTATCTCTTTTATTATATAGCAATTCCAATTCATTATATCATCACGAAGAAACTCCCAACCATACGGCCAGTCATCATCTTGACAGCCATTCAGACACTCTAATTTAGAGTTCTTATAATCTTTCTTAAAAATTCTTTCACTTCTTCTATCTGGATAGTCAAAGTAACTAACACCTACATACATATCGCACCACCCCTTTCTTCTATCAGTCCAAACAAATATACCGTAATGTTTCCACTCCTTTTTATACATCCAGAAGCCTTTTCCATTATAATTTTTATACTCTACTCCATATTCTACCCCGAAATTCATCCCTTTCTCTTTCGCGAACGATTCGAGAGGTTCCCAAATATATTTGCAAATTACTTTCTCAAACCAATCATCCTGTACCGATAGCATCTTACCTACGGCAATTAGGTTCTCTGGTTTCAACATCGTATTGAGCAATTGCTTTGAGTATTTTTTATCCATATCTGTATTGGTTATTTGTTTCACGAGTTCTTTGTACTGGATAATTACTGACTTTACTAATGGTTTCTGTTCAGAATCAGCTATCCTAATACATTTTTCAAGCCATTTGACTATATCGTTATCATACGACCAGCAATCATAAATAAACTGCTCGTTACCAAGCGAACATTCACTCGGCTCATGCCCGTCAAGTGATAAGTAAATCAGTTTGAAGCCATCTTTATACTCTGCTTTTCCATAGTTATAATACCGAAGCATTTGATTCGTCTGGTCTTCAGCATAGATTTTATTTTCAATAATAACAGCATGAGTGCCATCTTCTATTATAATATCAACACGTCCACCTTCTGTTTCTGTTAAACGCCCGATATATCTTTCTTTATTGTCCTGTGAAACATTGGAGAAATCAAGATAGCCAGAACTCTCTAACATTTCCAAAAAAGCCTCTAAGAATAGGTGCGATAATCCATGCTTGCCTTGAGGATTCAACAGTTCTGCTATAAATGCAGAGTGCAATCTAACTTCTTCTGTGCGTAGTCCAATAGTATTGAACACGTTAAAGAAGTCGCCTTGCTTTTCCCGTTCTTGTCTGTCCTCTTCAGCCTTTTTATATAAATCGGACATTTCTTTCAGAAGTGATTCTATCAATATCATCTTTGTACAAAATTCGGTCTAATGAACATTGGGGGTAAATCTATCACCCAATGGAGATAATAGATTTTAGAGACTATCCCAGCAAATCCGCAATTAGCTTTGTGAAAGCTGTAATATCTCCTTCTATACTAGCTTTTTCCAAAGCTTTCATGTAACTACTTCGCTGTTCTACGGGGATAATAGTCCATGTATAACCACCTGTAGCAAGCATGACGTTCATCACAAAACGGCTCATTCTGCCATTCCCATCATTATAAGGGTGTATGAAGCCAAACAAGAAATGCCCCAAAATAGCTCTGACGGCAGGATGCTTCTCTTCCCGTAACAAGCGAAAATACTCAGGCATGGCATCACGCACAGCCTCGTAGTTCATCGGTGTATGACGGGAGCCTCGGATGTAGACTGGACGGTTGCGATACCCAACAATGGCAGAGGGCTTGTAAAGTCCGGCGACCACCATAGGTTGCCACATCTCGAAATACCAATTCCCGTGGTCTTCATCGACCGCAGTACCAGCATCTGTGTTGCTGACAATTCTGCGAATAGTCTCCTTAACGGCTTGAAATGCCTGATAGTAGCCTCTGGCCACCAACGCATTATGGGCATCCTTATCATCGTCTTTCGGGTTCCAATTGCCACTTTTGACTTTCTCTATCAGCTCGTCCGACACCTTGTAGCCCTCAATGGAAAGAGAATGGTAAGCATCTTCAGCATATTTGTCATCCAGCTGTCTAAACAACAGGTCGGTGTCCGTTGGTACGGCACTGGGAGCAGGAAAGTTGTCAATAACTGCCTGACGCATATTACTCCACATCAACGTAAGGCGGGCAACGTGCGGAGACACTGGGAATGGCGAAACGTTCTCCACCTTATCCTCAAACGGGTCTTCTTCGCGTACATCGTAGCCTAACCGTTTCATATACCCTAAGATATTGTTGGCAATCTTATCTCTCCCGATATTGCGGAAAGCTCCAGCAAGTCGACCTGCGCGAATGCTTACACCCTCGTCAGCAAGAATACCGCAAATGTCTGACTCGTCTTTCACAATCTGGAGGCAAGTCCTTGCAGCAATTGGTTTTTGACGAAAATAAGTGGGAGAAGCAAACACCAGTGCCTCTGCCAGAGCATACATCCTTACACCATATTCAGGATGAATATATGTGGAAACAGGCAACTTGGCTTTCAGATTAAACAAACTCATACCATATAACAACTGGGTCACATTATTATTTCCTTTTGGATTGCGGATGATAGTTTGTAACGGGACGGTAGTGTCGCCGGAATGTAAGTCCAGAGACTGCTCGGCTGTAAGGCTCCAGTTCTCGCCAAAACGCGAAGTGCAATATTTAGACATGAATGCCCAGTAGGAGGTGTACCAGTCGGTAGTGTCTCCTTCCATGCCTGGGCGTGAGGCGATATACCATCCCTTGAGGACCTCTTTCAGCCATCCTTCGCTCAGCAAACGGGTAAGATGCACCCTGCTTAGTTGTTCCGTCCCGTGAAGAACCACCAAATTTTCCGCATCTTGGAGCCGTTTCATTTGTTCCAATGACTCGGCCAGTCTTTCTGCTACAGTTGCCATATCGAATTTATTCTTATTACACGTCCTTTCCTGTCGTGCGGTTACACGTTATTTTGTACAAAGGTACATAAAGTTTGTGGGAAAAGCATAAATATTTCAAAATAAATGGTAACAGACAATGATTGTTAACTCTTTTTTACTTTCTGCAATAACAGCAATGGGAGTTCTTTGCTTTATCACCCCTCACTCTTGTGAAAGAAGTCGGGTGGGATTTCGCCCGCCCGACTTCTTCTTTTAACGTTCAACATAAGAATCACTACGTTACATGATGTCGTCCTCATCGATTTCTGCTGCAACGCTGTCTACAACCTCGACAGAAATACGGTCGGCGTGCTCCATCAGTTCCTGCGCTTGCTGCGACAGGGCGTTAAAGCGCTCACGCTGTGCGTCTGACATTAGTGATACATTCTCATTCAGTGATTCCAGTGCTTTACGCACATCGTCACATATCGTGCTGTAAGTGGATTCGCCATTCCTCTCGCACTCTTCTACCACGCCGCGGGTGCGTTCTATCAGTTCCTGCAACTGGTCAAGGTCTGTGGTGATAGTTTCATACTCGATTTCCTCCTCAGAGGTTTCTTCATCAGAGTTGTTGCCTTCTTTGGCTGCCTTGATGCTCTTGGCGGTAATGATAATAGGTTCCCTGGGGCCTTCGGCTATAGCTGCGGCAAAGATTTCCGCTAACTGCGCCTCTGTCACCTTGTCCCAGTCCACCGATGTCTCCGTTCCCCATTCGTACTCTACGGTCTTTGCAACGTCCTTGCCAAAGGTGCCATAATAAAGAATGTCCTCAGGAGCATTATTCTTTAACGATATACCAGTCGTTGTCTCGTCATAATCGAGACTTCCAACAGGAATTTCGTAACAGAACACATATTGGCCATTCTGATAGTTGCCAAGGTATAACGTATTGGGGTCATAAGAGCTTGTTGAGTACATGATAACCAGTTGGTTCTCATCTGCTTTGCGGACAATCGTCACGTCGCCACCACACCATGGCGTATCCCACGTAAATGTCAGCGGTTCATCAGGAATGTCACCAGCATCGGCATCCTTCTCCACCTCAGGAAACAGTTCGCTAATGGGCTTGCCTGCAAATTTGCCACTGCCTTTCTTCGAAAAACCAATTTTAAAATCCGAGCCAGAACCTACTGCCAGAGATAACAACATATTAGCGCAAAAGAATGTCCATACTACCAATAAAACAATACGCCAGCGGCGAGCAAGAAAATGTTGAGTGACACGATAGAAAGGATAGATTGCTGCCAATATCAGTACTGCTATGACATAAGGGATAAGAGCACCCACAAGGGCGACAACACCCATAATGGCATAATAGATAAGTGCACCATACATTGCCGGAACAACCAACAAGTGCATCAACAAAGGATATAACCAACTACCTTCTGTTTCAGTTAATATATCAGAATTTCGTTCTCGTTTGATTTCCTTACCATTCTCATCTTTATAAATATTTATAGTCTTGTAAGAGAAATGCTGCCAGTCTATAAATTGTAGGAAAAAACCGATAACGCTGAGGAAACCCCATAAAGTAGGAGACTTCCAAACGGCCCATTCTATATCTGCACCCCATTGCTTATCGCTGGTAATGTATAGATATGATACAAACAATGCCCCAATGGCCATCAAAGCCGTAGCTATATAACAGCAGTACACAAAGGTTTTCGACTCGATGGAATGAGCACGATAAGCATCACCCTCACCATATACCATGCAAAAGTCTTTCACTCGTGTAAACATATTACGGCCATCATCACGCATACCCGTCACTGAGCACCATGGCAATGCGAAACCAATCTTCCGCTTTTGAAGCATGATAAGGATAAATGTGGTAAGGTATGGATTGCCAAATTGGGAAGAACAAAACTGAGCCCATATTGATAAACTCTCACCACTCACAATTCCAGTTATAGATACCCAGAAAAAGACAGGAGAAAGTAGCCACTGAGCCAACATGGCCCATCCCGACCAACGTTGCCATAACAGCATACCACCATAAATAATCAAGTTTATAACCATTCCTATATAAAAAGGAACACCAAACATTTCACCTGCTTCTGAAATAAAGGATGGCATAACAAATCCCCATATACATCCCAATATTCCAATAACAATCAGAAACGTTGTGAGCTTTGACCGCCCATGAGCATTCTGGTCTATTTCACCATTTTGGTCAAAAGGGTATGTCTGCTCCAGCCTGTCACACAATTTCTTTGCGTCTTCATTGTCAGTCTCATAAGACAAGGCTTGATTAACATAGTAATACGACAAAGGTATGTCACGCTGAGTTCCTTTACCTGATGCTTTTAGCATAGCAAGTACGCCATAGGCTGTTGTCAAATCTTTCTCACGGCATAACTTGTCTTTCTCATCATAGAGCTCAATAAACTTCTTGAAATATTGTACGGCATCTGCAGCCTGTGCCTGTTGCCCAATGCCTTCCATGGCACATTCTCCCAACAGATAGTAGGCCGTTGGAATGTTGGCTTCAGCAGCTTGGCAAAGATATTTGTGTGCCAACTTGCCATATTCTTCAGGATTCACTTGATGGGCAATGTAATAACATTCCCCCAAACGAAATGCTGCCTGCACATCACCTCCGTCAGCAAGTGGTGTGTATTCTGCAACAGCATCATTAAACTTTTGCAATTCTTCTGCACTCAATGGTGTTGTAACGCTTTCTTGATTAGTCATGTTTGAGATTGTTTAGGTTTTTAGTGCCTCGTAGCCACCCCAGCCAAGACGGTTTTAATTATTGCTTTTTGGTACATATAAACAAAAAGTGTGGGTCGCTGTACCTGTTGCTCGTCCCACTCTCTAAGGCATCTCGCATTGCCCATCTGTCGAGGAAGAGCAACGCAGAAGCCCACACGTGTATGTATAGAATACGCCACATACATCCTACTTATATAAATAGGCATAATGCGGGCTGTCATAATACATACCCAATGAGCATCTACCGCTGCTTTGTTAATCGACAGATTTTATTGTTTGCGAGACAATTAGAGAGTCAAAGAACAAAGCGCCATGTAGACACCTTTTCCATATATGTGTCCCCACCCATCCGCTTCTGCTTTCGCTCAACTTTAGAGTAAAGACATTGCAAATATACGAAGAATATGGCAAATAACCTACGTTTAGAAGAAAAAAAACAGCAATATTTTTTAAGAAATCAATCTATCAAGTGCATCACTTTCTAACATAAACTATTTTTAACACTACAATAGTATCTGTTTCTGTCTGCTCCAGTATCTATTTCGGGGTGCTCCAGTATCTGTTTCCTATGGCTTTAGATACTGGAGCACATCGAAGGAGATACTACAGCAACCCGAAGGAGATACTGGAGGCAGAATAAAGAAAAAGTGAGTGTTATGTGCGGCATATCAGCGCACTAATTTGCATAGCTTCGAGTGCCTGACACACTCACGTTCATTTTTACTGATAATACTGCTGAACCAATGGGATAATGGCTGCTGGTACCAGCCCTTCGATGCTCTCGCCGGCTATGACACGGCGGCGAATCTCTGTGCTTGAAACGTCAAGCAGGGGGCAGTTGATGGTGCCTTGATAGTTGTCGCGGGGATAGGCTATTACCCGATAGTTACGGAGAATGTCCTTCCAATGGCGCCAACGCTCAAAGTGGGCCCAGTTGTCGCCACCTATTAATAATATAAATTCGCGGTCGGGATAGTCGCTGCTCAGGTGTTGCAGGGTGTTCCAACTGTAGGAGGGCTTTGGCATATGAAACTCATAATCGGAAGCCTTGACACCTTCCACACCCTCCAGTGCCTTTTGGACGAGTTCAAAACGCAGGGTGTCAGTCAGTAGTTCCGACTGCTGTTTCAGGGGATTCAGCGGTGACACCATCAGCCAGACCTCATCCAAGTCGCATTGGCGCAAGATGCTTTGCGCCAATGCGATGTGGCCGTTGTGGATAGGATTAAACGAGCCGCCAAAGATACCCGTTCTTATCATCCCAAGAAATCCTTGACAACCTTTAGTGTCTCTTGCTTAGCAACCTCTAAATCATCGTTGACAATGACGTGGTCAAACCGAGAAGCAAAGGTCAGTTCGTATTCGGCCTTTGCCAACCGCTGCTCAATGGCTTCGGGCGTGTCCGTAGCACGGCCTACCAAGCGGTTGCGCAACTCCTCAACAGAGGGGGGCTGAATAAACAGGCTCAATGCCTCGTCGCCATAGTACTGCTTGATATTGACACCACCTTTCACGTCAACATCAAACACCACGTTCTGACCTTCCTCACGCTGTCGCTCCACCTGCTGCTTCAACGTGCCATAAAAACGGTTCTCATAAACCTCCTCATATTCCAAGAACTCTCCGTTGGCAATCTTCTCCTTAAACTCCTCTGGCAAAAGGAAGAAATACTCCACTCCGTTCTGCTCCGTTCCACGAGGAGCGCGAGAAGTACAAGAAATAGAAAAATAAAGCCTCAACTCAGGGTGCTCCTTCATGAGCCACTGCACGATGGTCGACTTGCCGCTGCCAGAGGGAGCCGACACGATTAACATCTTGCCTTTCATCGTCTTAAAGTGCGTTGAGTACCTGTTCCTTGATTTGCTCCAGTTCGTCTTTCATCATCACCACGATGTTCTGCATCTCAGCCTGATTCGACTTCGAGCCAGTAGTGTTGATTTCGCGCCCCATTTCCTGAGCAATAAAGCCCAGCTTCTTGCCCTGACCGGGCTGGTCGGCCATCGTCTCACGGAAATATCTCAGGTGGTTGGTCAGTCGCTGCTTCTCCTCACTGATATCCAGTTTCTCGATATAGTATATCAGCTCCTGCTCCAAGCGGTTCTTGTCGTATTCAGCTTCAGGTATCTGCTTCAGGCCGTCGATGATACGGGTGCGGATTTTCTCCACGCGCGCCTTCTCATACGGTTCAATGCTGGTTAGCAACTGCTCGATGTTGTCGAGCTTCTCATCAAACTTCTTCTTCAGCGCAGCACCCTCCTGAGTACGGAAATCAACCAAGTGCTGGATGGCCTCGCAAATTCCCTGACGGGCTGTAGCCCACTCCTCATCGTCAAGCACCTCCACCTCTGTCTTGCTCAGTACGTCAGGCATCCGGACCAACGCTTGTATCCAGTCAATGCCTTGCAACTGGTTCTGTTCGGCAAACGCCTGCAACTGGTCGTAGTAACTCTGCATCAGAGCCGTGTTAATAGGCGCAGTCTCGGTGGCCACATCCTTCTCTATCCAGATGCAGAACTCCACCTTTCCCCTCAACACCGATTCTGCTATCAGCTGCCGTATCTCCATATCCTTCTCACGATAGAGCGGGGCAATACGGGTGGTCAGGTCAAGCTGCTTGGAGTTGAGCGACTTGATTTCCACGTTTATTTTCTTTCCCTTATAGGCCACAACGGACTTTCCGTAGCCTGTCATTGACTGTATCATAATGTTTCTTTTCTTTAATATTGACGACAAAGGTACAAAAATTATCTTAAACGTGCGCAGATTGGCGGGAAAATTCGTACCTTTGCACATTATTTAATAGTTAAGAACAAAAGAGATATGGCAGTCATTCTGCATATAGAAACAAGCACAACAATATGTTCGGTGGCCGTTTCGGAAGACGGACAATGTATTTTCGAGCAAGAGGAGCGCGGGGAAAAGGGGGCTGGCGCTGAGAAGCTGGGGACGATGGTGGACAATGCCCTTTCGTTTACCGACAACCACGCCATTCCGTTTGATGCCGTCAGCGTCAGTTGCGGCCCCGGTTCCTATACGGGGTTGCGCATCGGCGTATCAATGGCCAAGGGCATTTGCTATGGCCGCAACCTGAAGTTGCTGGCTGTTCCGACGTTAGAGCTGCTGTGCGTGCCCGTGTTGCTCCGCAACCCAGAGCTGGACGAGAACGCCCTGCTTTGCCCCATGCTCGACGCTCGTCGCATGGAGGTGTACGCCGCCCTCTACGACCGCTCGCTGAAGACCGTGCGCGAAGTCAGTGCCGACATCGTTGATGCCGACACCTACAAGCAGTGGCTCGACGAGCGCCCCATCTATTTCTTCGGCAACGGCGCCAAGAAGTGCATGGAAGTCATCAACCACCCCAATGCCCACTATATTGACGGCATTGAGCCGCTGGCTAAGTGGATGCAGCCGTTGGCCGAGAAGCGTTTCCTGAACGACCAGTTTGAGGACGTAGCCTATTTCGTGCCGTTCTATCTTAAAAACTTTGTGGCGCTGAAGCCCAAGAAACTATTGTAGACACAACTTATGGAAATCAAAGGATTAGATTATAACACCCAGCGCGACAAGCTGGTCATGCCTGAGTACGGGCGAGAGATTCAGAAAATGGTGGAGCTGGCCATCAGCCTGCCTACCAAGGAGGAGCGAATGGCCTGCGCCGTGAGCATTATCCGCCAGATGGAGAACAAGAACCCGCAGGTTCGTGAGGGTGCCGACTACCAGCAGACCTTGTGGGACCATCTCTTTCTGATGAGCCACAAGCAGCTTGATATTGACTGGCCTTTCGATGTCAGCAATGCCGAGAAGATACTGACCAAGCCGCAGCCGATGGAGCATCCGAAGGGCAACGGGCAAAGTCATCTGCGACACTACGGTCGGCTGATGACCGAAGTGTTTGAGAAGCTGAAGACCATGCCTGAGGGCGAGGAGCGCGACGAGCTGGTGCGCATCACGGCCAACCAGATGAAGCGCGACCTGGCCACGTGGGGACATGGGTCGATGGACGACGAGAAGGTGGCCGACGACTTGGCCCACTATACAGACGGGAAGATACAGATTGACCTCTCGACGTTCCGCTTTGAGCACATTCCCGAGACTGGAGGCAACGACGTTAAACGCAACAAAAGACGTAAGTAAATGGCATCATTCAAGATTGAGGGCGGACATCTGCTTAAAGGAACCATCACGCCACAGGGAGCCAAGAACGAGGCACTGCAGGTGATTTGTGCCACGCTACTCACCAGCGACAGGGTGAGCATTCGCAACATTCCTGACATCCGCGACGTGAACAACCTCATCCAGTTGCTGCGCGACATTGGGGTCAAGGTGCAGAAGCTGGAGGCTGGCGTTTACACTTTCCAGGCCGACACGCTCAATCTGCAGTATTTAGAAAGCGACGAGTTTGTACAGAAGTGTGCTGCCCTGCGCGGTTCCGTCATGATGATTGGCCCGCTGCTGGCTCGCATGGGCAAGGCCGTTATCACCAAGCCCGGTGGCGACAAGATTGGCCGCCGTCGTCTGGACACCCACTTTCTGGGCTTCAAGCACTTGGGTGCCAAGTTCCATCACGTCGAAGGCCGCAACGTCTACGAAATAGGTGCCAAGCAACTTAAAGGGACTTATATGCTGCTTGACGAAGCATCCGTCACGGGTACGGCCAACATCATCATGGCAGCCGTCTTTGCCAAAGGCACGACCACCATTTATAACGCTGCCTGCGAGCCTTACCTCCAGCAGCTATGCCACATGCTGAACCGCATGGGGGCCAACATCACTGGCATTGGCTCCAACCTGCTGTCGATAGTCGGTGTCAAGAGCCTGCACGGCACCGAGCACCGCCTGCTGCCCGACATGATTGAGGTGGGTTCGTTCATCGGCATGGCCGCCATGTGTGGCGACGGCATCCGCATCCAGAACGTATCGCTGAAAGACCTTGGCATCATTCCCGATGCCTTCCGCCGACTGGGCATCAAGGTCAAGGTCGATGGTGACGACCTGTATATCCCCCGACAGAGACACTACATCGTCGATTCGTTTATCGACGGTACCATCATGACATTAGCCGATGCCCCGTGGCCCGGCCTGACCCCCGACCTGCTCAGCGTGCTCATCGTGGTAGCTACGCAGGCGCGTGGCTCGGTGTTGTTCCACCAGAAGATGTTTGAGAGCCGTTTGTTCTTCGTCGACAAGCTCATTGACATGGGCGCACAGATTATCCTTTGCGACCCGCACCGCGCCGTCGTCGTCGGCCACGACCGCAAGCTCACCCTTCATGCCCAGCGTATGTCGAGCCCCGACATTCGTGCGGGCATTGCCCTGTTGATAGCCGCCATGAGTGCCAACGGCACCAGCATCATCAGCAACATTGAGCAGATAGACCGTGGTTACGAGAACATTGAAGCCCGCCTGAATGCGCTGGGAGCTAAGATTGAAAGGATATGATTAGGAAGGAAGAGGTTTTTAAGATAGGTCGCCTCGGCAAAGCGCATGGTGTAAAGGGCGAGGTGTCGTTCCAGTTTGACGACGACATCTTCGACACGGCGGATGCCGATTACCTGATTCTCGAGCTGGACGGCATCCTTGTGCCTTTCTTCATGGAGGAGTACCGCTTCCGCAGCGACTCGGTGGCGCTGGTCAAGTTCTGCGACGTTGACACGCAGCAGCGGGCTTCCGAACTGACGGGCAGCGATGTCTACTTCCCACGCGAACTGGCAGAGGAAGCCGACGACGTGCCCTCCCTGTCCCTTTTAGTAGGCTTCGACATTATTGAAGCACAGACAAAGCAGAAGGTCGGTACCATAGCAGGCATTGACGACCAGACGCAAAACATCCTTTTTGAACTGGAGGACGGACGGCTGCTCCCAGCCTCCGACGACCTGATTACCAGCATTGACACCAAGCTGCAACAGATAACCATGCACATCCCTGAAGGACTATTAGATATATGAAAAAGAAGCAAATAGCCATCCTTGGCTCTACGGGCTCCATTGGAACCCAGGCTCTGGAGGTCATCGAGGAGCACTCCGACCTCTACGAGGTATATTGCCTGACTGCCAACAACCGTGTAGAACTGCTGGCCGAGCAGGCGCATAAGTTCAAGCCTGCTGCCGTCGTCATTGCCAACGAGCAGCGTTACGACGAGCTGAAGCGGCTGCTTGACGACCTGCCCGACGTGAAGGTGTATGCCGGCGCCAAGGCTATTGACGAAATCGTAGAGGCCGACCCCATCAACATTGTGCTGACCGCCATGGTGGGCTTTGCAGGACTGTCGCCCACCATCCACGCCATTAAAGCCCACAAGGCTATTGCGCTGGCCAACAAGGAGACGCTGGTTGTGGCGGGTGAGCTGATTCGCGACTTGGCATCCGAGTTTCATGCGCCTATCCTGCCCGTCGACAGCGAGCACTCGGCCATCTTCCAAAGTCTGGTCGGCGAAGACAACAACCCCATTGAGAAGATACTGCTGACAGCCTCAGGCGGCCCGTTCCGCAACTTCACAATGGAGCAACTGGCCACCGTTACCAAGGCCGACGCCCTGCGCCATCCCACATGGGACATGGGTGCCAAGATTACCATCGACTCGGCTTCGATGATGAATAAAGGCTTCGAGGTGATTGAAGCCAAGTGGCTGTTTGGCGTGAAGGCTTCGCAGATTCAGGTGCTGGTGCATCCGCAGAGCATCGTCCACTCTGCCGTCCAGTTTCAGGACGGAGCCGTCAAGGCCCAATTAGGCGTACCCGATATGCGGCTGCCCATCCAGTATGCCTTCTCGTTCCCCCAGCGACTGACACTGAGCGGCGACCGTCTGGACTTGTTTGCTACGCAGAAGCTGGAGTTCTTCGAGCCTGACCTCAAGAAGTTCCGCTGTCTGGCGCTGGCCTTTGAGTCTATCCAGAAGGGCGGCAATATGCCGTGCATCGTCAATGCCGCCAACGAGATTGTCAACCGCGGCTTCTTGGAAGACAAGTGCGGCTTCGTCCAGATGAGCGACATCATTGCCGAGACCATGCAACGCTGTACGTTCTCGGCCACGCCCGACTACGACACCTACATAGCCACCGATGCCGAGGCGCGCCGCATCGCTGCCGAGTTAATGAACAAATCAGTAAATTAGTAAACCGTAAGTATCATAATGGAAGTATTTTTAATCAGAGTATTACAATTCATGCTGGCCATCTCGCTGCTCGTATTGCTGCACGAGGGCGGCCACTTCTTCTTTGCCAAGCTCTTCGGGGTGCGGGTTGACAAGTTCTATATCTTCTTCGACTGGAAGTTCAGCCTGTTTAAGTTTAAGCCCAAGAACAGCGACACGGAATACGGTGTCGGCTGGCTGCCGCTGGGCGGCTACTGCAAGATAGCGGGCATGATAGACGAGAGTTTCGACACGGAGCAGATGAAGCAACCCATGCAGCCATGGGAGTTCAGGGCCAAGCCAGCATGGCAGCGACTGCTCATCATGATAGGCGGCGTCATGGTCAACTTCGTGCTGGCGCTGTTCATCTACTCGCAGATTCTTTTCTGGTGGGGCGACACCTACATCCCAGTCAGGGACATGACGATGGGCATGAAGTTTAACGAGGAGGCTAAGTCGTATGGATTCAAGGACGGTGATATATTAATAGGTACGGAGGAGCACGCCTTCAAGGACTTCTCTGCCGACCTGTACCGCGACATTTCGGAGGCCCACCGCGTCGACATCATCCGCGACGGCAAGCCTATGAGCATCGCCCTGCCCGGCGAGCTGAACCTGCTGAATATGATGAAGGCCGACCCGTCATTCGTGCGCCCGTTGCTGCCTGCCAAGGTGGACAGCATTCTGCCGGGCTCGCCTGCCGACAAGCTGGGCATGGTGAAGGGTGACGAGATTCTGGCACTGAACGGCAAGCCCGTTGACAGCTACAACGAGTTCATCGACCTGCTGGGTCGTCGCGCTGATATGCTGGCCGTGGCCAAGACCTCTGCCGACAGCATGAAGGCACGCACCGTGACGTTGGTCTACAGTCACGAGGGCGCGAAAGACACCGCTACCACTGCCCTCACCCCCGAGCTGAAACTGGGCTTCACCGTGCAGACCGTGGCAGGGCTTTATAAGCCCGTTACCCGCGAGTACGGATTCTTAGAGAGCATCCCTGCCGGCATCAAGTACGGATTCCACGTGCTGGCCTCTTACGTCGACGACCTGAAGTATGTGTTCTCTGCCGAGGGAGCGAAGTCGCTGGGCGGCTTCGGGGCTATCGGCTCACTGTTCCCGCCGATGTGGGACTGGTATATGTTCTGGAAGATGACGGCGTTCCTGTCTATCATCCTCGCCTTCATGAACATCCTGCCCATCCCTGCGCTGGATGGTGGCCACGTGCTGTTCCTGCTCTACGAGATGGTGACGCGCCGCAAGCCCTCCGAAACGTTCATGCTATACGCCGAGTATGTAGGCTTCGCCATCCTGATACTCCTGATGGTCGTGGCCAACCTGAACGACATTCTGCGGGCCATAGGATATATGTAACGGGGAAAGAACGGGTCTTACCCCGAGAAAGAACGGCTCTTACTCATGGAAAGGACGGCTCTTTCCCCGAGTAAGAGCCGTTCTTTCTTGGGGAGGGAACCGTTCCTTCTCAGACATTAAAACGACACGTAGGGTTCTAAGCGGGCAATCTGCTCGGGCGGGAAGTCACGGGAGAGCCGCAGGTCGTGCAGACTTTTAAGGGGACCGTGCAGTCGGCGGTACTCCACGATGGCCTTGGCTTGATAGAAGTTGATGTAGGGATGGCGGCGCAACTGCGACAGGGTGAGCTGGTTGATGTTCAGCTGTTGCGGGGCGGGCTGCTGGATAATGAAGTAACGCTTAGACGACTGTGGGAAGTAGTCTATCTCGTCCAACTGGTCGACACTGACGTAGCCGCCCAGCCGACGGCCATGCTTCATAATCTCATGGGCAAAGTGCTTTCCTATGCCGGGCACGGTGAGCAGCACGGTAGTGTCGGCGGTGTTCAGCACCACGCGCTGCGTGGTGTCAATCTTCTTCGGATAGATAACGGAATCGATGCCAAAGGGGCGGTCGGGCACCAGCGTGGCGGCAGGCTGATAGTCTTGACCTATGCGGATGTAAGGTGCCAGTCGGCGATAGTCCTTGACGGTCAGTCCGTACAGGCGGGCGAAGTCTTCCTTGCGACGGTAGATGCCGCCTCGGGCGCGGTACTTGTAGATATTGCGCACCTGCCACGGGCGAAGCCCCAGACGCAGCAGTTCGGTGCTGTCTGCCGTGTTAGGGTCGAAGGGAAAGGCCTCGGCTACTGGTGCCGATACGCTCGGCACATGGTACGGACGCGCTCGGCGCATGATGCCGACGGCCTCGGCAGCTGGTGCGGAGCGCGTCGGCACAGTGTCCCGACGGCCTGCGCACAAGATGCCCCCTATGGCAAGCGTGGCAACAGCTATGGCAGCAACGGCTATACGGCGGTCGTTACGGTTCATATAATGCCTAACTGATGGAGGAATACCAGCAGTATGGCAATAGGACAGACATAGCGCACGGCAAAAAGGTAAAGGCTATAGTAGCGACGGTTGTGCGCTCCATGATTGGTAAACTCATCGTACACCACCTGCCGGGGTATGTACCAACCCACAAACAGACAGGCAAGCATACCGCCCAGCGGCAGCAGGAAGTTGGCCGTCAGTTGGTCGCAGAAGTCCATCAGCGACAATCCTAACAGTCGGATGTCGTAGGCGCCAACCGACCACGAGCAGAACAGGCACAGCACTCCAGCAACCACGGTGAGCAGCCAAGCCGACTTACGGCGCGGCCAGTGCAGCTCCTCGGTAAAGAAGGCCGTGCCTATCTCGTGCATCGAGATGGTAGAGGTCAGGGCGGCAAACACCAGCAGGGCATAGAACATGATGCTAATGAGCCAGCCCACCGTCGGCATGGCGGCAAAGGCCTGTTGGAACACGTTGGGCAGCGTGATGAATATGAGCGATGGGCCTGAGTCGGGCTCCACCCCGACGGAGAACGCCGCAGGGAATATCATCAGTCCCGAGAGGATGGCTATCAGCGTGTCAAGCGCCACTATCTGACCCGCAGAGCGCAGCAGATTGGTGGAGCGCGAGAAGTAGCTGGCGTAAGTGCAGAGGCAGGCCGTGCCCAGCGACAGCGAGAAGAAAGCCTGTCCCAGTGCCTCCAGCATCACATTGCTGCTCAGTTTCGAGAAGTCAGGCTCGAGCAAGAACTTCACCCCCCCCATTGCTCCGGGCAGCATACACGAGGCTACCACCAGCACCAAAAGCAACAGCAGCAGAATGGGCATGAGCCACTTCGACGCACGCTCAATCCCACGGCGCACGCCAAAGACAATGACCACATGGGTAAGCAGGATAAAGGCAATGCCCCACCCCACAGGCTGCCAAGGCGAGCTGGAGAAGGTGACGAAGTAGGTCTTCACATAGTCGGCATCGCCCAGCAACTGCCCCGTAACGGAGGCACACAGGTATTGCAGGCACCAGCCAGCCACCACGGCATAGAAGCCGAGGATGATGGTAGAGGTCAGGATGCCCAGATAGCCTACGAACTTCCACGGCTTGCCGTTGGCCAGCTTGTCATAGGCACGGGCGGCATTGGTCTGGCCGTGCCGACCCACAATAAACTCGCTCAGCATACCCGGCAATCCTAACAGCAGGATGCACCCGACATAGAGCAGGATAAAGGCGGCACCACCATTCTCGCCAGCCATATAGGGAAAACGCCACACGTTGCCCAGCCCGACCGCCGAGCCTGCCGTGGCCAGCACAATGCCGAGCTTGCTGCCAAACTTGCCTCTGGTCTCGTTCATAATAACTCTAATTGATGTAGGAAGATAATCAGGATAGCCAACGGGCACACATACTTAATCAAGAACAGATAGACGTGGAAGAAAGCCCCGTAGTCGCGCAGCTTGCCCCAGTTGGTAAATTCGTCGCGCACCACCTTGTGCGGCACGACCCACCCGATGAAGATACAGGTGAGGAAGCCCACGACAGGCAGGAATATCTGGCCCGTCACGAAGTCAAACAGGTCGAACAGCGTCTTCCCGAAGAAAGCCAGTCCGTCGACCGCCCCTAACGACAGCGAGCAGAAGGCACCGATAATGCCCGTCGACACCGTTACCAGCAGCGCGGCCCGCTTGCGCGTGGTGCGCAGTTCCTCCTGAAAGAAAGCCGTCGATACCTCGTGCAGCGACATTAGCGAGGTCAGGGCAGCTAACGACAGCAGCACGAAGAACAGCAGCGAAATGACGTAGCCCACAACGGGCATGGCGGCAAAAGCCTGCGCAAACACGTTGGGCAGCGTGATGAATATCAGCGAGGGCCCTGAGTCAGGCTCTACCCCAACGGAGAATGCCGCAGGGAATATCATCAGGCCAGCAAGGATAGCTACCATACAGTCGATAACGGCTATCTGCACAGCCGACTTGGTCAGGTTGGTGTATTTGGAGAAGTAGCTGGCGTAGGTGCAAAGGCATCCCATGGCAATGCTCAACGAATAGAACGACTGCCCCAAGGCACCTAAGAACACGTCGCCCGTGAGTTTGCTAAAGTCGGGCTTAAACAGGAACTCAATGCCCCGCTGCGCTCCGGGCAGCATACACGCTGCCACCACGATAATGAGCAGCAATATAAATAAGGTGGGCATGAGCAGCTTCGAAGCGCGCTCAATGCCGTCGCGCACACCGTGCTCGATTATCAGGTAGGTCACCACAAGGATAATCACCGTCCACAGTATGGGCCGCACGGGGTCGGAAGCCAAGTCGGCAAAGTAAGTCTTGAAGTATTCGGGGTCGCCCTGCAGGTGCCCTAACAGCGAGGCCCACACATACTGCAGGCACCACCCGCTGACCACCGCATAGTAGCCCGTAATCAGAAATCCCGTCAGCACACCCATGTAGCCTAACACCGCCCACGGTGTGCCACCAGCCAGCGTGCGAAACGACCGTGCCGTGTTAGCCCGTCCGTTGCGCCCCACGATAAACTCGCTAATCATGCAGGGAATGCCCAGCAGCAACACGCACACCACGTAAATCATGATGAACACGGCACCGCCGTTCTCGCCCGCCATATAAGGGAAGCGCCACACGTTGCCCAGCCCCACTGCCGAGCCTGCCGTGGCCAGTATCACGCCCAGCTTCGTCCCGAAATTTGCTCTCTCACTCATAATATTCTTGCTTTGCGCTTGCAAAAGTATAAAATATTTCTTACTTTTGCATCGTTTTATTAAGCAAATATGCAAAATTCCGTCCTATTTATAAGAAAATACCCACTGTCGCTGCTCTGCCTTGTGCTGATAGCCGTGCTGTCGTTTACCCCGTTCTTCCCCGAAACGCCGTTCGATGACGTGCAGTTTATAGACAAGTGGACCCATTTGGCCATGTACGGCGGCACCAGCATGGTCGTCTGGTGGGAGTATCAGCGTGCCCACCGCCAAATCAACTGGCAACGGCTGCTGCTATGGGCACTGGTGGGCATGACCCTGTTGGGAGGCATCGTCGAACTGCTGCAAGCCTACTGCACCACCACCCGCTCAGGCGATTGGTTCGACTTTCTGGCCGACACCGTTGGCGTGCTCTTGGGCAACGCTGCCGGCTGGCTCATCGGGCGTTGCTTCTACCGATAACAATATCGCATACTACAATCCCGCACTCATCAGCGTGCGCAACTGCTGGATGCCCTGATGGTTGTTATCCAGCACTTCCACTTCGCGCAGGTAACGCTCGGCGTGCTCGGTGTCGCCCATGCCGTAGTAGCCAAGGGCGAGCATATACTTGCAGTGGATAAGGTTCTTCGCGTCAAGCGAGTCCTCCCAGATAAGCAGGTCGGGCAGCGAGACGGCGAAGTAGTCCATCACCTGTTTCTCAAAGATATGCTGCTTGCCGTAGTTGATAAGGCGGTAGAAGCGTCCGTGCGCCTCGCCGTCACGTCCGAGTTTATAAAGTGCCATGCCCTGATAGAATATCTTATCGGGCTTGGCATCGTTGTAGTACATGGCGGCGGCTGGCTCCTGCGGGCCTTTGGTGGCCGCTTCCCAGCACTCATGGGCTTGCTGCTTCTGGCCAAGGGCATCGTAAGCCACACCTAACAGATAGTAAAAGTCATTCTCCTGTGCGCCGTACAGCTTGCCTTCACCGAGGTGCTCGGGATATTCCAGACACTCGCTGAGCAGACCAACGGCACGGTCGTAGTCTTGTCGCGCAAGTGCTTGCTTTGCCAACTCCACCCGTGCTATTTGATACTGCGCCGACACCTTGCCTTCGCCACCCTCCCAAGGGTGGAACTTGTGGCCATCGAGCTTCTGCATGGCCTCCTCGTAGCGACCCGTCTGATTGAGCAGGGTAATCTCCTCCAGCACAAGGTCGTCGCGCCGCTGAATCAGTTCGGCATACTGTCGTAAGAAGGCCAGCCGCTGCTCGTGCGGGTGGTGCATACGCTTATACAACTGGTCAAGCTCCATCAGGATGCGCTCGTCGTTCTCGTCTAAGTGGAAAGCACGCTCCATGCAGTCGAGTGCCTCCTGCTGACGGTCTTGCTTGTTGAAGCGACCGAGGGCAAGGTTGCGCCAGACGGTGGGGAACGACGGGTCAAGACGAGCCGACAGCTCCCAGTTCTCAATGGCCACGTCATACTGGCGGGCAGCATAGTAGAGACAGCCCAGCAGGTAAGGGGCATGGGCATCAGCGGCGTTATGCCGCTTGGCAGCCTCCAAGGCCACGACAGCCTCAGGGCGGTTGGGGAAGCAATAGGTCAGGTCAGCCTTGACAGCCTCATCATAGCTACCCATATAATAATAGGTCATAGGCGTGGTGGCACCCTCGCCAATGGCCAGTTGCCAGATAGCGCAAGCCTCATCGGTAAGGCCTGCGGCGTGGTAGTCAAGAGCCAGCTCGTCGTAGTTGTCAGCCGACTGGCGGAGCAGTTGCTTCATCTCGGCCAGCACAGCCTCGTCGTGCGTCAGCAGATACTGCTCATAGCGACAGCCGTAGTTGAACAGGTCGAAACGCAGCGACTCCGTAATCAAGGCCAGCGCCTCCTCATGCTGGTGCAGCTTGCGCAGGATGGCAGTCTTCAAGGCACGCGCCTTGTGGTTGTGCCAATTGTTATCCAGACAGCGGTTGATTTCGTCGAGTGCGTCCTCATAGCGACCTTGCGCCACACTGATTTTGGCAACCTCGAAGTAGCCTGCATCAGCCCATGCCTTGTTCCATGTGGCTTTCCAAAACCGCTCGTAGGCTTCCGCCAACTTGCCTTGGTATTTCAGCGACAAGGCAAGGTTGTAGATAGGCTCGCCGTCGTAGGGGTTGGGGTTGCGCTTCTGCGACAGCCTGACGGCCTTGCGCAGATATTCCTCGGCCCATGCAAAGCGTCCCTTGCGGATATACCACAGGCCAAGGGCATTCAGGCAACGAATGTCGTCAGGGTCGCGCCGCAGAGCCTCCTCGTAGTAGTCGACAGGGCTCCACGTGGCATGACGATACTGCTCCAAGTGCTGCCCCGTCAGGAACAGCTGCTCGTTGGTCTTGATTTGCTCGGGCAGCAAGGCTGCCTCGGCAGAATCGGGAATGGGGCGAATATCGTCAGGCTCGGCGTGCCATGACAGCACCGTGCGCTCGCCGTAGACAAATGTCTTGCGCAGGTCGAGCGTCAGGTGGTCGAAGCGGGTGTCCTTCACGCTGACCGTTTCCGTCAGCACTTCCTCGGGCGTGATGACAACCACCTTATTATAATATTCCTCACCGTCGTCGCTACGCAACACGATGCGCACCTCCTGCTCAGAGGTGGCAAACACCTTGAACTGCACTGCATCTCCTCCCTCCTGCTTTTCGATATTCAGAATGAGGTCTTTCGAGGCCTGCTTCACCACACCCAACTCACGATAGGGCATGAAATACTGCACGAAACGCTTCTCCTCGTAAGGCATCAGCCATGTAAAGTCGGGCTGGTTCTCGGTGTACACACCTGCCATCAGCTCGATATAGGGACGGAAGCCCTTGCGGTCAATCTGCCACTGGCGGGCCTCGTCGGGCGTAGCCTCATCCGTCAGGTTACGGTCCCACGCACGCCCGAAGTCACCATTGCCCCACGTCCACTGCTTCTTGCCAGGCGAGAAGTGATGACTGGCCACGTGCAGCATACCAGCCTGCGTGTCGTTCTCGTAGCCACCCTCAAAGTTGAAGCGGCTGTTCACGCCCATATAACTGGTGGGCACGGCTATGTTCTTATAGTTCGATATGTCGACACCTGCCGAATAGTCCATCTTGTAATACGTGCCCGTGGCAATGGGGAACGACGAGACGGCGCGCTTGCCGTGGTCAAACACGGCATTGATGTCGGGCGGGAACACGCTCTGATACTCGTCATTCACCTCTACAGCGGGGTTAGCCCACCAGAGGAACGTCTGCGGCACATCGGTACGGTTGTAGAGCACGCCCTTGATTTCCAGATAGGCACAGCCCGGGCGCAGGGTGAAGCCTGCCATACCCTTCTGATGGAACATCTTTTCCATCTCGCTCACCCATACCGTCACCGAACCGTCCTCGTTCTCCTCTATGCAGGTATCGACGGGCATATAGGTAGAAGGACGATGGTGCTGGGGCCAGTTAAACTCGATGCCACCCGAAATCCACGGGCCGGCAAGTCCCACCAGTGCGGGCTTGATGACGTGATTATAGTAGACGAAGTGGCGCTGCTTGATTTTGTCGTAGGCCATCTGCACACGACCGCCCAACTCGGGCAGCACCATCACCTTGATATACTCATTCTCCAACCAGACGGCCAGATAGTCCTTGTCTACCTTCTCGTCTGACATACTTTCAATAACAGGATAGGGATAGACCACGCCACTTGACCCCTGATAGACACGTTTCTCCAGAAACATCGGGTTCTTCTCAGGCTTTCCCACCTCGTAGGTCGGAATCGTTACCAGTTCTCTCCAAGCTCTTACCATCATCTTGCAATTTAGTTTGTTTACCTTTCCACCAGTTCTTTTTCCAACTGCTCCAGCGACTTTCCCTTGGTTTCAGGACAATTCCTGAACAGGAAAAGGAAAGCCCCCATGCAGATAACACTATAAATCCAGAAAGTGCCACTGCTGCCCAAAGCTGCATTCATCGAAGGGAACGAGAACGTCAGCGTACAACAGCCCACCCACAGGGCAAAGGTACAGGTGGCCATGGCGATGCCTCGCACACGATGGGGGAATATTTCGGCTAGCAACGTCCACGTAACAGGCCCCAGCGTCATGGCATAGACCGATATGGCTGCCACCACCAATGCCACCATCAGCACACCCGTCATACCCAAGAAGTAACAGGTGCCTAACACTAAATATATCACACCCAGACCGCCTGCGCCAAGCAATATCAGCGTGCGGCGCCCCCACTTCTCGATGGTATAGAGGGCCAGAATAGTAAAGATAACGTTGGCCACACCCGTTATAACAATGTTGATAAACATACCATCGACATCAAATCCAGCACTGACGAATATCTCTTGTGCATAGTTGAAGATAACGTTGGTGCCACACCACTGCTGGAAAACGGCTATCACCAAGCCCAACAGCAGCACGCGCCCATACTTACGCTGAAGCAGTTCGTCCATCCCCGCATCAGCCGTTCGGCCTGCCGATAAAGGCTCGGCTTTAAGCCGCAGATACACAGGGCTCTCAGGAATAAAGAAACTGAGCAACAAGAACAGGGCGGCAGGCAGCGTCTCGGCCCAGAACATCCAGCGCCATCCCCATGCCACATTCCACGCCATGTTCTCCTCCATCGCAGTGTCGCGAGCCAACAGCATATTCACCACCTGTGCAGCCAAAATACCCAGCACAATGGTCATCTGGTTCAGGCTCACCATCCGTCCGCGAATATCAGCAGGACTAACCTCGGCAATATACATCGGTGCCAATGCCGATGCCACACCAATACCCACACCACCCACAAAGCGGGCTATATTAAACAAGGTAAAGTCGTTGAACAACCCCGTAGCCACAGCCGAGACGGTAAACAGCACAGCCGAGACCATCAGCAGCGGCTTACGGCCATATCGGTCGGCAGCAGATCCTGCCACCAGCGCACCGAGCAAGCACCCTATCAAGGCCGACGTCATAGCCACCCCCTGCATCAGAGGCGATTCGGTTATATCGAAATAAAGTTCATAAAACGGCTTGGCACCGCCTATCACCACCCAGTCGTAGCCAAAAAGCAGACCGCCCATAGCCGACACGAGACAGATGAAGTAAGTAAATGTCTTGTTAAACTCTTGCATCATTCGTTGTTTTTAGTTATCAAACTGCCATGTATAACTTCGTTGCAAAATTCGGAAAAATTCCTGAGATATGCAAACAATTTGCAGGAAATAACTATCTTCTCACGCTCCAGTATCTCCTTCGGGTTGCTCCAGTATCTCTTTCGACATTAAACAGTATCTGTTTAGGGGGTAAACAGATACTAAAGCACCTCGAAAGAGATACTGGAGCAACCCAAAAGAGATACTGGAGGCCAAACGAAGGTAAACAGATACTAAATTCCCGCCATTTTTCAGCAAAACAAATCTTAAAATCGAGCCGCAACGAAGCATATTCCAGAATAATTTTGTAACTTTGTAGCCAATAAAAGAATTTTATATTTTAGAAGTAATGATTAAAGAAATCATAGAAAACAATAATAATATCGCTCTTGGGGCAAAAGATATTGAAATTCTGAAAGAGCATTTCCCAGCATGTTTCCGTAATGGTTCTTTTGATATCGAACGATTAAAAGAATATATCAAAGACAAGGTGAATGTTACAGAGGAAGGGTACGAGCTCCGATTCCTCGGGAAAAATTATGCCCGTCTGTTGGCTTCCTTAGATACTACGACCGTTATTGTTCCTGATGAAGAGCACAACAATCTACCTGAGAATAAAGATAGTAAAAACATCTATATTAGTGGGGATAATTTAGATGCGTTAAAACATCTGTTAAAGTCCTATGCAGGTTGTATAAAATGTATTTATATCGACCCACCATATAATACAGGGTCTGATGAGTTTATTTATACTGATTCTTTCAATTTTACTGTTGAAGAATTAGCATCGAAACTGAGTATTTCAGAAGAACAAGCCAGCCGAATCCTCGATTTAACTCGCAGAGGTTCTGCTACGCATTCTGCGTGGTTAACGTTCATGCTACCACGACTTCTTCTTGCCCGCGACCTACTTTCAAAGGAAGGCGTCATATTTATCTCTATTGATGACAACGAACAAAGCAATTTAAAACTGCTCTGTGATGATATATTTGGAGAAGAAAATCTTATTTGCTCTTTTATCTGGAAAAAGCGACAAATGGTTGATAGTCGAACAAAAAATGGAGCATCTAAGGACCACGACTATTTATTGTGCTATGGTAGAAAAGAAGATGGCTATATTTTAGGAAAAGAATCCGACAAAACTAAGTATTCAAACCCAGATAATGATTCCAAAGGGCCTTGGATGAGTGCAGATATGACAGGATTAGCAACAGCATCACAGCGTCCTAATTTACATTATGACCTAACAGACCCTGTTACGGGAATTGTGTATGCTTGCCCTCCAACAGGTTGGAGGTATGAACCTAAGCGAATGTCTGAATTAATAGATAACGGAGAAATTATTTTCCCAAAGGATGCAACGGGCAGACCAAGGCGAAAAAAGTTTTTAAAAGATATTGAAAGTGAATATACAGGGCTATCATCAGTCTTTGATACAGTATATAGTACTCAAGGCACACGTGAACTTCGAGAACTATTTGATGGAAAAGAGTATTTTGATTTTCCAAAACCAATCCAGTATATAAAAGAAATATTATCACAAGGTATTGCGTCTCATACTAATACAGAGGTATATCTACTCGATTTTTTTGGCGGTTCGTCAACAACCGCACATGCTGCAATAGAATTAATCGCTGAAGGAAATAATATACATTACATTATAGTCCAACTCCAAGAATTATTCAAAGTCGACTCAGACGCATATAAGGATGGGTATAGGACTATCGATGAGCTGGGCATTGATAGAATCAAGCGGGCAGCAAAGAAAGTTCAAGAGACAAATCCCCTATTCCACGGAGATATAGGCTTCAAACACTTTACACTTCAAGAACCTACACATCAATCAATAGAAAAGATGGAACGTTTCGACCCTCATTCTATTTTTGGGGATAAAACATTAGTAGATGAATTCGGAGTGCAGACAATTCTCACGACATGGCTTGTCCGTGATGGATATGGGCTAACCCCCAACGTACAAATGCTTAACATTGGTGGATATGACGTTTATTATACTGATAAACACCTATATGTCATTAACCCCAATTTGAGTAATGAAGTCGTTGCTGCTTTGTTGGACAAATACCAGTCAGATACAAATTTCAATCCTCAAAACATCGTAGTATACGGATATGCACTTTCTTGGAGCGAATTACAGGAACTTAAAGATAATCTTCGAATAATACGGGATGGAGAAAAGAATATGCGTATAAACTTTGATATTCGGTATTGATATGGAACTGATTCTTCAACCGTCCTTACCCCATCAGCAAATAGGTGTAGATGCTATTGCAGATGTTTTTGCCAATACAACGATAAAATCGCCGGCAATGTTCTATGCCAATCCTGAGATAACAATATCAAAGGATGGTACTGGGCAAAATATTGTTGCCATACAAAAACGAAACAGCATACAGCCTGACTACTGCACATATACTCATGATGCAAGTTGTCTTAATCTTGATATCAAGATGGAGACAGGCACGGGCAAAACCTATGTTTACACTCGGACTATACATGAGTTACACAAACGATATGGTATTAACAAATTCATTGTTGCCGTGCCTACGCTGCCCATCAAAGCTGGAGCAAAACAATTTATGGAGGACAGCTATGTTAAGCGGCATTTTCGGGATGTGTGCGGATATGATGCTGAAATTGACTTGCTCACCTTGGAACCGCCAAAGAAAAAGAAGAAAGGAAAGCTATATTTTCCAGCCACTGTAAGAGAATTTGTAAGAGGTTCAAGCCAAGACACTAAAAAGATATATGTCTTTTTGGTGAATATACAATTGTTGAAAGTTGCTAAAAACTATATGCTCAGCCGTAATGATTACGGAAGTGATATTGAAGGTTTTTATCGCCCATTTGACGCACTTCGTGCTACACGCCCTTTTGTGATTATTGATGAACCACACAAATTCTCACGTGACCAAAAAGCATTTAGTGTAATCAAAGATGAGATTAATCCACAATGCATTATTCGATATGGTGCAACATTCCCAGAAACAGTGTCTGGTAGAGGAAAAAATAAAAAAACGACACACGACTATCTCAATCTGCTATATGACCTAAATGCCTGTCAAGCATTCAATCAGGGTTTGATTAAAGGAGTTGCCAAAGAGCATTTTGAGCCAGTATCAAAGAAGGAGGAAAAGGTGAAGTTGTTGTCTGTCGAAAAAAATGAAGCGGCAACATTTCAGTATAAAAGTGCTGACAATCCAACAAAAACTTATCACTTACAAGTAAATGATTCTTTATCGGTGATTTCCGAGGAGTTCAATGGTATTACGATACAAGCTATAGACAAAAATACCATAGAACTTTCCAACGGATTGACTAAGACCGTTGGCGAGGAAATGGATGTGGATGTCTATATGCAATCATATCAGGAACAGATGCTACGCCTTGCCCTTGAACGTCATTTCGAAACAGAACGGGAAAATTTCTCTGGGCGTACATTTAAAATCAAGACACTAGCTCTATTCTTCATAGATGATATTACGTCTTATCGTGAAAACGAAGACGGAAAGAAACCATATCTGTTGGAAGCATTTGAGAAATTACTTAAAGAGAAATTGGAGGCAACGATTAAAGAACTCAAAGAACATGAATCAGAATACCGTGAGTTCCTTGAAGCCAGTCTGAATAACATTAGTGATTGTCACGGTGGATATTTTGCACAAGACAACAGTTCAACAGACGAAGATATCGCTAATGAAGTTAGTGATATCCTAAACGGCAAAAAACAACTACTTGCATTTAAAGATAAGAATGGGAAATATATTTTGCGTCGATTCTTGTTTTCAAAGTGGACGTTAAAAGAGGGATGGGATAATCCGAATGTGTTTACCATTGCAAAACTACGGTCGAGCGGAAGTGAGACATCAAAATTGCAGGAGGTGGGACGAGGATTGCGTCTGCCTGTTGATGAATGTGGAAACCGCATATCCAATCAAGAGTTCATTCTAAATTATATAGTGGATTTCACAGAAGCAGACTTTGCCAGTAAACTTATAGAGCAAATTAATAACGAGATACCAGATACCATTTCTATTTCATTGGAACGGATTAACGATGTTGCCAAGAAAATGGGTAAAGATAGTAAAACTCTATTTATAGAACTTTTATCAAAAGACTATATAAATATGGAGTACCAAATTGTTCCAACAAATAGAATACGATTTTATGAAGAATATCCATTATTCCAATCGGGATTAGAAACAAGAAAAGTTAAAGATAGAAATAAGCAATCGGAAAAGCCTATTGGTATTCGCAAAGCTCGTTTCAATGAACTGCAGGAGTTATGGAAAATTCTCAATCAAAGATACACAATCTGGTACGATGACACCATTAATGCAGAATTAGAAAAAGGACTATCAGAGATTTTAGAAAACAATTCTGTTTTTTCAGAACAAGTTATATCCAGTCATCGAGATATAGTTAAAAGCAATGGGCAACAAATAATGGCTGAAACAGGTAGCGGTGTACAATATACCATTACCAATTCATTGCCCTATGGAATTTTCCTAAAACGGATATCATCTGCTACCAACATCCCTGTTACTGTGATTCATAGAGCTATCAGCAACTATACAGAGAAACATGGGAATATAAAGGATGAGTTTTTTAACGAACAGGCAGTTGGGGCAATAATCAGCAGTTTCTCTGAGTGGAAAATAAGCACTCTTCAAGGCCGTTTCAACTATAAAATGAGACAAGAAAAAGTTGGAGCAACAGCCCTCACTCATAAAGATGGTTCTGTTCGGGAAAACATCTCGCAAGGCAGAATCGGCATTAAAATTGAAGATGGTGAACCCATGGAGAAGTATTTGTATGATACTAAGGCTTATGATTCTCCGTTAGAATTGAAAAATATTAATGAAAACATTGCAGAAGTAGAAGTAATAGTATATGGCAAGATACCACGAAACAGTATTGCTATTCCAACTATTACGGGAGAAACATATAGTCCTGACTTTATGTATGTCGTTAGGAAAGATAACGGAGAAAAAGAATTTAATATAGTTGTAGAAACTAAGGATGTAGAAAATAAAACTAAGCTCAGAGGTATAGAAGATGTAAAGATTAAGTGTGCGGAGGTTTTCTTCAACAACTTATCGGCACAAGGGTATAATGTACATTTCCATACACAGCTTAGCAATAAGAAAATGTTGCAGATTGTAAAAGAGGTAATAAATCATACTTAAATCATAAATTTATGATTTAAGAAAACAAAAGATATTGGATAAATATTTAAAATAAAAATATGGCAAAAGAGAATAACAAAAAAGACAGTCAAAATTCAATTGTGCATTGGTTTTGCGGAACTTTACTTAGTGTATTAGCAATTTTAATAGCATACCAGTGCTATTCGACACAAGTGCTTACTAATTCTCAAAATAGAATTATTCAGGAACATATTAATCATATTGCAAATGTAGATTCTTTATTTTTTGAAATGAAAGAAATTATATTAAGTGCAGATTCTGGGACTATTTCAAATACTCCAGAATTACTTTCACAATTGCAAAAAGATTCAGCTTTGTTTCGACGAGAAATTTTGCTATCTCAGGAGGAAGCAAGTAGTCTCACAGAATTACACCTAAACACATTAAATAATTATTTTACCCAAATAGGTGTTTGGTTTGGAGTTGCAAGTGTCATATTTCTTGTATTCGGTTTCTTTGGTATATTCAAAATAGAAGAAGCAAAAGCAGAAGCCAAAAGGGCCCTGAAGGAAGTAGAAGAAAAAGGGAATACTGCCACAAGCGAAATCAACAATTTGCAAAGTCAGGCTTCAAACTTAAATGCGACTATAACTACTATTAGACAAGATAATGCTAATTTTATTGCCGATAGAACAAAAGATGTTAATGAACTGATAGAGAGCATTAATAAGACACAAGCAAATTCCGAAACATATTTTAATCATGCCAAAGAACTCGTTCAAAGTCTTGAAACTAAAAATAAAGAATATGATTGGTCAGTAGAAACGATGGAAAAACAATTGGAACTATTAGACAATTTGCTAAATAAACTAAAGGATTTCATGGAGAATAACGGAAAGGAGGAATCTGATGAATAATCTGCCAAACAACAATCAAACAAATATGAATGTGTATACTTATTTGTCACAAGTTCGATTGAGCTACTCACAATATTTACAGATTAGAGCACAACTTACTATGTTGGATAATAATCTGAGAACATTAAATGTTGGGTTTGATACATTTCCTACCCAACCAAATCTTTCTGCGGTGCAAAATGCGTGGAGTCAGAAATTTATGCTTATGCAGCAGATACTACAAATAATGACTACTATTATTTCCAATCTAACAGAAGCAACCAGATTAGTATTATCATCAATGCAACAAAGTATTGCCACAGGCAACAAATTAAGTACAATCCTTAACGACAATGATATCGCATCTATATGTTCAATAGTAGAACAAAATTTGCATCAGCTACAAATAAAAGAATTATATAAACAAAATTGCATTGCCCTAAACATCCATATACAATTAAGCGATATAGAGATTAGAGCACAAATGATGGGAATATCCATACCTAATTTAGACCACTTAAAAACAATAATAAGAGGTTATTGACTATGCCGCTAGTTTTATAGGACTTATCCAATTGCGAACACACTGCGTTCGCAATTAAACTGGAGCCAATACAGAAGACTTATTCTGATTATAGCCCCAGACAAACGAGAAAGAGACAAGAAGGACGAATAAATAAGGGTACATTACCTTTGCAATCAAGATGGCGAGCGAAGAGATATTTTATGCGGTAGCACTGACGCGCATGGCGGGGTTCAACCAGTCTGTGGCCTTGCACCTCTATCAGGAGGTGGGCAGTGCCACGGCTGTGTATGAGCACCGAATGGACATTGGCGACGTGATGCCTAATGCAACGCCACGGCTGCGCGAGGCGATGAAGGACTGGGACGAGGCTCTGCATCGGGCGGCAGCTGAGATGGAGTTTATCGAGAAGAACGGCATCCGCGCATTCACCTTACAGGATGCTGACTATCCGCAGCGTCTTAGCGGATGTCCTGATGCACCTATCCTATTATATTATAAAGGTAGTGCCGACCTGAACCAGCAGCACGTCATCAACATCGTGGGTACGCGCCACTGTACCAACTACGGGCAGGACTTGGTGCGCCACTTCGTCAGCGACCTGCGCGAGCTGTGCCCTGACGTGCTGATTGTCAGTGGACTGGCATACGGCATTGACATCTGCGCCCACCGTCAGGCACTGGCCTGTGGATATGAGACGGTGGGGGTGCTGGCCCACGGGCTCGACCAGCTCTACCCCCCCCATCACCGCGACACGGCTGTAGAGATGGTCAAGAGGGGCGGACTGCTGACGGAGTATATGTCGCAGACGCAGGCACTGCCCAACAACTTCCGACAGCGCAACCGCATCGTGGCAGGCATATCGGATGCCACCATCTTGGTGGAGAGTGCCTACAAGGGTGGCGGACTGATTACGTGTCGCATCGCACAGGAGTACGGGCGCGACGTGCTGGCTTTCCCCGGTGCCGTCGGGATGACCTACTCGGAAGGGTGCAACAAGATGATTCGCAACAACACGGCAGCCCTCATCACATCGGCTCAGGACTTTATGGAGACTGTGGGGTGGCCTACGGTGCAGCAGAAGCCAAAGGCCATCAACCGACAGCTATTCCCAGAACTGACGGACGAGGAGCAACAAGTGGTCAGCCTGTTGCAACAGACCAACGACCTGCAACTAAACCTTATCAGCGTAAAAACGAATATTCCCATCGGCCAACTGACAGCCCTGCTTTTCTCGTTAGAGATGAAAGGCGTGGTGAAACCGCTGGCTGGTGGCACGTACCATCTACTAAACTAACTAACAAGAAATATGAAACGCATTAAGCTACTAACCCTTATGGCCCTGATGACAACAGGCATCATGGCATCGACAACGCTCCCCATACAGGGAACTATCGTTAAACCAACTGACAAGAACATCCAGTACGTGGGACGCATCTGCTTCGACCAGCCAGAGCGACCACGCTTCACTTTCCCCGGCACACAAATCAACGCCCGATTCACGGGTAGCAGCATCAAGCTATGGGCCAAGCCGAAGAGTGGCTACTTCATGGCGCAGGTGGACGAGGCAGAACCTTTCAAGGTGGCCATGATGGGCGACCGTGACTCCGTAGTGACACTGGCCACGGCACTGCTACAGGGCGAGCATACGCTGCGACTGATGTACGTCATTGAGGGCTACGACCTGAAGCCAGACTTCCGAGGTTTTATCCTCGACCGCGATGCCCGCCTGCTACCTCCGCCAGCCCTGCCTGAACGCACCATCGAGTTTATAGGCAACAGCATCACGTGCGGCTATGGCAACGAGAGCATCATTGCCAGCGACCCCTTTGAATATGAGACGGAGAACCACTACTATACTTACGCCCAGCTCTGCTGCCGCGCCCTCAATGCCCGCGCCCACGTAGTGGCTCGCTCAGGCATCGGGGTGTACCGCAGCTATGGCGGCCCCAAAGCGGGAACGCCCGACAACGTAATGACCACGGAGTATGAGTACACGAACCTTTACGACCGCTCCGAACGGTGGGACTTCAGCCGCTACCAGCCACAACTGGTGTGCATCAACTTAGGCACCAACGACCTGTCGACCAACAACTACGATGTGAAACGGCTGAAGGCTGCCTACCAGCAGTTCCTGAAACAAGTGCGCAGCCACAACCCGCAGGCCAAGATTGTCTATCTTTGCGGCTCGATGCTGAACGGCAAGGAGCTGGAACTGGCAAAGAAGACACTGGACGAGGTTGTGGCCGAAGCCAACAAGCAGGGCGACAAGCAGGTGTACCGCTTCGACTTCACCCCGCAGACGGGCGACATTCGCTATGGAGCCTCATGGCATCCCAGCCGATGGCAGCACGAGAAGATGGCAGCTGAGCTGACAGCCTACTTGCGCTCACTCATGCAGTGGTTCTGAGCGTAGCCGCTCGCGACACTCCTCAAAGATGGCCAACAGGTCATCCTTTTTTTCGGCCCTAAGCATTCGGATGCGCATCTCACGGAAATTGGGAATACCCTTAAAGACAGGCGATGCGGCCAGATGGCGGCGGGTGTGCAGGATGCCCCGATACTCGTCAATGCGCTCGATATTGATGCGCAGCTGCTCCTCCAGCACGTCAATCTTCTGGTCGAGCGTCAACTCTTGCCGAGAGAAAAGCCACGGACAGCCGAAGGTGGCGCGCCCTATCATAACAGCATCCACGCCATACTGGTCGAAGGCGCGGTCGGCATCGCCAAGCGACTTAATATCGCCATTGCCGATAATGGGGATGTGGATGTTAGGATTACGCTTCACCTCGCCTATCAGCGTCCAGTCGGCATCGCCCGTGTACATCTGACTACGGGTGCGCCCGTGGATGGTCAGTGCCTGAATGCCACACTGCTGCAACTGCTCGGCCAGCGTGGTGATGATGAGCTGCTCGTGGTTCCAGCCCAGACGCGTCTTTACCGTGACGGGCAGACGGACGGCATCGACCACCTTCTGCGTCAGCTCCAGCATCTTCGGGATGTTCTGCAGCATACCCGCACCAGCACCCTTGCCTGCCACTTTCTTCACGGGGCAGCCAAAGTTCAGGTCAAGCACATCAGGCCCAGCCTGCTCCACTATCTTGGCAGCCTCCACCATCGCATCGATGTCGCGCCCGTAAAGCTGGATACCCACAGGACGCTCCTCGTCGGCAATGGCCAGCTTGCGAACCGTCGACTGCACATCCCTGACCAATGCCTCGGCACTGACAAACTCGGTATAGACCATCGAAGCCCCGAACCGCTTGCACAGCAGCCGGAAGCCTATGTCCGTAACGTCCTCCATCGGAGCCAGAAAGACGGGGCGCTCTCCTAAATCTATGTTTCCTATCTTCATTGTGGCGGCAAAAGTACGAAAAAAAATTGAGAACGGAGAACAGAGAGTTGAGAGTTTTTTCGTACCTTTGCACTCAAAACCAAAGAAGATGACGGACGAAGACTTTGACATCAGGCAAGAGCAGTTCTCGTCGGGCGAGAAAGAATTTGAGAACGCCCTGCGCCCGCTGGCATTCCACGACTTTAGCGGACAGCAGCAGGTGGTGGAGAACCTCGAGGTGTTCGTAGAGGCGGCCAAGTACCGTGGCGAGCCGCTTGACCACGTGCTGTTGCACGGCCCTCCTGGACTGGGAAAGACCACGCTGTCGAACATCATCGCCAACGAGCTGGGCGTGGGCTTCAAGATTACCAGCGGCCCCGTGCTCGACAAGCCGGGCGACTTGGCAGGCATCCTGACCTCGCTGGAGAAGAACGATGTCTTGTTTATCGACGAGATTCACCGACTGTCACCCGTGGTAGAGGAATACCTCTACTCGGCTATGGAGGACTATCGCATTGACATCATGATAGACAAAGGCCCGTCGGCCCGAAGCATCCAGATAGACCTCAACCCGTTTACACTGGTGGGAGCCACTACGCGCAGCGGTCTGCTGACAGCTCCGTTGCGAGCTCGCTTCGGCATCAATATGCACTTGCAATACTACGCCCCGGAAACGCTGCAAAAGATTATTGAGCGCTCGGCCAGCATTCTGCGCGTACCCATCACGACGGATGCGTCGTTAGAGATAGCCCGTCGCTCGCGTGGCACACCCCGTATTGCCAATGCCCTGCTGCGCCGTGTGCGCGACTTTGCACAGGTGAAAGGGTCGGGGCGCATTGATACCAGCATCACGAAGATAGCCCTGACGGCACTGAACATCGACCAGTACGGACTGGACGAGATAGACAACCGCATCCTGCTGACCATCATTGACAAGTTCCGTGGCGGGCCGGTGGGCATCACCACCATTGCAACGGCCATCGGCGAGGATGCCGGCACGGTGGAGGAGGTCTACGAGCCGTTCCTGATTATGGAGGGCTTCATCAAGCGCACCCCACGGGGCCGCATGGCAACGGAGCTGGCCTATAAGCACTTCGGGCGCAACCCTTACAGTGGCAACATCATGGAACCAAACCTATTCGAATGAGTACAGGAATATTCGTCGGGAGCTTTAACCCGTTTACAATAGGGCACGACTCGATAGTGAGGAGGGCACTGCCCTTGTTCGACCGACTGGTTATCGGCGTGGTGGGCGACCAAGTACACAAGCCCGATATGCCGTCAGCCGAAGAGCGTGTGCGCGCCATTGCCGACCTTTATGCTAACGAGTCACGCATCAGCGTGAAGCCTTACTACGGGCTGGCTGTCGATTTTGCCCGTGCAGAAGACGCCCACTTCATTGTGAAGGGCGTGCGCAGCGTGAAAGACTTTGAGTATGAACGCGAACAGGCAGACGTCAACCGCCAGCTGGCAGGCATCGAGACCATCCTGCTCTACAGCGAGCCGCAGTATAGCAGCATCAGCAGTTCGATGGTGCGCGAGTTGCAGCACTTCGGCGTTGACGTGAGTGCGTACTTGCCGAAACGATAAATGGTAAACGTAAACAACTATGATAACATACAGCACAGAAAACGTCAAGTTCCCCAAGCTCAAGCGCCACGACACCACGGCATGGATTCGGCGGGTGGCTGCCACCTACGGCAAGAAGGTAGGCGAAGTGGGCTACCTGTTCTGTGACGACGAGCACATATTAGAGGTGAACCGCGAATACCTTGGCCACGACTACTACACGGACATCATCACCTTTGACTACGATGAGGGCAACACGCTGAACGGCGACTTAGTGATTTCGCTTGACACGGTGCGCTCGAACGCGGAGCTGTTTCACAAGGACTACGACGAGGAGCTGCACCGCGTCATCATTCACGGCATCCTGCACCTTTGCGGCATCAACGACAAAGGGCCGGGCGAGCGCGAAATCATGGAGGCGGCAGAGAACCGCGCACTGGCGCTGCGTTAAGTCAGAGGAGGCTGGACAGCTCCTCCAGACTGTTAGCCACGCTGATATAGTCGCGCCACTGGCCACGCACCATGCCCCGTTGTTGCAAGTCGTCAAGCATGGCAAGCAGGCTGTCCCAGAATCCCTTGACGTTGTAAAGGATAACTTGCTTGCGATGGTAGCCAATGGTATGGGATGCGGCAATGGTAAACACCTCGTCAAGGGTGCCGATGCCACCCGGCAGGGCTATGAACACATCGCTCTGGTCGGCCATCAGTTGCTTGCGGTCGCTCAGATTATCGCACAGCATCTCCACGTCCACATATTGCGAGATGCGCCCCGATTTCTCTATGATTTGCGGAATAACGCCAATGGTCTGGCCGCCCGCCTCGTGGGCTGCCTTGGCCACACACTCCATCAATCCCTGATTCACACCGCCATACACCAGCGTATGGCCCTGCTGCGCAAGCCACCTTCCCAACTCCTCCGTTGCCACGAAGAAAGCTGGGTCGAGCTGCTGATTAGCCGAACAAAATACACAAATCTTCATCTTGAATGCAAAGTTACGAATTATTTTCCGTAACTTTGCACCCGAATTAGAAAAACGATTGATTTTGAAGACATTTGAAGAACTTGGTGTGAGCGAAGGGATTCGCCAAGCTATTGAAGAGATGGGATTTGTACAGCCCATGCCTGTACAGGAGGAAGTAATACCTTACTTATTAGGGAACAAGAACGACGTCATTGCGCTGGCCCAGACGGGCACGGGCAAGACGGCGGCATTTGGCATACCCGTTTTGCAACGCATCGACACGACGCGCAAGGAGACGCAGGCACTCGTCCTGTCGCCAACGCGCGAGCTATGCCTGCAGATAGCCGACGATATGCGCGACTTTGCCAAGTACATGGACGGCATCCACATCGAGGCCGTCTATGGCGGTGCGTCGATAGAGCAGCAGGTTCGCGCGCTGCGCAAGGGTGCGCAGATTATCGTGGCTACGCCGGGCCGACTGATTGACCTGATGAAGCGCGGGGTGGCTCGGCTGGACAACGTGTACAACGTGGTGCTGGACGAGGCCGACGAGATGCTGAACATGGGATTCTCGGAGAGCATCGACGCTATCTTGGAGGGTATTCCTGAAGACCGCAACACGCTGTTGTTCTCGGCCACGATGAGCCGCGACATTGAGCGCATAGCCAAGGGCTACCTGCACGACCCGAAGGAAATCGTGGTGGGAAGCCGCAACGAGGGTGCCGAGCACGTGAACCACATATACTATATGGTGAACGCCAAGGATAAATACTTGGCACTGAAGCGACTGGTGGACTACTACCCGCGCATATTCGCCATTATCTTCTGCCGCACGAAGATTGAGACGCAGGAGATAGCCGACAAGCTCATCAGGGACGGCTACAACGCTGAGTCGCTGCACGGCGACTTGTCGCAACAGCAGCGCGACCTGACGATGCAGAAGTTTCGCCAGCACACGGTGCAGCTGCTGGTGGCCACCGACGTGGCTGCCCGCGGTCTGGACGTGGACGACCTGACGCACGTCATCAACTACGGACTGCCTGACGACATCGAGAACTACACCCACCGCTCGGGGCGCACTGGGCGTGCGGGCAAGAAGGGTACGAGCATCAGCATCGTACACAGTCGCGAGAAGTTCAAGATTCGCAATATAGAGAAGGAGATTGGCAAGCAGTTTGAACAGGGTGCCATCCCGTCAGCCGAGGAGATTTGCAAGAAGCAGCTATACAAGGTAATGGACCAGATAGTGAAGGCCGACGTGGACGAGGAGCAGATTGCCCCCTTCATGCAGGACATCAGCCGTTACTTCGAGTATGTGGACAAGGACGACCTTATCAAGAAAATCGTGTCGCTGGAGTTTGGAAAGTTCCTGGCCTACTATGCCGACGCGCCTGAGATAGCACCCGTTGCAACGGGCAAGGAGAAGCGGGAGAAGAAGGCTAAGAACGAGAAGGGCAAGAAGGGTGCCACGCCTACCAGCGAGGGCTACCGCAAGCTGTTCATCAACTTGGGCAAGAAGGATGGCTTCTATCCGGGCGAGCTGATGCAGTTCCTGAACAAGAACGTGAGGGGGCACGTGGGCGTGGGCCACATTGACCTGCTGAACACGATGTCATACTTCGAGGTGCCCGAGGAGGATGCCGAGCGTGTCATCAAGTATGTCAACGGCCAGCGATACAAGGGTCGCGAGGTGCGCTGCAACGATGGTGCCGAGGGCGGCAAGGCTCCCAGCAACCCGAAGAAGGCCAGAAGTCCCCGGAGGCCTGCGCCATCAGCTCCTTCGAAGAAGACTTATCAGAAGGAGGAATGGATGCAGTTCCTCAATCCCAACGGCATGAAACTGAAAGGCGAGATACCCGACTTCAGCGAAGAAGGCTGGGCTATTCGCAAGCCGAGAAAGAAGAAATAAAGGCTCCGTCGCACCCGCTCATCGCGCCGAGTACGTCGGCACATCGTGCGGAGCGCATCGGCACATGATGCGGAGCGTGTCGGCGCATGGTGCGGAGCGCGTCCGTGCATGATGCGGAGCACGTCGGCACATGGTGCCGAGCGTGTCCGCACAAAACGTCAATATTGTGAGATGTTGTTCAGCTGCCTGAGCCTTGTTTCCTGCACCTGTCCCGACAGCAGTTGCCATAGCTCCGGCCACGCTATTTGCATCGTGGGACGGAAGTCGTCGCCCTGCATATAGCGCAGCAGCGAGTGATAGAACTGGCGACCCTCGGGATAGTCCACCGTACACTCTAAGTCACTCATGCACACCAGCAACCGCCCCTTGCCCACGGCAAACTCGAAGACCAGCCCTAACCGATGGTTGCGCTCGATGTTGTCAATCACCTGCACAATGGGGCGATAGTCGCGGGGCAGGTTGTCGAGCACCAGCGGGCGCGAGTTCTGAATGACGGGGAACCACTGCCAGTTGGTATGCTCATCAGTGGGGAACTCGCCAAACAGCGGGTGCCTCGGATTGGTCAGGATGCCCAGCGTACCGGGCGACACAGCCTTCTTGTTGTTGTCGCATATCGTCTTAAACATACGGTAGTTCCAGTAGTCGGTCTGGAATAGCGGGCCTACCGTCTTACCCTGCAACTGCGTTGAGTCGGGCATCCACAGCACCTTGGCACCGTTCTCCAACTGTCGTGCCACGTCATCCGTCAGCTGGCGGGTAATGACGATGCCGTCCTTCTCCAGCTCCACCTCCTTCGGATATACCCACACCTTATACGTATTGTGATACTCCGTACCGTCAATAGCCAGTACCAGCATCAGGTCGCAACCCGTATGCAGGATGGGAGCCTCGAAGGGTATGGTACCCACCGTGAGCAGTCCCTCACCGTCGGGAATCGGCATGTCGCCCTCCATATTGCCCAACACCCACGTGAGCGTCTTGCCCTTCAGCGACCGACCGCTGTAGTTGGCGAGCTTCACCACGATGTCCTGTCGCTGACCCGCCGTAAAGGTATAGCCGGGCATGACGGCCAGCGGCACCACATCGTTGCACCACTGTCGCCACTGGTGAACGGCACCAAACGACTTGGGTTGCATAAAGGCATCGAGAATACCCACGTATGCCGACCCCTGCCCGGGGTAATCCTGCAGGTCGAGCAGCTGAAAGCCGTCCATCGACTCCGTGCGCAGGTCAAGCTCCACATCGGCCTTGTACAGTTCGAGCGACCACTGGCCACTGGCCCGATGGAAGTCCTTGGCCTGCTCCAGCATACCTGCAGAGTCAAGGCGGGCACGGAACTGCTCTAGATTATAGGGGTAGAGCACACCCGTGTACTTCCGTATCTCGTCAAAGTCGGGGTAGGTCTGAAACTGGCCCGTCTCATGGCTGATGACGGGCACGGTCGACCTGCTGCAACCTGCCTCCAGCGTCAGCTGTGTGTTGGGATATTCCGTATTGAGCATACCGCCCGTCATGGCATCGGCAAACGAGAACGAGCCTCGCGTATGGGTGTCGTAGCTGCCCCATGCCTCGCCTCCCACCCGACAGGTGGTAAAGTAGTCCATGCCGGGCTTCACACCCTGATAGCCTAAGTAGTAGTTAGAGCCGAAGGTAAACAGCACGTGGGGAGCCAGCTGGCGGAAGTCGGCCACGAAGCGGGCCATCTCGTCAATGCTGCCCCACAGCTCGTTGCCCAACGCAAACATGGCAAACGAGGGGTGGTGGCTATACTCGCGCATGATGTTGACTCCCTCCTTGTGCAGGAACTGCATCAGTACGCTATCCTTGGCATTGAAGTCGCCCCAGAAGGGCAGCTCGGGTTGCAGATAGATGCCCAGCTCGTCGGCTGCGGCAAAGGCTGCCTCTGGCGGGCACCATGAGTGGAAGCGCACATGATTGATGCCATAGTCCCGACAGGTGCTGAAGTATTCGTGCCATGCCAACTGCTCCATCGGGCAGTGGCCCGTCAGCGGCCATACACAAGCATCGTGCTTGCCACGCAGGAAGACGCGGTGCCCCTGTGTATCGTAGAAGTGGCGGTCGCGGATAATCAGCGACGGCTCACGGGACGCAGGAGTGGCTGAAGCCTTGCCCGACGACTGGGCCACCTCTAAATAGAGCTGGCCAATCATGCCGTTCCAGTTGGTCTGCGTGTCTTCCGTATAGGCATGACTGCTGGCGTAGACCTGCTCGGGCACCCCACTGCCGTTGTCGACAAGGATGCGCAACGTGTGAGCACCCGGCGTGAGCGGTGCCAGCTGGTAGCGGTGAGGCGTTGAGATGTTGTTGCACGAGTCGACCAGCACCCCGTCGACATAGAGCCAAGTGGGCTTGGTACGCTCTATAAATAAGGTGACACGATGCCTGCGCCACGTCTTGGGAATCACCACCGTCCTTTCATACCACGCCTTGCCCCTGTAGCTATACAGGCGCGACAGGTGGGTTGTCTCATCCTTCCTGCCAATGGGCACCCCCTTGCGGTTAGTGTCCATCGTGCCGGGCAGCATGACGGTCGTATGCTCCTGACCGTATTGCAGCGACCACTCACCAGCCAGGCTGATGCGCTGTTGCGCCAGCAGGGGCAGGTGGAGGACGATGAGCAGAGATAGCAGCAGGCGTCTGGTCATCATTTCGCGTTAATCTCTTTCAGCAGTCGGCCGGCATGGCCCCAGCGGTCCATCATGAACAGCATATAGCGCACGTCGACGTTGATGGTGCGGGCCAGCTGACGGTCGAAGAAGATGTCGCTGGAGAGCGAATCCCAGTTGCCGTCGAAGGCCAGACCGAGCAGCTCACCTTTATTATTAAAGATAGGTGAACCAGAGTTGCCACCCGTGATGTCGGTGTTCGACAGGAAGCACAGCTGCATGGTGCCCGTCGTGGGGTCGGCGTATGCTCCAAAGTCCTTTTGCGACATCAGCTCGTGCATTACAGGCTCTGCGAAGTATTCAAAGTTCTGGTCGGCCTTCTGCATCTTGTCCCACAGCGAGCGGGCGGTGGTGTAGTAGCCCGAGGGGCGGCCTCCCAGCGTGTACTCGCCAATCTGACCGTAAGTCATGCGCAGGGTGAAGTTAGCATCCGAGTAGTTGGGCATATCCTGCTCCATGCGCAGCACGGCGGCACACAGCAGTTGTTCCTGCTCGGCTATCTCGCCGTTCAGCTTCTTGCGGGCATCGTTAATCTTGTCCATCGTCTCGCTGATAGACAGCCCGTACTGCACACCAAGGTCTTTCTTATAGCTCTTCTTGTTGAAGTAGATGGGCTCGCCCGTCTTCATCAGCACCGACTTCTGATAGAGGGCGTTGACATAGGCGGTGCAGTCGCCGTGGAACTTCTCGTCAATGGTCTTGTAGAAGTCGGGCAGGTATTCCTTGTCCGTCATCTGCTCGCGATAGTTCTTGATAAGTCCTGCTAACATCTCGCAGTCGGTGGCATAGTCCCACTCACTCGTGTTGTCGGCAAACTCATGATACTGCTTCTTGGGCTTGTCCTTCGGTCCCATGACGGGCATACGCCACTGCGCCCGCAGGGCACGGGTGGTCAGCTGGTCTTGCATGAGGAAGGTTTCCGTGAACAGCGTGCGCGCACGGGTGACGCTCATCCGCTTCTGGTAGAGCTTGGCCATCTTCTCAAAGTCCAGCTTGCCTTTCAGGTATCCTGCGGTGTCCTGCCACTGGCGGATGGTGGCCTCGTAGCGCTGCTTCTGCTGAATCAGCCCAATGGAGTCGATACACTTATTCATGCCGATGGAGTTCTTCCAGTAGTTCGACGACGACGCATACTTCGAGTCGTACTTGATGCGCACGGCCTCGTCAGCCCGCATGTGGCGCAGCATGATTTCCTGCTTCACGCCACGCACCTGCACACGGGGGGCATTGATAGCATCGCGACGCTCCTGAATGCCATAGCTCGACAGGTAACGGCTGGTAGAGCCGGGGTAGCCCATAATCATGCAGAAGTCGCCGGGCTTGTAACCTTGCAGCGACACGGGAGCCCACGACTGGGGATGATAGGGCACGTTATCCTTGGCATACTTGGCAGGGCCGTTGGTCGCAGGGTCGGCATAGATGCGGAACACGGAGAAGTCGCACGTCTGGCGGGGCCACATCCAGTTGTCGGTCTCACCGCCGAACTTACCCATCGACTTGGGTACGGTGAACACCAGTCGCACGTCGTTGAAGTCGCGGTAGGTGGTGCAGTAGTATTTGTTGCCCTCATAGAACGGCTTCAGCTCCACGTGCAGGGTCGAGTCCTTCTGGCGAATGTCCTTCTGCCATGCGTTCTCGATGCTGTCCACCACTTGAGCCCGCTTGCTGCGCTTGACACCTTTCAGGGCGGCCATCACTTGGTCGGTCACGTCCTGCTGTTCCACCATAAAGCTGACGAAGAGCCCCTCGTTGGGCAACTCTTCTTCATAGCTCTTGGCATAGAAACCGTTGAGCAGATAGTCGTGCTCCACGGTAGAGTGGCGGCGAATGGCATCGAAGCCGCAATGATGGTTGGTGAATACCAGTCCGTCGGGACTGACGACAACACCTGAACAGAAGCCGCCAAAGTTGACGACGGCATTCTTGACGGCATTGTCGCTTTGGTACAGCTGCTCTGCAGGCAACTGGAAGCCGTACTGCTTCATCTGGTCATAGACGGCAGTAGGCAGATTGTAAAGGGTCCACATGCCTTCGTCGGCTTTGGCGACGAGTGAGCACAGGCACATCAGTGATAAAAGTAGCTTTTTCATATAGATGGATGTTAATGTTTAAAATACTTTCCGATAACGGGCAGACTACCCAGTGGCATATCGCGCCGCACAATGTAGGCCACAAACACCATGATGAGCAGCGTATTGACGATGATTGCCACCCACATGGGCAACCCGCTGTTGGCATAGTGCATGGCAGCATACAGCAGGGCGGCCAACACTACATAGACGGCTATCTGCCTGATGGGGTAGGCAATGAGGTAATGGCGCTGTCCGATGAAATAGGAGATAAGCATCGACGTGCCATAGGCTGCAAAGCCTGCCCACGCACAGGCCATATAACTGAAACGGGGTATCAGCAGGATGTCGATGATAATCAGCACGACGGCACCGATGCCCGAAAGATAGGCTCCCCAGATGGTGCGGTCGGTGAGCTTGTACCAGAACGACAGGTTGAAGAACACGCCAAACATAATCTCAGCAGCCATTACGATGGGTACTACCCGCAACCCTTCCCAGTAGCTTTCGTCGATAATGTATTTCAGCACGTCAAGATAACCTATAACCACCAAGAAGGCCAACAGCGTAAAGATGACGTAATACTTCATCACCTGTGCATAGGTCTCGCGATTGTCCTTGTCCTTAGACTTGCCGAACACAAACGGCTCGTAGGCGAAGCGGAAGGCCTGCGTAATCATGACCATAATCATGGCTATCTTGATGCACGCGCCATAAATGCCCAACTGCGAAAGGGCCTCTTGTTGCGAGCCTTCATAAAGGTATGGGAAGAGTATCTGCGAGGCGGCCTGATTCAGCTGACCGGCCAGTCCCATCACCAATAGCGGCCACGTGTAGCTGAGCATTCGACGGCACACTTTCCCGTCGAAGGCGAAGCCCGCCGTCCCCCACTCTCGCCAGAGCAACAGCAGGGTGGCAATGGTGCAGAAGATATTGATATAGAAGACGAAGGCGACATCGAGCGTGAACTGGTCGTCGTAGATGCCAAAGGGATTTAGCCGTAAGGCGGGCAGGACTATCAGATACAGGATGTTCAGCGTGATGTTCAGCAGGATGTTCAGTATCTTCAGACTGGCAAACCGCACGGGCTTGTGTTGATAGCGCAGGTAGGCAAACGGAATGGCCGTAAAGGCATCGATGGCTACCGTCACAAACATCACCCCGATGTATTCAGGATGGTGCGCATAGCCCACAGCCGACGCAATGGGATGGATAAACGTTAGCACCAAGAACGATGACAGCAGCGAGGTGAAGGCCACCATCGTCAGTGCCGTGGAATAGACCTTGGTGGGGTTCTCGCCTTCTTTGCTCATAAAGCGAAAGAAGGTGGTCTCCATGCCGTATGTCAGCAGGATGATAAACAGCGACACGTAGGCATAGACATTGGTAATGACACCGTACTCCCCGCCAGAGGCGGCAAAGCGTGCCGTCTGGATGGGCACCAACAGATAGTTGATAAACCGGGCTATGATGCTTGACAGGCCGTAGATGGCTGTGTCTTTTGCGAGTGACCCTAACGCTTTCATAATGTATAACTTTTACCCAAAGAACAGATAACAAATAACAATGGCGGCCACGATGCCTGCCAAGTCGGCTAACAGACCGCAGGCCACGGCATGGCGCGTCTTCGTGACACCCACGCTACCGAAGTAGACGGCTAAGATATAGAAGGTGGTGTCGGTAGAGCCTTGAAAGATAGATGACAGCCGGCCCACAAACGAGTCGGCTCCGTAGGTGGTCATGGCATCGACCATCATACCACGGGCACCCGAACCCGAGAGGGGTTTCATCAGGGCGGTTGGCATGGCGTCTACCCACTGGGCATCAAGGTGGGCCACCTCAACAGCGGAGCGCATGGCATGAATCAGCAGAGCCATAGCACCCGAGGCACGGAACACGCCGATGCCCACCAAGATGGCCACCAGATAGGGAATGATGCGCACAGCCGTTGAGAAGCCGTCCTTGGCTCCCTCAATAAAGGCATCGTAGACATTGATGCGCTTGCGCACGCCCGCTAAGATAAAGCCTGTGATGATGGTCATCAAAAGGATGTTGGCTACCGTGGTACTCACGCGGTTCATCGTCTCACCGTCCATCTGCGCAAAAGTCCAGATGATAGCTGCTACCAATACGCAGGCACCGCCCAACGTAAGCAGCATGGTGCGGTTCAGCAGGTTGATGCGCTGAAAGAGCGACGTGACAACGATGCCCGCTAACGTTGAAAAGAACGTAGCCAGTAGTAAAGGAATAAAAATGTCCGTAGGCTGGGCGGCTCCCAGCTGGGCACGATACACCATGATGCTGACGGGAATAAGTGTCAGACCCGAGGTGTTCAGCACCAAGAACATTATCATGGGGTTCGATGCCGTGTCTTTCCGTGGATTCAGCTCCTGCATCTGCTCCATCGCCTTCAGTCCCAAGGGCGTGGCGGCATTGTCGAGCCCCAGCATATTGGCGGCAATGTTCATGAAGATAGAGCCCGTGACGGGGTGTCCTTTCGGTATGTCGGGAAACAGCTTGGCAAACACGGGACTGAGCAACCGCGCCAAAGCGTTGACCACACCACCCTGCTCGCCAATCTTCATCACGCCCAACCACAGCGACAGCACACCCGTCAGCCCGAGTGAAATCTCGAACGCGGTCTTCGACGATGAGAACGTGGAGTCCATCATGGCCGGGAACACATCATAGTCGCCAAAGAACACCAGCTTGACCGCTGCCACGACAAAGGCTATCAGGAAGAAAGCTACCCAAATATAATTCAGTACCATAGACCTTGCAATGACCGATTAATAGACATCGCCGACTGAGGGATAGAAGTACCAGTCCTTCGAACTGTTCCTGTTGGCAGCCCACTGGCCAAACGAATGGCCATACTCACGGAACACTCCCGTCAGGATGCCATCCTTGTAGTTGCCTATCAGCTGCCCTTCCAACGGCCAGCGAAACGTGCCCGTCGGCACGCACAATGCCCATATCATGCGCAGCTTCGTCTGGTCGTGATACTCGTAGAACACCTGCGACCGGCGGTAGTTATAGGTGTGGGTCTCCCAGAACCCACCGTTGTAGAGGGTCACGATAAAGGGGTCGAGGTTGTCTTCTAACAGGTTGTTCAGCAGGCCCGACGCATCCTCCTTGAAGTTGATGACGTAGGTGCGCGTAACGGGCTCTATATGGAGATTCACCTCGTTGGTGTCGCGCGTCACGTTGATATTTCTGCGCTCTATATTGCCTATGTTATCGGCCTCGTTACGCGCCATGCTCCACGACGCATCTTCGAACAGACGGATAACGGGTTCGTTGTTACGGCCCCGCTGAAAGGTAGCACCATCGCGGATAAGCCGCAGTTGCAGCGGATAGTCCTCGTCGAAGGCGCGGCCTCCCTCTATCTCTACGCTCTCTATCTCGTCATAGCTATAGTTGGTCAGCTTGACGGCAGCGGCAAGCACCTTCTTCGCTCCCACGGCAGCCAGCGTTACGTTGAGCTTCACCTGATTCTTCTTGCTACCAGGCTGTACTGACATACGCAGCACGCAGTCGTTAAAGTCGTAGTCGCCGGGCACGGGGAAGTCCTCCTCGAAGCAGTAGGTAAACGAGTGATAGGCCAGCGGTGTGGTGATGGTGGCCACCGTCTTACGGCTAAAGTCCACCGTACCAGTTGACGTGGTGAAGGGCACCACGGCATAGCGGTTGTCTGTTGTCTTAATAGCGGCATAGAAAGTGGTCTGCACCTCGGGGGCGGCAAAAAGCAGCGTATAGACGCCTCCCTCCTTGGGGTCGTTCTCCTCTGCCATTATCTGTGCCTCGCTGGCATGACCGATGGGGTTGGCGGTCAGCACCATCACCCGCTCCATGTTCTCCAATCCGGCATCCACCCTGATAGTGGCTGTACGCCGTGCAGACAGCAGCCACTGGTGGAGCGTGTCGATGGGCTCGATGGGAAACTGCTCAGTCACAGTATCGTCATACCACTCTTGGTTGAACATCTCTCTATTACAGGAGCCAAGCACCACAGCCCCCATCAGTGCCACCAAGAGCACACCGCAAATCTTTCTCATTAGCCTTTAGTTTACTATACTATATACCGATAATATTAAACGCTGCTGCAAAGATAAACATTTTTTTCCATACAGGCACCATTTTCGGCAAAAACATATTGGAAAACAAAAAGTAAGGAGGGGTGCCCATTCGCATAGGCACCCCTCCCGCTTGTATAATCTAAGTATTTGATGACTTATCTAATTACCATTTCCATACCTTGCCATCAGCGTAATTCTTGTACCAGTCGGTATTGGTACCAGCGTTAGCACCCCACTCACCGAACTGTGCGTATGCAGCAGTGATGTTGGTACGCTCAGTAGCCCAGAACCACTTACCGTTCTCGTCGCCATTAACGACAATCATCAGAGGAGCCTTGCCGTTGTTCTCTACGCTGTTTACCACGCGAGTAACCTGACCACCGTTGCCCGTTACGGTAATACCGAAAGGCAGCTTAGTCATATCAGTGTCGGCACTCAGACCCTCAATCGTACCCAGGGTCTTGAACTCCTTCTTCTCAGCACCAGTGTTTACCATCGTGCCAACTTCCACGCCAAATGTCTGGTGTACCTCGCTACCCAGAGTCTTATCACCATAGGTAACAACGGTAGGCATCGTACCACCAGCAGCCATCAGCTCAACGGTAGAAACACCATTAGCGTTGGGAGTAGATACGCGGATAACAACATCGTTGAAGTCGAAGTCATCAGTCGTTCCGAGGTCCTCGAATGCGTAGTAGATGTAGTTGGGCTTGGGGTTGCCACCAGTATTCGTTTCCTGCTTGATACCTGCAGTACATTCGCTGGTGTCAATAGTGTAATTGGCGGTTGTGCCGAACAGAACACCATCAGCAAATACTCCCCAAGAATAATTATCCTTTGGTGTATCTTCCGTAGGTATAATAGTCAGTTTATTAAGAACCTTATCACCATAGTAAGCATTCTGCAACGTGCAGAACTTGATGAAAGCACGATTTTGATTATCCGTAGAAGGACCAACAATACCAAAATTACCAATCATAATTTGACCAAAATTAGTGGTTTCACCACTAAATTCTGCTTTGTTAGCTTCTACCTGACCAATCTCAATTACTGCATTCTCGCCCATATAAAGGTGCTTGCCGTTGCCACCATCAAGTTTCAGAGCACCTACAGAAAGATATCCACCATCGGCAATCTTACTATCAACCCAGTTAGAGAGAGTCAGCTGATAGTCAACAGTGAACTGACAAGCATTCTCAATAGCCAGATTGCGGCAATAGCCCTTACCACCAGTATTATATGTATTGCTGGCATACTTTACATGTACCTCACCATGATTAATAACAACAGCCTGCCCATCACCATTCTGCAGGAATTCACTCAGCAGATGACCGCCCTCGGCTACATACGTCTTTGAACCATTCATATTGTACTGCTGTACATCAACAGTACCACCGATGAAACACATATCATCGCCTGCAGCATTATGAAGCTCAACAGAACCGTCACCAGTCAGCTTACCACCACTCATGACGTAGAACAGGCCAGGAAGAATTTCTGGGTGGTCATCATCATTGTTACTTCCAAGGATACCGCCCTCTTTTACAGTCACCTTACCACCGTTAGCGATGATGAGACGCGTACCTGCACCAAAGCGCTGGTCACCACTGATTTCCCACTCACCTTCGACATATATGGTACCACCATAGGTATTGAAAACATTATAAACAATAGCAGTCAACTTGGTGCCCTGCTCAATAATCATTTTCTTGCCAAACTCAATTTCTCCAACATTAGCATCGGTCAGAGCTACTGCACCTGCCTTGTATTCAGCAACATCGGGAGTAGCAATAGTCGTAATCGTTACGGTAGCCTCGCCAGCACGTCTTGCAGCATTAGAAGCAGCCTTTACAGTACCCAGCGTTACGTTAGCATCAGAAGCTGAAACAGGTGTAGCGAACATATTACCCTTAGTGTCCATGTAGGCAACATACAGTGTCTCTACGTCGGCAGGACGAGCCACGCTAATAGTCTTAGTCTGTCCACTGGTGACAACTGCGGTACCAATATAGGCGGCACTCTTGTCAAGAACAGGGTTTGCAGTGAAGACATAAACGTTATAGTCCACACCGTTGTCAAGGTTTACACTCACAGTCACGTTGCTCTGCACAGCAGTGCTCCAGTTCTGATTGGGGTCAATAGTCTTACCGCCCATCACATTGTTCTGGAAGTTCTCCGTAAACTCTTGCTCTTTCACCTCTTGGTCGGCATAAGCATTGAAAATGTCAGCCTTGTTACAGCTGGCGACGACAAGGCCTAACGTCATGGCGGCCATGCCCTTCATCAAATACACTTTCTTCATTTTTACTTAATATAAATTTGTAGTTAACTATTTAATATAATCGTTTTGTCATAGAATCGGGGGCAAAGATACACAAACTTTTTGACAGCACAAAACTTTTTAACAGAAAAATGCTCAATAGTTTACATTTTAATACAAGAGCGTGACTTACTCACTCATGCTCTTGTGGGGTATTGTAGATTACTTTGTACATTCTTTGCGTTGTCGGCCGCTCCCCATAACGCATTCTGTTATAATTCTGTATTTTCCCCTTTTCGCTAAACTCAAAATCACATTCACGATAGAACCCGACAGCACTGTATTCCTTGGTGTCTAAAGCCTCGACTGTCAGAAACAGAGTGGCGGAAAGTTTGTCATTCCTCACAAGCTCCTCAATCTTTGCTATTAGTGCTCTGCCTAAATGCTCTTCTGGGTCATCGCGTTTTTCCTGACACACAGCCAAATAGTCAATTTCAACAGCTGGAAACTTCGCGCGTTCCCAAAACTTATCTTCGTCCTGAGACGGCAAGGCCGCCGACTTCTTCTCATCATCGCCTATTGTACGAATATCATCACCTGTCAACACTAAGGAATCTTTACTCAATGCAAAGAACGCCACCACCTTGTCGTCCTCATAAACAAGCCAAAGGGTAGATATTTTATAACTGATGAACTTGGCAAGCCCGTTAACTTTATCGTGTATGAAGTCGTCCATAGACTTCACACCGCATTTGAAATCAAAAAGGGCCGACGTGTCATCAGCCCTCTTTATATATAAACGTGGTTTGCTCATAGTTCCCAGTGAATATCGTAGCGGCTCAAAGCCTCTTTGGAGCGTTTCACACTGGCCAAATCGCGCTCATTAAGCTGCCCAGTGGCGACACGATTAACAGCGTCACGAATCTGCTTCGCAACGTCTCCCCCAATAGGGGTGCGCCTTGTCTTAATTCCTAACATAACTGGTTCAATGACTCTGATGTTGGCTGCAAATATAAAGATTTTACTTAAACTATCCAAATATTTCCTTTAAAAACTGACTGATATTGCACTATTTTAATATATTAACGTCAGTACGGCTAATTCCAAACAATGCAAATCAGATTTATGCAGCATTTAGTATTCATTTCCCCTTCATCCAGCCTCCAGTATCTCCTTCGGGTCTCTCCAGTATCTATTTCGACATGAAACAGTATCTGTTTATATAGTAAACAGATACTGGAGCAGGTGGATGTAGATACTAAAGCAACCCGAAGGAGATACTGTTTATTTATTATTCCATAATGGCTCTGTTTCCCATCCATGCGGAAAGCCCATTGCAGCCACATCAATATCTGGGTAGGCAGCGAGGAGTGTATCTATTTTGGCTTTCATATCATTGTGGGGTGAAATGATATTGAGGAAATACTTGATGATACATAGAGTAAAATAGACTCTCTGCTGGTTGACTGAAATGTTAATCCAAGGCTGGGTCATGCGCTGCATTGTCCGCACTTTTAATGCAAATATCCGATTCCAAACGCGAGTGTGATGACAACAATTATTTCGGGCAACCGTAACGATGGTCATCCACGAGTTAAACACAGGTACTCCCAATGAAAACTCTTGGGCAATCTTTTTACGAATCTGATTGCTCTTGATGTTACCGTATATCCTTGTCAGTACGCCCAACGGAAGAATCTCTGCCAACATCCACGCAGGAGGATATGGGTCAGAATAAGATGTGCGGAAATGCTCAATGAAATCTTCTCTCGACTTAAATAGTTCAGCATTTATGTATTGCATTGTCCTCTGAAATGTGTTGGCATCATAGAAACAGGTGTGGTCTGTCATCCAAAACGGATTGCCCGTTTCGCGACTTGTAATATTGACAATGGCACTTCTAACCGCAACCTCTATCTTTTCAATCTCATTGAACATCAGTAATCGCAAGTGCCTGTCGAAGCGATACATATTCAAAGCCTGACTAAACGAAGCGTCAGGCTTGAATATATGATTCACTTTGGGAACCTGAAGGAGAGGATAGAGATATGCGCTAAATCTATAATAGCCAATGCGTTGGAGATAGTTCTCCGCCCTTGCGATGTTCTCAACATGAAGACCACGTGCTTGTAGTAATGCCACCAACTGAGTTGGCGATGAATAGGACTTTGTATAATGGGCCATAATAAAAAAACGACCCGCCGATTTAAGCATTGTAAAGAGGCTTGGCGGGTTCTCGTGTTGCAAAGGTACTGCTTTCCTTTGAGATAACCAAAGGTATTCATGGAAAAGTTAATGTCTTCGCTCATTTTTCCGTATTTCCACAAATCACCGAACAAAACATCCACAAATCACCGAATGGAATCGCTACAAATAACCTTAAAGCGCCTGAAGGGGCGCTTTAAGGTGGGGGAGTTTGTCACTACTTCGTCAACACCAGCTTGGTGGTTGTCGTGGACTTCGGCAGGTTGGACGAGGCGGTGACGGTGGCTGTGCCTGTCTTGCTGGCGGAGCGGACGACGAGCAGGGCACGACCGTTGTAGGTGGTTACGCGGTTGGAGGTCAGGGGCTCGAGGTCTTTCAGACTGGCGGAGCCGGCGGCCAACAGGGAGGCGGGGCCTTTGACGGAGATGGTCAGGGTTGTGGGTGCATCGGTTACGATGTTGCCGTTTCTGTCGACCACCTCGGCTACGATGAAGGCGAGGTCTTCGCCGTCGGCCTTGATTTTACGGCGCTCGGGAGTGAGGCGGATGCTGTAGGGGGCGGCGGTGGTCAGCACGGTGCTGGCGAGCTCCTTGCCGTCGGTGCCGATGGTTACGGCACGCAGGGTGCCGCTCTGATAGGGCACGGGGATGGTTGCCTTATAGGCCGTCGAGCGGTTGACCGCCTTGGTGGCTATGAGCTGGTCGTTGAGGTAGAGGCTGACTTTCGGGGCCTTTGTGTAGATGTCTACGTCTACCGTCTTGCCCTCATATCCGGCGTAGTTCCACGACTCCCATGCGGGCCATACAGACCATGCCGTCTCGGTGATTTCGCCTCGCTTGAAGTGGTTGGGCTCACGCACGGCCATGTAGATGAAGCTGCCGTCGCCCTCCTTCACGTTGTACAGCATATCGCGATAGTGCGAGATGGGCTTGCGCCAGCCCGTGATGTCGACGTCGCCGCAGTAGGCACCATGGAAGGGGAAGTGCTTGTTGATGTAGTGCTCGCCGCGTGGTTCGCCCTCGCCATAGAACTGGCCGATGCCCGACTCGCCCAGATAGTCAAGGCCCGTCCAGACCATGTCGCCGATGATGTAGGGATAGTCGTTGACCTTTGCCCAGTTGTTAAAGGCATCGCGTGGGAAGCTCTCCGTCTGCCACATCACACGCTCGGGGCAGCGGGCGTGGTCTGAGGCGTGCTTGTGCAGCATGTAGTTGTAGCCCACGATGTCCAGCACCTCGGCGTGCGGGTCGTATATCTCCCAGTCGCTGTCCCATGCGCAGAGTGCCTCGGTGACGGGGCGCGTCGTGTCCCAGCGCAGTATCTCGTTCTTAAACTTCTTGGCGGTGTGTACCACCCGTATGTCCTTGCGCTCCATCACCTCGTTGCCTATGCTCCACGATATAATTGAGGGGTGGTTGCGGTCGCGCGTGATGAACGACTTGATGTCCTCCTGATAGCAGGAGTCGAGGTCGAGGTGGTGGTCGCCGCGCGTCTTCTGGGTGTACCAGCCGTCGTATATCTCGTCAATCACCATCATGCCCAGACTGTCGCAAGCGTCGAGGAAAGCCCGTGTAGAGGGGTTGTGCGAGGTGCGAATCAGGTTGAAGCCGGCCTCCTTCATCAGCCGTACCTTGCGTATCTCGGCGGCATCGAAAGCCATTGCACCGAGCACGCCGTCGTCGTGATGCACACACGCACCGTTGATGAGCGTGGGCACGCCATTCAGTCGGAAACCGCGCTGTGCGTCGTACTCGATGGTGCGGAAACCGTGCTTCACATGGATTTTACCCACCGTCACGTCGTAAAGGTGCGGCTGGCCGGGGCTCCACAGCTTCACGTCGCGGTACATACGCACCTCGTCCACCTTGTCGCCATACTTGACGCGCAGGGCTGCCGAGTCGGCACGGGTACCGTCAGCCGAGATGCCGTAGACCTTGGCCGTGCTGATATGCAACTGGGCAGGGTCGTCAATGGCCTGCTCGTCATACACTTCCAGCCACACGTGGCGGTATATGCCAGAGCCTGAGTACCAGCGGCAGTTGGGCTGCAACGAGTTATCCACACGCACGGCCACCACGTTGGACGCACTCTTCAGATAGGGCGTCACATCAACCTGAAAAGGCGTATAGCCATAGGCGTGCGTGGCGGCCAGCGCCCCGTTCACATAGACCTTGCACTGCTGGTACACGCCTTCGAAGTGCAGCTTGACGGTCTCGCCCGCCTTCACCTCTGGCTTCTTAAACGATTTCCTGTACCATCCAATGCCGCCCGGATAGTAGCCCCCATCGTTTCCCGTAGGTGCATCCAGAGCGGGAGCATGGAAAATATCCCAGTCGTGTGGCAAGTCGACAGCCTTCCACTTGCTGTCGTCATGTCCCGGCATCGAGGCATTAGGCTCATCTGCCTCCACAAACCTCCATCCGAAGTCAAAGTTCCGTTTCACACTCTGGGCCTCTACCCAGCCCAAACCAAGGAGTTGCGGCAACGCCAGACACATTGCCGACACAACAATCAGTCTCTTAAATACCATAGAATCTTCAGTTTTTAGTGTATATGCCACCTGCAAAGACACGATTAAGCGAGCGAAATGCCTGACTAATCCAAGCATTTCCGGGCGGGAGTATCTAAGCACGCAGTGCAAAGATACAAAAAAACAAAGCCAAAT
>CAMWKZ010000012.1 GCA_947174945.1 uncultured Prevotellaceae bacterium | reverse complement strand
GAATATTTCACTCCCACAACTTTTTTAGCTAATTTCTTACATCGAACTCACGTTATATTAATACTCAAAAAAGGATAGTCAAGGAAATCGGTTATAATTATTTGATTCTCCTTAATGAGGATATGACGAAAGTCTTTATCATAGCATATCTCATCTGGATATGTTCTAAGAAGAGTCTTTTTTAGTTTCACAACATTCTTTTTTGCATTTAAGACCTCTATTGATAAAGTGAAATCAATAGTTGTAAATGCACATTGAAGAAATACATACAAATCAAGTTCCCTGAAAAGTTTCTTTTTCCAAAGCCATTCATTCTTGTAACCGTTCTCACGAAAGTCATGATGCAATGACATTAAAGTATCCTGTCCAATTTCAAATCCTTGCATTCTGGCGTATTCATATCCACGTTCATAAAGTGCAAGGTATGCATCATATTTTTCTTCATACCTTTTTCAATAGCAAAGTCGGCCTAATGGACATTTTGAGTGATGAAATCTTTGTAATTCTCTGAATTTTATATCTTTGCAAAGATTTTCATTGATATGGTAAAAAAAAAATGCTTTTTCTGTGGCTCCTCCGATGTGGTCCGTAATGGTGTCCGAAGCCAAAAACAATTGTATAAGTGCAAGGTGTGCGGCCGTCGTTTCTCAGGTGGCGAGCGCCGCGACAAGTCACAGGTTATCACGGATTACATCGAGGGTAAGCAAACAGTAGCGCAGCTTGCCTGCAAGTATGGCGTTAATGAGAAGACCATCCGCCGCGACCTTAAGGGTATGCGGTACGTTCGGAAGATATCCAGGTACAAACACGTCGTCATCCAGATGGACACTACATACTGGGGGCGCGGCTTCGGCCTGATGGTCATCAAGGATGCCCTGAGGAAGAAAGTCCTGTGGCGCAAGTATGTGACTCACGAGACGATAGCAGCCTACATGGAGGGTGTTCAATGGTTGAAGGAGAACGGCTTCAGGATATATGGCGCAGTCATAGACGGGATGCGCGGTCTTGCACAGGCACTCAGACCCTGTCCCGTTCAGCTGTGCCAGTTTCATCAGATGATGATAGTCAGACGGTATCTGACAAACAAACCTGAACTGCCCGCCTCAAGGGAACTGCTGGACATATGTTATATGATGACACGTACAGACAAGGAAAGTTTTGTCGGAATGCTCGAAGGATGGCAGGCCAGATGGGAATACTTCCTGGAGGTCTGAGGACAAGAAGACTGGGAAGACATCATACACACATAAAAGACTCAGGAGCGCATATCTCAGCCTTAAACGCAATATGCCGTGGCTGTGGACATCTTATGAAAATCCGCAACTGCACATGCCGAATACGAACAACGCACTGGAAGGGGTCTTTACAGACATAAAGACAAAGCTAAGGGTGCATTCGGGAATTACGAGAATGAGGAGAATGGCACTCATTCAGGAATACATAGCAAGGCATTATTAAATATTAGGCCGAATTCCGTGACTTTTAGTTGACGTTTCGGTGTCCTAAAAGTGCGGTCTGCCGATGGTGCGGAAACAAAAAAAAGCATTTTCCCTTTGTGGTTTGCTCGGGTTTTTGTATCTTTGCAGCACCTTATAAACGTGATATAAACCAGATAGAAATTAAATATGGAAAGAGACAACGAGATTTTCGAGTTGATTGAACAGGAGCACCAGCGCCAGCTGAAAGGCATTGAGCTGATTGCGAGTGAGAACTTTGTAAGCGACCAGGTCATGGAGGCTATGGGCTCATACCTGACCAACAAGTATGCCGAGGGCTATCCCGGACACCGCTACTACGGCGGTTGTCAGGTGGTGGACAAGGTGGAGCAGCTGGCCATCGACCGCGTGTGCCGCCTGTTCGGTGCCGAGTATGCCAACGTGCAACCCCACTCGGGCGCACAGGCCAACGCCGCCGTGCTGCTGACCGTGCTGAAGCCGGGCGACACGTTCATGGGCTTGAACCTTGACCACGGCGGCCACCTGAGCCACGGTTCACTGGTCAACACATCGGGAATCCTGTACAAGCCCGTAGGCTATAACCTGAACAAGGAGACGGGCCGAGTGGACTACGACGAGATGGAACGTCTGGCCGTAGAGCACAAGCCGAAGCTGATTATCGGCGGCGGCTCGGCATACAGCCGTGAGTGGGACTACAAGCGGATGCGCGAGATAGCTGACAAGGTGGGTGCCCTGCTGATGATTGACATGGCCCACCCCGCCGGTCTGATTGCAGCTGGCGTGCTGGAGAACCCCGTGAAGTACGCTCACATCGTTACCTCTACGACGCATAAGACACTGCGCGGTCCGCGTGGTGGCATCATCCTAATGGGCAAGGACTTTGAGAACCCTTGGGGACTGACCACGCCGAAGGGGCAGGTCAAGATGATGTCGCAGCTACTGAACTCTGCCGTCTTCCCCGGACAGCAGGGTGGCCCGCTGGAGCACGTCATCGCCGCCAAGGCCGTAGCCTTCGGCGAAGCACTGAAGCCCGAGTTTAAGGAGTGGGCTGAACAGGTGCAGAAGAACGCCAAGGTGCTGGCCGACGAGCTTATTAAGCGTGGCTTCACCATCGTCAGCGGTGGCACCGACAACCACTCGATGCTGGTCGACCTGCGCACGAAGTACCCCGAACTGACGGGTAAGGTGGCCGAAAACGCACTGGTAGCTGCCGACATCACGGTGAATAAGAACATGGTACCCTTTGACACCCGCTCGGCCTTCCAGACCTCGGGCATCCGTCTCGGCACGCCCGCCATCACCACGCGCGGTGCCAAGGAGGACTTGATGGTCGAGATAGCCGCTCTGATAGAAGAGGTGCTGAACGACCCCGAGAACGAGCAGGTTATCAGCAGTGTGCGCCAGCGTGTGAACGACCGCATGAAGCAGTACCCGCTGTTCGCATACTAAGCAATCGAGAATGACTATTACTAACTTAAAAACAAAACTACTAACACTGCTTGCCCTGCTGTCGCTCTCCGCTCCCATGAGCGTGAGAGCGCAGCAGTTGCAGGCTTCACTGTCCCACTACTCTACCGAGAACGGTATGCCGAGCAACGCCGTTGCCTACATGACCAACGACGATTACGGCTACTTGTGGATAGCTACATGGAACGGCATCTCACGTTTCGACGGCTACAACTTCCACAATTACAAGACAGGCGTTACCAGCGCTATCAGCGGACTGCACAACCGCGTGGAGGCCATGACCGTAGACCCGGCGCAGAACATCTGGCTTAAGATGTACGACGGTCGCATATTCGTCATCAACCGCAAGACCGACCGCATCGAAGACCCCTTGGAGGGAATAAGCGGGCATGAGCAGTACCACGTCGACTACTTCTATACGCCTTACGTCACATCAACGGGCGACGTACTCGTATTCTTCGACGGCGTAGGGCTTTACAAGCTACGGCTCGACCGCGGCACGTACAAGCAAGACCTCATCATGACGGGTCAGCTGACGGTGAATGCCGTGGTGGAAGGCTACCGCAACGACATCTGGGTGGGCACCAATCAGGGTGTGCACCGCGTCAACATGGCCAACCTCTCATTAGAGCGCAACGGCTATTTCCTCGACGAACACATTACGCGACTGGCCTCCAACGGCTACAACATCTTCGTCAGCACCAAGTCGGGCAAACTCTATCAGTTTTCCTACGGACAGGAACCCACGCTCGTCAAGGACATCGGGCGCGAAATCACCTCCCTTTATATCGACAGCTATGGCGACATCTGGTTCTCCGACTTGGGCAACGGATGCTACCGCCTTGACAGCAAGACGCACGAAGTCAAGTTCTACAACCAGCACGTGCCATCGCCCGAGTTCACCAGTCGCGGTGCCGAGTTCGGCGAATCGCTGGGCGTAGTGTGGACGCGCATGAACCACGGCGGCTACGGCTACTACAACCGAGAGGCTGACCAAGTGGAATACTTCCACAACGACCCCGTCAATCCTTGGAACCTCTCCAACACCGTAAACGCCCGGCTTGAGATGAACGACGGCGTGGTGTGGGAGTCAACCATCCGCCGAGGACTGGAGAAACTGGAGGTACTGAGGCAGACTATCGCGCGTACATCATTAATAAAAGACCCCACATCGAGCCTCGACAACGAGGTGCGCGCCATGCTGCACGACAAGAAGCGCAACGTAACCCTGCTGGCCAACAAGCACGGAAAGATATTCGTGTTTGACAGCAAGATGAATCTTGTCAACACCATCACCCACGACTCCAACGGCCAACCCATCAGCCGCCCCTACGGCATCTCGCAGGACGCTGCTGGCAACTACTGGGTAAGCGACAAGGACAACGGTATCTATTGCATCACACCTACGGGCAACGGCTATCAGGTGACCAACTTCCGCCACAACGATAAAGACCCCTACTCGCTCAGCTCCAACGCTGCATACCAGAGCGTAGAGGACCGTCAGGGCAACATCTGGATAGCCACCTATGGCGGAGGTGTCAACGTATTGCACAAAGACCAGAACGGTCGCTACCGTGCCCTGCATCCCAAGAACGTAATGAGGCGCTATCCGCGCAATGCCTACCAAAAGGTGCGCACCATCACGATGGACCAGAACGGTCAAATCTGGGCAGGCACCACCGACGGCATCCTGCTTATGCAGATACGCAACCACAACGTCATCATACAGCCACTGGAGGCCCCTGCCGATGCGGAGAAGGGGCTTATGAGTAACGACATCGTATGCTTGGCGTGCGACCGTCAGGGTGTGATGTGGGTTGGAACCAATAGCGGCGGACTGAGCCGCACCACTACGAAGGATGACAAGGGCAACTGGCAGTTTGAAAGTTACGGCATTGAGCAGGGACTGCCCTCGGAGGAAATCCATGCCATCACCTTTGACAACAAGGATAACGTGTGGTTCTCCACCGACCACATCCTGTGTTCATTCGATGCCAAGAAGAAAATCTTCACCACCTTCTCCAGTCTTGACGGTGTGGACGAGACGATGTGCTCAGAAGGCGCAGCCATTGCCTTGTCTAACGACAACATCCTCTTTGGTACGCTTGACGGCTACTACGTTGTCGACCGCAGCAAGCTGAAGACCAAGACAGGCTCTCTGCTGAAGCTCCGCATCACTGACTTTATGCTTAACGGCGTTATTCAGACACCCAGCATGAAGGAATCGGTGCTTGACTACTACGTGCCCGAAAGTAAGAGCGTCAAGCTGCCCGAGCACAACAGTGTGTTTACCTTCCGCTTCGCCGCCCTCAACTATCAGTTGCAGCACCGCATCCACTATCAGTACCGGCTCGAAGGCTACGACGAGGAATGGCAGAACGCCACATCGGAGCGCACCGCCACTTATAGCGACCTGCCCTCAGGCACTTATAAGTTTCAGGTAAAGGCATTCCTGTTGGAGTCGCCCGAGAGCTACGATATGCGCACCATTGAGGTCATCGTGCCCCCCACTCCACTGCTCTCCACCGTGGCCGTCTGGGTCTATCTGACGCTGTTTGCCCTGCTCGCCATTGGCGCGCTATGGTGGTATCAGCGCCGTCTGCACAAACGCTACGGCAATAACGACAACCAGTCGTCAGAGCTGGCTGAGTCGGGCGATGTACTTGCCGACAATATCGAACTCGATGTTGACGACGCTCCCTACGCGGATGTCACAGAAGTTGGTGTGCTCGAAGGTATAGGGGATGATAGCCACCTGAAATGAGTTATGCGTCGGGTTACACACCGTCAGCGAAACGCCGTTGACCGTAACCGAGCCCTTATCGACCGTGAAGTAGCCGTTACGCGCCATTTCACGGTCTTCTTTATACTCAAAGGTGAAGTACGTTGAACCATTGGCATCCTCCACCGCCGTACAGCGCGCCGTCTCGTCCACGTGCCCCTGCACGATGTGTCCGTCCAGCCGCCCGTTCATGAGCATCGAGCGCTCCACGTTCACCTTGTCGCCCACCTTGAGCATTCCCAAGTTCGAACGCTCCAGCGTTTCCCTCATCGCCGTCACGGTATAGGTGTCGTTCTCAATCTTCACCACCGTCAAGCACACGCCGTTGTGCGCCACGCTCTGGTCGATGCCCAGTTCGCCAACGAACGAGCAGCGCAGTGTCAGGTCAATATTGTCTCTCTCTTTCTCGATTGCTACAACCGTAGCAAACTCCTCAATGATTCCAGAAAACATAACTTTTAACTCTAAGTCCTTAACTATAAAAAAAGAAAGGGGACGCACGGTGATGTGATGAAAACTCCTGTGTTACAAGATAAGAGTGCTCTCCGCCGTTGTAATCCACCGGCCTTCCGGCTTCTCCTTTCGGAGATTGTGGCCCGCCATTGGCAAGAGAAGTCAGCTCGGTTTTCGGTTTAATTTGATGAGTATCCCTATCGAACCGGCACGCCCCCCTGTTTCTTTCTGCTGGCAAAGGTACGAAAAATCCATAGGAAACGTGTCGAACTTAATGTTAAAATACCTATAACCATGCTAATCTTATCGAAGTTTTGACGATTTATTTCTACTAACAAGGCAACAAACGTCTAAGTTATTTCCCCGTTTCGTCGATAATCTCTACCTTTGCATCGTGGAAATATAGCATTTTAGATACGTATGAAGAAAGGATTATTGATTTTGGCAGCGATGACCAGCCTGACGGCCACGGCACAGCAGAAGTGGACGCTCAAGGAGTGCATCGACTATGCCATGCAGAACAGCATCACGCTGAAACAGGCGCAAATCAGCAAGCAGACGGCCACCGAGACGCGCAAGCAGTCGCAAGCCGCCCTGCTGCCCTCGCTCTCGGCATCAACCAACCAGAGTGTAGGCTACAGGCCGTGGCAGTCGTTTGGCATGACGACGGTAACAAACGGCACGGTGAACAACAAGGTGAACAAGACGTACTATAACGGCACGTATGGCATCAATGCCTCGTGGACGGTATGGAATGGCAACCAGAACCGCAACCAAGTGAAGCAAAGCAAGCTGAGCGAGGAGCAGGCAGCGTTAGAGATGGAGCAGACAGCCAACTCAATACAGGAGCGCATCGCCCAGCTCTACGTGCAAATACTCTATATGAACGAGGCTATCAGCGTGAGCCGTCAGAGTTTAGAGACAAGCCGCAAGAACGAAGAGCGCGGACAGGAGTTCGTCAACGTGGGCAAGATGTCGAAGGCCGACTTGGCCCAGCTGTCTGCCCAGCGTGCTACCGACGAGTACAACTTAGTGGAGGCTGAGAGCAATCTGGCCAACTACAAGCTGCAACTGAAGCAACTGCTTGAGATAACCGACGACCGCGACTTTGACATTGCCACGCCTACCGCCACCAACCAGCAGGCATTAGGCGACACTCCGTCACTGATAAGCGTCTACGAGCAAGCCCTGTTGCAGCGCCCTGAAATAAAGAATACCGAGGTGGCCCTGCAGCAGAGTGACGTGCAGATGAAGCTCGCGCGTGCCGGCTACCTGCCCACCATCAGCATGACGGGCGGCGTAGGCACCAGCACCTCGTCGAACAACAGCAACCAATGGGGCGAGCAAATGAAGACCAACTTCGACGCATCGGCAGGCATCGGAGTAAGTGTTCCCCTCTATGACCAGCGCAAGGCCAAAACGGCAGTCAATAAGGCTAAGCTACAGCGCGAGCAAGCACAGCTGGACCAGCAGGAGCAGCAGAAGAAGCTCTACTCGACCATCGAGGGCTACTGGCTTGACGCACAAACCAACCAGCAGAAGTTCCGCGCCGCATCGGCCACCGTCGAGAGCGAACAGCAATCCTACGCCCTGCTGTCGGAGCAGTTTAGCTTAGGACTGAAGAACATCGTCGAGCTGATGACGGGAAAGACTGCCCTGCTGCAAGCCCAGCAGAATATGTTGCAGTCGAAGTACATGACCATCCTCTCGCAACAGCTGCTACGTTTTTATCAAGGTGAAACAATGAATATATAAAAGGTATATGAAGAACAAAAAACTTTGGATGGGCATAGGCGCGGTAGCCGTTATAGCCCTCGTCGTCTGGCTGATGTCGGGCGGTAAGAAAGAAGAGAAAGTGGAGTTTGAAACGGCTAAGGTGGAGCGACAGGACATCCACACCACCATCACGGCCACGGGCACCATCGAGCCTGTCACCTCCGTTACCGTCGGTACGCAGGTCAGCGGCATCGTGTCCCACCTGTACGTCGACTACAACTCAGTGGTGAAGAAAGGGCAAGTGATTGCCGAGCTTGACAAGACCAACCTGACCAGCGAGCTGAACACAGCACGTGCCAACCTGTCCAGCGCCCAGTCGTCGCTCAGCTATGAGCAGGCCAATTATAATAGGTATAAGACGCTTTACGACAAAGGGCTGGTATCAGCCGACGAGTACGAGAGTGCCCGTCTGAGCTACGACAAGGCCCGCCAGCAGGTAGCCACTTCGCGCGAGAGCGTACAGAAAGCCCAGACAAACCTGAGCTACGCCACCATCACCAGCCCTATCGACGGCGTTGTACTGTCGAAGTCGGTGGAGGAAGGCCAGACGGTAGCCGCCTCGTTCAATACCCCTGAGCTGTTTACCATTGCCCAAGACCTGACCAATATGCGCGTCATTGCCGACATCGACGAGGCCGACATCGGTGGTGTGAAGGAAGGCCAGCGCGTGACCTTCACCGTCGATGCCTTCCCCGATGACAAATTCGAGGGTGAGGTAACGCAGGTGCGCCAGCAGGCTACCACATCAAGCAACGTTGTGACCTACGAGGTAGTTATCTCAGCACCCAACAACGACCTGAAGCTGAAGCCCGGCCTGACGGCCAACGTCACCATCTACACGCTGGAGAAGAACAACGTACTGGCCGTACCATCGAAGGCACTGCGCTTTACACCCAACGAAACCCTGCTGCAGGAGGGACAGACCATTGCCGACGTAGAGGCTCCCGTAAAGGTTTGGACGCTCGAAGGCCAGACGTTTAAGGCACACGCCGTGGAGGTAGGTATCACCAACGGCATGGCGACCGAAATCTTAAACGGCATTGGCGAGGGTACCGACGTGCTGGTCGACTTCTCGTTCACAGGAGGCGATATGCCTCAGGAGCAGCCAGCCGGCAACCCGTTCATGCCCCGCCCGCGCAACAACAAGAACCAGCAGCAACCAAAGAAGTAACGTCATGGCAGAAGAAAAGAAAGTAGTCATCGAACTGCGCGACGTGAAGCGCTACTTTCAGGTAGGCTCTGAGACGGTGAAGGCCTTGCGCGGTGTGTCGTTCAAGATATACGAAGGCGAGTTCGTCACCATTCAGGGTACGTCGGGTTCGGGCAAGTCTACGCTGCTCAACCAGTTGGGCTGCCTCGACACGCCAACCTCTGGCGAATACTATCTGGACGGCATTGCCGTGCGCTCGATGTCGAAGACACAGCGCGCCCACCTGCGCAACCGCAAGATAGGCTTCGTGTTCCAAAACTACAACCTGCTAGCCAAGACAACGGCTGTGGAGAATGTGGAGCTGCCACTGATGTACAATTCAGAGGTGTCGGCACAGGAGCGTCGCCAGCGGGCCATCAAGGCATTACAGGCCGTAGGACTGGGCGACCGGCTGGAACACAAGTCGAACCAGATGTCGGGCGGCCAGATGCAGCGCGTCGCCATAGCCCGTGCGCTGGTGAACGACCCAGCCGTACTGCTGGCCGACGAGGCGACGGGTAACCTCGACACGCGCACCAGTTTCGAGATGCTGGTGCTGTTTCAGGAGCTGTACCGTCAGGGCCACACCATTATCTTCGTGACCCACAACCCCGAGATAGCCGAGTATTCAAGCCGCAACATCAACCTGCGCGACGGCAAGATTCGCGAGGACACCATCAACCACAGCATCAAGTCGGCAGCCGAGGCACTGGCCGCACTGCCGAAGCCAGTGGACGACTAAAGAAGACATAAAGACTTATGAACATACTGAATCTATTTAAGGTGAGCCTGAAGGCCGTGGCTAACAACAAGATGCGGTCGTTCCTGTCGATGCTGGGCATCATCATCGGCGTGGCGGCGGTTATCATTATGATGGCTATCGGACAGGGCTCGAAGGAGAGCATCCGCAAGGAGCTGTCGACGATGGGCACCAACCTGCTGACCATACGCCCCGGAGCCGATATGCGCGGCGGTGTGCGCCAAGACCCATCGGCCATGCAGACGCTGAAACAGGCCGACTACGAGCGCATTGTGCGCGAAAAGAAGTTTGTGACAAAGGTGTCGCCAGAGGTCACCGCCTCCGGGCAGGTCATCTATGGCAACAATAACACCAACACGAGCGTCTACGGCGAAAGCCCCGAGTATCTGGACATCAAGCAGTGGACCATCGAGGACGGCGACTGCTTTACCGAGGAGGACGTCAAGAAGGCCGCCAAGGTGTGCGTGGTGGGCAAGACCATCGTCACTGAGCTGTTCGGCGAGGGTGCCGACCCCATTGGCAAGACCATCCGCTTCAAGTCAATCCCCATGCGCATCGTTGGCGTGCTGAAGTCGAAAGGCTACAACTCTTGGGGCATGGACCAGGACAACGTAATGATAGTGCCCTATACGACGGTGATGAAACGCATAGCCGCCCAGACGTGGTTTTCGAGCATCGTCTGCTCGGCCATTACCGAGGAGCTTTCGGACGCGGCGATTGAGGAGCTGACGCAAATCCTGCGCGACAACCACAAGCTGAAGGGCGACGCTCCCGACGACTTCACCATCCGCTCGCAGGCAGAGATGATGCAAACGATGTCGTCGACGATGGACACCGTCACGATAATCCTTGTCGTGGCAGCCGCCTTCTCGCTCTTGGTGGCAGGCATCGGCATTATGAACATCATGCTCGTCTCCGTGACTGAGCGCACCAAGGAGATAGGCCTGCGCATGGCCGTCGGAGCCACGGGGCCCGTCATATCGCTGCAGTTCCTGATAGAGTCGGTGCTCATCAGCGTCACGGGCGGACTGCTGGGCATTCTGGTGGGCTTCAGCATCTCAGGATTTGTGGTACCTGCCTTCGGTATGCCCGCCAGCGTACCGATGTGGTCGGTCAACGTGTCGTTCATCGTGTGCGTGTTTATCGGTGTGCTCTTCGGCTACATTCCCGCCCAGAAGGCCGCCAACATGGACCCCATCGAAGCCATACGCCATGAATAAGCGCACGGAGTTTCTGGTTCATGCCGCCGTGTGGCTGGTGATGCTGCTCATGCCGCTGACGTTTGTCAGCCGCATGGGCAGCATCAACGTAGTGCTGTACCTGATGTCCAGCGTGTCGACGCTGCTGCTCATGGTCGTGTTCTATGCCAACTACCTGTGGCTCACGCCCTGCTACTTTACTACCGACAAGCGCCGATACTACTGGCTGTTCAACATCGTGGGCGTAGTGGCACTGGGCGTGCTGATGCACTACTGGATGTCCTACACCCACTCGCTGTATGACCATCCGCACCGCCATTCCTACGAGCTGTCAGTGACTGACATGCTGGTGTTTATCCTGCGCGACATCTTCAACCTCTCCATAACTGCCGCAGCAGCCACCGCCATGCGGCTGGCCATGCGATGGCAGAAGGCTGAGACGGCGCGCCGCGAGGCTGAGACGGCACGCGCCGTGGCCGAGCTGAGCAACCTGCGGGCACAGATAAATCCCCACTTCCTGCTGAACACGCTGAACAACATCTACGCGCTGACGGCCTTTGACCCCACCCGCGCCCAAGAGGCTATTCAGGAGCTGTCGCGGCTGTTGCGCCACGTGCTCTACGACAACCAGCAGCCCACCGTGCCGCTGAGCAACGAGGTGGATTTTCTGAAAGACTATATCCAGCTGATGCGCCTACGGTTGCCCGCGACGGTCGAGGTTGACTGCCAGTTTGCGATTGACAATGCCCAGCTGACTGTTGCCCCCATGCTGTTCATCTCGCTGGTTGAAAACGCCTTTAAGCACGGCATCAGCCCCACCAAGCCCTCGTTCATACACATCTGCATCAAGGCCGACGAGCAGCACATCACGTGCGACATCAGAAACTCGAACCACCCCAAGACGGCCAGCGACCACAGCGGCCACGGCATTGGGTTGCAGCAGGTGCAGCACCGGCTCGAGCTGTCCTACCCGGGCCGCTATACGTGGCACCGAGGGCCGTCAGCTGACGGCAGCACCTATACGTCGCGCATCGAAATAAGTTGTAAACCATCAAATAGCCACCAATCAACATGACTCTTAACTGCGCCATCATCGACGACGAGCCTCTGGCAGCCGGACTGCTGAAGAGCTATGCGCTGAAAACCCCGTTTCTGAACCTGACCGGCACTTACGGCTCGGCCATCGAGGCCATGCGCCACTTGCGCGACGAGCCTGTGCAGCTGTTGTTCCTCGACATTCAGATGCCCGAGCTGTCGGGCATCGAGTTCGCCAAGATTCTGCCGCCTGACACGCGCATCGTCTTCACCACCGCCTTCCAGCAATATGCCATCGAGGGCTACAAGGTGTCGGCACTGGACTACCTGATGAAGCCCGTCAGCTACGACGACTTTCTGCGGGCTGCCAACAAGGCGCTCGACTGGTTCGGCACCGTACAGCGCCAGCAGACCTATGCCAAGGACCGCTTCATGTATGTCAAGAGCGACTACAAGCTGGTGCGCATTGCGCTGGACGATATTCTGTACATCGAGGGACTGAAGGACTACGTGCGCATCTATCTTACCGACGGCCAGCGCATCATGTCGCTCATGTCGATGAAGAAGCTGGAGGACTATCTGCCGCGCCCTGAGTTTCTGCGCACCCACCGTTCCTACATCGTTCACATGACGCACGTCACGCAGGTAGACCGTCTGCGCATCGTTTTCGGCACGGAGTACATCCCCATCTCCGACTCCTACAAGGCCGACGTGCAGCAGTATTTCGACCTGCATACGCTGGTGTAGAACCCCCTTGTCACCCACCCTGCCGTTATTCGTCTCTGAGAAAGAACGGTTCCTTCCCTCGGAAAGAACCGTTCTTTCCACGAGTAAGAGCCGTTCTTTCCGGGGGAGGGAACGGGTCTTACTCCATTATAGGTATAATAAATCTTAATAAACCATATTTCCTGTTACCTAACTGCCTGACTGCCAGCAATGGTTACCCCGTGGTAAGTTAGCATCCCGCAAGTGCCTTCTTGCACATATTCAGCAAAAGCCTTAACTTTGCAGCATCAAACAATAAAATCATTATCCGCAATGAGTGAAACAGTATTATTAAAATCTACCAACGGCTACAGCATTGCCACCGTTGGCGAACTATCGGCCTTTGAGGGCAAGGCATTTGTAAAGGACATCATGGGCACGACGGCCATCGAACTGTCGTTCGGGTCGCTCGCCCCGCACGAGTCGGTGCCGTTCTTCCACCATCACCAGCAAAACGAGGAGGTGTACGTCATACTGAGCGGTAAGGGGACGTTTACGCTCAACGGTCAGGAGGAAGAGGTAACGCCGGGCTGCATCGTGAGAGTGGCACCAGAGGTGAGCCGCAACACGCTGTGCACAGGCGACACGCCCTTGGTGTACATCTGCATACAGGGCAAGGCCAATTCGCTGGAGCAGTACACCATGACGGACGGAGTGGTGGAGCAATAAGCCAAAAGAGAATGTGCAACGGGAAAGGCAATAAACGCAGTGCCTTTCCCGTTATTGTAGGCATGGAGAGGTATAAGAGCATCATGATTGGCGAGACGCTGTTTCCCGACTGCCCTGTGCGCAACATCCTGTCAAGAGCGGGCGACAAGTGGTCGTTGCTGCTGATGCACGAACTGCAACAGCACGACGGCCCCATGCGCTTCAGCGAGTTAAGGAAAGCCATTCCCGACATTTCGCAAAAGGTGCTGACCACGACGTTAAGGAATCTGGAGGCCGATGGGTTCCTCGTGCGCACGGTCTATGCCGAGGTGCCGCCACGCACGGAGTACGCTCTTACCCCACGTGCCATTTCGTTTATGGATGCCTGCCGCCCGATGGTTCAATGGGCCATCGACCATTTTGCCGACATCATCAAGGACAGGCAGACGGCAAGCGGCAACAAGGCCATACCCTAAACATATCTGCAAAAAAGTATATGCCTTAGCCAAAAAATGCCTATCTTTGCACTCGGTATGAAGAAGCATTTACTTTTGGCTGGGTTATTCATTGCCGTCACGGCACGGGCACAACACTTGCCTGTGGGCATTGTCAGCATACAAGATTCAACAAAAAGCGCACAGCTGGGCATCATCTCGTCGATAGCTACCGACGGCGGACAAGGGGTGCAGCTGGCTGGGTTCTCCAATATGTCGGCCACGGCCTTTAGGGGCATCCAGCTGAGCGGTGTGAGCAACATTGCACGGGGACTGCCAAAGGGCATCCAGCTGGCAGGACTGCTGAATGTGTCTTCGGCCTATATGCGCGGAGTGCAATTAGGCACGGCCAACTATGCCGACTCGCTGAATGGTACGCAGGTGGGGCTGGTCAACGTGGCGCGCTCGCATCCCAAGGGGTGGCAGGTGGGACTGCTCAACATCACCCACGATACCCTGGCGCACAAAATCGGACTGGTGAATATCAACCCTGCGACCGTTATCGACTATATGCTGTCGGGCAGCACGGTTACGAGGGTCAACGTGGGGGTTCGCTTCCGCAACTATAGCACGTACAACATGATTGGCATCGGCACACACTACATGGGGCTGGACGAGAAATTCTCTGGTGCCCTGTACTACCGCTTGGGCCAGTACTTCTATGTCACTCCGAGGCTGTCGGTGAGTGGCGACGTGGGTTTCTATCATATAGAGAACTTTAAGCAGCATTCTAACAATGCGCCCGAGAGGCTTTTCTCGTTGCAGGCGCACGTGAATGCCGATTATCAGGTGGGCAAGAACTGGGGACTGTTTGCCTCCGTCGGCTGGGGCGACACGCGCTACTATCATCGCGCCAAGAGCTACCGCAGCCGTCCGCTGGCCGAGGTGGGGCTGACCATCCGCCAAGGGCGCGGAATGTCTAACTATTCCCCTCCGAAGCCCATTGGCAAGGTGAGAAGGAAAACCGACCTGAGCATGGCGCTTTCGGCAGACAAGCACCCGTGGCAGGCTGCAGCAGAGGTATTCGCCATCAATGCCGGGGTGCAGCTTTTCGACCGCTACGCCACCAACGAAGAGTTTGCGCAGACCACCTTGCGCAGCATTCGCCATAACTTCCAGACGGGTTTCGTGTGGGACAACGACGTGTTTATCACCAATATGTTTGCCCACCCCTACCACGGCAACCTCTATTTCAACGCAGCACGCACCAACGGCCTCTCGTTCTGGGAGTCGGCTCCCTACGCGCTGGGCGGTTCCTTGATGTGGGAGCTCTTCGGCGAGACGGAGCCTCCTGCCATCAACGATGTTATCACCACCACGGTGGGCGGCATTGCCCTTGGCGAGATGACTCACCGGCTGAGCCGTCTGGTGCTCAACGACCGCAGCCGTGGTTTCCGTCGCTTCCTGCGTGAGGCTGCTGCCACCATTATCAACCCCGTGCAGGGTTTGCACCGCATCATCAGTGGCGATGCGTGGCGGGTCAGCAACAGCCACTACAAATACCACGACTATAACACCATACCAGTCGACTTCTCCATATCCACGGGCATTCGCTATTTAGCTGACGACGGTGCTCTGTTCCGGCGCGAATCCAACCCATACGTCAATATGTACCTTTGCTATGGAACACCTGTTGACGGCAAGCGCCACACCACGCCCTACGACTTCTTCGACGTGGACGTGACCCTTGGCCTGAACAGCAACCAGCCATTGGTCAATACCCTGCACATCGTGGGCCGTCTGTGGAGTATGCCTGTCCTTGCCAAAAACGGCATGGCGGGTGAGTTCGGCCTCTACCAGCACTTCAACTACTACGACTCGAAACCCATCAAGGACGGTTCAGACCTGACGCCCTACCGCATCAGCGAGGCTGCCGCCTTCGGCCCGGGCTTCATCATCTTCCTGCCCAAGGTGGGTGCCCTGTCGCGGTTGGAGCAGCGCATCTTCCTTAGTGCCATCCTGCTGGGCGGTAGCAAGAGTGACTACTTCAACGTCATTGAGCGCGACTACAATATGGGCAGCGGGTATAGCATCAAGTCAAAGACCCATTTGGAAATCAGCTCTTTTGGTCGGCTGGTGCTCCACGCCAAGTATTTCCGCCTGTTCACGTGGAAAGGCTACGAAACCAAAGACCTGAACAACATCGGTGACCTGCACTACCTAAACGTACAAGGCGACCGTGGCAACGCCAGCCTGCTGGTCGTTAACCCTATTATCGAGATTGACCTGAAGAAACGCTGGAGCCTCCACCTCTCGGGCAGCTACTTCCTTCGCAGCACCCAGTACAAGTATTACACCGACATAACCGCCAAGACCTTCGAGACCAAGCTTGGACTAACTTGGCATCTATAAAAGCCCGCCCCTACCCCTTTGAGGCAAACAAAAAAGAACAACCCCTGCAAGTAGACTACTTACAGGGGTTGTTCTTTGGGTGCCCGGTGGGACTCGAACCCACGACATTCAGAACCACAATCTGACGCTCTAACCAACTGAACTACGGGCACCATCGTGCGCTGTTCTTTCGAAAGCGAGTGCAAAGGTACGGTTTTTATTTGAATTAGCCAAATATTTAAGCCACTTTTTTGCTGCAACTCTGCTTTTTCACTCTTTCGTCACTCCGAGACAATGCTGTTAAGACAATCAGGAAACCCGTACACAGACAGTAAAACACCCCACACCTACCATCATAGAAAGTAGGTGTGGGGTATTCTCAAAAAGGGCAATTCCAATTACTCGGCAGGGGTAGCAGGAGCTGCGGGAGCCTCTGTTGCAGGCTGCTGAGCAGCAGGTGCAGCAGCGTCCTTCTGCTGGCTGGCACCGAAGCCGGGCAAGTTGTTGGGGTTGGTGACGGGGTTCTCAATATTCTCCATCACTGAGCTGTCCGTAGAGGCGGTGGGAGCCACCCAAGCGCAGATGATGCTGATGACAACCATCGCAGCAGCAAGACCCCACGTGGTCTTCTCAATGAAGTCAGTAGTCTTGCGAACACCGGCAACCTGGTTGTAACCTGCGAAACTTGACGACAGACCGCCGCCCTTTGACTCCTGAATCAGCACGATACCTATCATTAGTACGGCTGCAATTACGATAAGAATTACAAATAATGGATACATGTTGTTTTTAATTTTTTGTTTTATTGTTGTTTATTATTAGTTTCTCTAAGAAGCGTATCTGGTCGGCAAAGTAGGCATTCTTGTGGGGGTACTTATTGCTAAGCCGCCCGATGATGCCAAGCGCTTTCTGGTAACGCCCTTGCTTAATGTAGATACGGGCCAGTGTCTCGGTAAAGTATTCTTCTTCGTCGTTCCCATTCCCGTTTCTGTCATCGCTTTTATTCCCGCTATCGTCTTCGTTTCCGTCGTCTTCGTCCTCATTCTCACTAAGTGTAAGCATGATGCGCCCCTGTTGCTGCTCCAGAAAGTTATCAATAAGGTCTTGTCCCTTCATCTGCGGTGCTTCCTGTTCGCTGGCCTCGCTTTGCAGCAAGTAGGCAACGTAGTCAATAGTGGCATCGGCAGGGGTGGGTTTGCGCTTGGGCTGCTGCTCGTCAACCTCAGGCGGGATGGCATCGAGGAAGGTATCAATAAGTGCCACCGTGCGGTCAGGACTGGCTATGGCTTCCGAAATACCATTATCTTTACGACGCAATTGATAGTGGGCAGCCTCTATCATGTTGAAGATAACCTTTCGGTCGGTTATATAAATGGCTGCGCGTCGCAGTTCCTCATCAAAGGAAGAATCGTGCAGCAGGTACAAGTTCTGCAGCATGAGCAGGCGAGCCGTCTGGAAATAAGGATGGAGAGCCAGCAGCGAGCGCAACTCGAACAGCGTATCACGGTCGAGTTGCTCGGGGTGGTTGATAAGTGTCGTTAATTCCATCTCTTATTCTTTGTTATATCTATTAGCTTAATATCACATCACCAGTTAGCTACGGTGGCGTTAAATATCTGTTCACAGATTTCCTTGCACATCTGCGTAACAAGTTCTTCCTGCACGGAGTTGAGCGACTGGGTGGTCTCGTAATACGAAGAGGCCGTAAACTGACGCTCGAAATCCTCGGAATGGTTGGCATTGTTAGTAAACCGCACGTTGACGGTCATCGATAGCTCTGTCTGTGACGAATACCCTTCAGCCGACACCGACTTGTTGCGCTGTTGGTACTGAGTTATCTCGCCTTCTATCTTTAGGTCGCCATTGCGTTTCACTTGTATCAGCCGTGTGTGGTTGGCATACTGGTCTTTCAACTCATTATTGAAAAGTGGTCCCATAGGTCCCCAAACATAACTGGAACGGATAGGAAAGTCGGCTATCTGGATGGTCTTGGTCTTAGTATAATCAATACTGGCTCCGTTAAACTTATAGCTAACGGAGCAGGCTGCCAACAACATTGTGGCTGCCAGTAGCATGATAGCGAGTATGTTACTTTTCCTTATCCAGTCCATATTGTTTTAGTCTTCGGTATAGCGTGCGGTCGCTGATGCCCAGTTCCTGAGCAGCCTTCTTACGATTGCCCCCGTTGCGCTCTAATGCTTTCTCTAATGCCTGTCTGCTCCATTCACTAACGTTCAGGTTCTCGGGTTCACGCTCAGGCTCTATGTACTCCTCAGCCACTGCATCTTCCAACGCAGGCGACATAGCAGGCATGGGCTGAATGGGAGCCAGTTGGGTACTCTGCAATGGTGCGGGCTGCCCTTGCCGGCTGCCCTGCACATCGTCAAGCTGCTTTTTCAGTGTGCTTACCTCGCGACGCATATCATTGACATTGGAGCGTAGTTCAAACAGTATCTTGTATAGTATCTCACGCTCATTCTCAAACGAGTGGTCGCCTTCGTTATGAATAGTAACCAGTTGGGTGCTCTCTTGGTCTTGCGGAATGAACCGTGACAGTATCTCAGGCGTAATAAGTCGCTCAGTGCTCAGTACTGATAACTGCTCAGTGATGCTCTTCAACTGGCGGATATTACCTGGCCACTTGTATCGCATCAGAAGCAACTTGGCTTCATCACTCAGCACCACCTTGTCCATGCGGTATTTCTCGGCCATCTGCATAGCAAACAGCCGGAACAGCAACACAATATCCTCACCACGCTCGCGTAGTGGCGGCATTTGTATTTGCACCTGATTTAAACGGTAGTAAAGGTCTTCACGAAAACGTCCCTCGCTGATAGCCCGTTGGATATTAACATTCGTGGCAGCTACCACACGCACGTCAGTCTTGCGTACCTCAGTAGCTCCCACAGGTATGTACTCGCCATTCTCCAACACACGCAACAGCCGAGCTTGCGTAGCCATAGGCAACTCGCCCACCTCGTCAAGAAACAATGTCCCCTTGTTAGCTGCCCCGAAGTAGCCCTGCGAGTCGCTAATAGCTCCCGTAAACGAACCTTTCACGTGACCAAACAATTCCGAGTCAATAGTACCTTCCGGAATAGCTCCGCAGTTGATAGCGAAATATTTCTCACGACGTCGCGGTGAATTGTCATGAATCAGGCGCGGCAAGATGTCCTTACCCACGCCACTTTCTCCGATAATGAGCACACTAAGGTCTATCGGCGCCACCTTCAGTGCGACGTCGAGCGCGTTGTTCAATGCCTCGCAGTTGCCCACGATATTGTAACGCTGTTTGATGCTCTGCAATTCGGAAGTCTTCATTTTTAGCGGGCAAAGATACAAAGAAAATCTGACATTATGGCATACATTGGCAGAAATTTAACTTTCTGGCGTTGTTTTCTTGCTTACCTCTTTATCTTTCTTGAACATATCCTTAGCTCTGGCAAAGCGAGCCTTATCGCCATCCTCGCGTTTCTCATGAAAAAGCTTGGGCAACGGATTTTGCAATGGCTCATCGTAGAACTGACGGTTGCGGAACACATCAATAGCCGTATAAATGGCCTGTCGCATAGAGTTATCGTCAGCACAACCCTGTCCAGCAATATCATAAGCTGTACCATGGTCAGGCGAAGTGCGCACGATTGGCAACCCAGCCGTGTAGTTAACACCACTTTCCAGAGCAATGGCCTTGAACGGTGCCAGTCCTTGGTCATGATACATAGCCAACACACCATCAAAGTGGTCGTAGGTACCAGAACCAAAGAAGCCATCGGCAGCGTATGGTCCGAAAGCCTGTATGCCTTTAGCAGCCAGTTCCTCGATAGCAGGAGTAATAATGTCTTTTTCCTCAGAGCCCAGCAAGCCGTCGTCACCAGCGTGAGGATTAAGCGAGAGTACAGCAATACGAGGGCTTGAGACGCGGAAATCACGTTTCAGTGCCTGATGGAAAACAGTAGCCTTTTCGACAATAGCCTCTTTGGTGATAGCCTTGGCAATGTCCTTAACAGGCAAATGGGTTGTAACCAATGCTACACGCAATGAGTCATTCATCAGTATCATAAGTGCCTTCTGACCATCGCCCACACTGGTTTCGATATATTCTGTATGCCCAGGAAATTGAAAGCCAGGACTTTGGATGGTTGCCTTATTAATAGGAGCCGTCACCAGCACATCGTAAAAGCCACTGCGAAAGTCGGTCATGACACGGTCTAATGCCATAAGTGCAGCCTGACCAGCTTCCTGAGAAGGCTGTCCCAGTTCAATCTTGATTTCCTCATCAAAGCAGGTAAGTAGGTTCAGACCTCCATCACGCACCTCCTCAGCCGAGTTAATGATACAGAAGTTAGTCTCCAAATCAAGAGCCTTACGATGATAGGCCGCAATCTTGGGCGAGCCGTAAATAATGGGGGTGCAAAGCTCAAGCATTTCTGGGTCAGCAAAGACCTTCAAAATCACTTCGTAGCCAACACCGTTGGTATCTCCTTGCGTGATAGCCACGCGAATCTTTCTTTCTTGTTCCATAATCTTATTTATAGAGTTAGCAGGAATTAGCAGGTGAGGTAAAGATGTTAGAGGCAGCTTGTTTCGCCGTGCTCAGCAGTCCACATGCAGCAAAGATGTCTTGCCCACGACTGGCTCGGATGGTTGAGATTATGCCGTGGCGCGTCAAATAGTCGCGCAGAGTTTCCATGCGCTTCTCGTCAGAAGCGGGCAAATTGACACCCGGAATCTCATGAAAGCGTATTAAGTTGACACGACACTCCAGTCCTTGTAACAACCGAACAATCTCACGGGCATACGTCGGGGAGTCGTTTAATCCCCCAAAGCAAATATACTCAAATGAACAACGGCGCTGATGGGTAAAATCATACTGACGCAACAGGTCAATGGTTTCTCGCAGTGGCATCGCCTTCTCGGCAGGCATCAGGCTCATTCGCTGCTCATGCAATGGCGAGTGCATAGAAATGGCCACGTGACAGGGGCTTTCATCAAGAAATCGCTTCAACTTGCCACGTACCCCTACAGAACTAACCGTAATACGCTTGGGGCTCCATGCGAAACCCCAGTCGGCAGTCAGCACCTCAGTAGCACGAAGCACTGCATCCAGATTGTCCATCGGCTCACCCTGTCCCATAAAGACTATGTTGGTCAGCCTATCCACTTCAGGCAAAGCCACTATCTGATTCAAGATATCAGCTGCAGTCAGGTTACCTTGCCATCCCTGTTTGCCCGTCTGGCAGAAAAGACAATTCATCTTACATCCCACCTGACACGACACACATAGCGTAGCACGGTCGTGGTCTGGTATAAACACCGTCTCTACAAACTTTGTCTCACCAGCTGATGCGCCTACAACGATGTCATCGCAGCAAACAGGAAAAAGATATTTCACAGTGCCGTCCTTCGAACGTTGGCAATCAATAGGCGCCATAGTACCCACCTCATAATGTTCACTCAACAGAGCGCGATTCTGTTTCGACAGATTGGTCATCTCGCTAATGCTACCCACGTGTTTCTCGTAAAGCCATTGAGCAACTTGCCTGGCCGTAAAGGCAGGCATACCAAGACCGACGATAACATCCCTTAGCTCCGTCGGCGTCAATCCCAAAAGTCTTTTCTTTTGCGGAATCATGGTGCAAAGGTACAAATTTCTTCCGAATATAGAGGCTGTTTAACCGTTTTTTTGTATCTTTGCACCTATCATTAATTATTTAAGCAAATGACATGAGACAGACAATTGATTGCTTTTTAGCGTGTCGCGACATAGCTGACGTGGCTCCATTGGTAACCCAATTGCGCCGTAGCAGCTGTGTTCGACACATATACTTAATCGTCAGTGAAGGGATGACAACCTGTGTGGAAGCACCACAAGACTGCACATTGGTGATAACAGACAATATGGTCAGCAGCAAATTTGTGACACAGGTGGCTAAACACGCTATGGCTGATTACGTGCTACTAAGCTTAAAGGCACAACCCCTAACTTTGAGTTGTTCTGCTCTAGAACGGCTATTGCTGACGGCTGGAGACGAGCACGCCGCTATGGTGTATAGCGACCGCTATACAATGGAACAAGGAGAGCGCAAGTCACACCCTGTTATTGACTACCAAGAAGGCTCTTTACGCGACGATTTCGACTTTGGAAGCCTATGGCTGGTACGTACCTCACTACTGCATAAATATGCCGCCAATGATGGCGAGCACAACTATCAGTACGCCGGACTTTACGACCTGCGTCTCTTTCTAAGTCGCGAAGGATGTATTCTGCACCTAAATGAATATTTGTACACCGAGGAGGAAACCGACCTTCGTGCCTCGGGTGTCAAGCAGTTTGACTACGTGAATCCTGCCAATCGCGAATTGCAGATAGAGATGGAACAAGCCTGCACAGCCCATCTACAAGAGTTAAAGGCACTGATTGACCCAACTCAATATAGCGAAGTAGACTATAATGAACAGGAATTTGACATAGCAGCCTCAGTGGTTATTCCAGTCTTCAACCGTGCCAAGACCATCCGCGATGCCGTAGAAAGTGCCCTGTCGCAAAACACCAGCTTTAAGTATAACGTTATCGTAGTAGACAACCATTCTACTGACGGCACTACCGACATATTAAATGAACTGGCTCATCAAGACGAGCGCCTCATACATCTCATCCCTGAACGTTACGACTTGGGTATCGGTGGATGCTGGAACATGGCTATCAATAGCGACCATTGCGGACGCTTTGCAGTACAGTTAGATTCCGACGACCTCTATTCATCACCCAAGACACTACAAACTATCGTTGATGCTTTCTACAAACAGAAAGCCGCTATGGTGATTGGAGCCTACCGTATGTGTGACTTTGAACTAAACACACTTCCACCGGGACTTATAGACCACAAGGAATGGACCGACGAGAACGGTCCTAACAATGCACTGCGCATCAACGGACTTGGAGCACCGCGTGCCTTCTTCACTCCCCTGTTACGCGAAGTACAATTCCCCAACACCTCGTATGGCGAAGACTATGCCTTGGGGCTTATGTTCTCGCGCAACTACCGCATCGGACGTATCTTTACCGAGCTCTATCTATGCCGCCGATGGGGAGGCAACTCTGACGCAGCCCTGTCAATAGAGCGAATCAATGCCAACAACCTGTACAAAGACCGTCTGCGCACAATGGAGCTACACGCCCGCCAACAGAAAGCCGAAGGGCGCAAAGATACCATGAGCCAATCATCCTTACTACGTTTCTTTCACCGCCAGCTACAGACATGGGATGAGGTGCGCCAACGCTATCGCGACCTAAAATGTGTTGAGACACGCGAACTTATAAGCGACACGCTGACAATACAAGCCCAGTGGAATCCTGCTCGTATGCGCTCAACGGGAGCCAAGATTGATGCCAAGTCAATTGCAGAGCGCCCCTGTTTCCTTTGTGCCAAGAACAGGCCACAACAACAGATGCACCGCACTATTGACGGTCGCTATGAACTGTTGGTTAATCCTTTCCCCATCCTACCCGTTCATTTCACGCTACCTACGCTCCGTCATCAGCCTCAACGCATATTACCTATGATAGGCGATATGCTAAGGCTGGCATGGAAGCACACTGACTTAACCTTATTATATAATGGGCCACATTGTGGTGCATCGGCTCCAGACCATGCCCATCTACAAGCTGTCAGCATAGGTATGCTACCCTTGCAGCGGGCTTGGCAACGATTAAGCCGTAATCTGGTAGAAATCATTAGGCAAGACGAAGAAGAAGGCATTTGGCAAGTGGCTGACTATCCTGCTGCCGCATGGGTCATCAAAAGCCATCATGCCGAGCACGGAGAACAGTTATTCAAGCGTCTCTACCATTGTCTCCCCCCTTCTGAAGACCAAACAGAGCCTATGATGAACGTCATAGTATGGAACAATGGCGATGAGTTACTGACAGTGGTACTGCCTCGCAGGAAGCACCGCCCTGATTGTTATGCAGCCGAAGGGGATGCTCAGTGCATCATTAGTCCTGGAGCTGTTGATATGGGCGGACTTATCATCACACCACGAGAAAAAGACTTCAGAAGGCTAACGCCTGAAATAGTGAACGGCATCTATCGCGAGGTATCACTTACCCAAGAACAAATGCAACAAGTGGCCGAGCGATTGCAAAGCAAGCCAACAGCAGGCCATGCGTCACCAGTCACCTCCAGCCAGCCCTCCGTCACGGTAGGCATTGTGAGTGCCCAAAAGATACACTTTGCACTAAGCGGAGCCTACACTGCCAAAGGGGAAACCATTGAAGGAGACCAGAAGGTTGAGTTCTCAGAGGGAGGCATACTGTGGCGAGGCAATCAATATCGCGAGCTAACCTTCACCCCTCAGTCTGCACAAGCCTCATTCTCACTCTACGACGTGACTATCGGAGTTAATTTCCACTGGGAGCGTAAGGAAACGCAGGTGTTTCAGGGAACACTACGATTAGTAGTCGAGGCCGACAAGATAACGGCCATCAATGAATTGCCTGTAGAACAATATCTGGCCAGCGTTATCTCCAGTGAGATGAAAGCCACTGCTGGTTTAGAACTACTGAAAGCTCATGCCGTCATTTCCCGCTCATGGCTGTTGGCTCAGATGCAGCGTCGCAAGGACAATCAAGAACAACGCAACGATTTCTTCTCATTTATCAAGAAAGACGATGAAATCATACGCTGGTACGACCGTGAAGACCATACCATATTTGATGTCTGTGCCGACGACCATTGTCAGCGTTACCAAGGCATTACAAGACAGACAAGCCCTGCTGTCGAACAAGCCCTGAAAGCTACTCGAGGCCAAATATTATGCTATGGCGACGAGATATGCGACACGCGCTTTTCAAAGTGTTGCGGAGGTGTGACTGAGGAATTTCAGTATTGTTGGGAAGACACACCAAAGTCTTATCTGATTAGCGTGGAGGACCCTTTCTGCAACACCCATGACAAGGCTGTGCTGGCACAGGTTCTTAACGACTACGACCAAGAGACCAACGACTTTTATCGCTGGACTATTGACTATACGACCGAACAGCTGTCACAGTTGGTAAGCGAAAAACTAAAGGACGACTTCGGCACCATCACCGACCTCATACCGCTGGAGCGTGGCAAGAGTGGACGTATCTGGAAACTAAAGATAGTAGGCACTAACAAGACACTGACCATCGGCAAGGAACTGGAAATACGACGCGCACTAAGTGAAACACATCTACTGAGCTCGGCCTTTGACGTAGAAAAGACACCCACAGGATTCCGACTGCACGGCAAGGGATGGGGCCACGGCGTAGGTCTCTGTCAGATAGGTGCTGCCGTCATGGGACAGCAAGGTTACGACTATGAACAAATATTGCTTCACTACTATCGTGGGGCCGAAATCAAAAAGATATACGCATGACCAAAAGGAATCCGTGGGCTTGGGTGCCCACACTCTATTTTGCCGAAGGAGTGCCCTACGTGGCCGTGATGACCATCTCACTCATCATGTACAAACGCCTTGGCCTATCAAACACCGACATCACACTTTACACCTCATGGCTCTATCTACCCTGGGTCATCAAACCCCTATGGAGCCCATTCATCGATATGCTCAAGTCAAAGCGCTGGTGGATTGTCACCATGCAACTGCTCATTGGTGCTGCATTAGCAGGTGTGGGCTTTACCATTCCGGGCCCATGGTGGTTGCAAGGGTCACTTTGTTTCTTTTGGCTGATGGCTTTCAGTAGCGCCACCCACGACATAGCTGCTGACGGTTTCTATATGTTAGGACTTAACAGCCACCAACAGGCATACTTTGTGGGCATCCGTTCTACCTTCTACCGTATAGCCACTATTTTCTCCTCAGGACTACTTGTCGGTTTGGCAGGAGCCTTACAAGTGCTAACACGTGAAATACGCTACTCGTGGAGCCTTGTATTCTATCTGATGGCAGGTATCTTCATCGCCCTGTGGCTCTATCACAGCTGGGCATTGCCTAAACCATCTGAGGATAGCGAGCGGCAGCAACAAACGGTAACAGGCATTGTTGACGAGTTCCGCCAAACCGTGGTTACCTTCTTCCAAAAACCGCAGGTATGGGCTGGGCTCGGCTTCATGCTATTCTATCGAATGCCCGAAGGACTATTGGCCAAAGTATCGGCATTATTCCTCGTCGATGCCGGTCACAACGGAGGCTTGGGACTGAGTGATGGCGAGTATGGACTGGTGCAAGGCACGGTAGGTGTCATTGGCCTAACGCTGGGTGGCATTCTGGGTGGCATCTGTGCCAGTCGCGACGGTCTGAAGCGATGGCTGTGGTCAATGGTCATGGCTATTACCCTACCCGACTTGATATATGTCTACCTATCATATGCACTTCCCAGCAACCTGCTGGTCATCAATGTCTGCGTATTCATTGAACAATTCGGCTACGGTTTTGGTTTCTCCGCTTATATGCTATACCTTATTTATTATAGCCGTGGCGAGCACAAAACTTCCCACTATGCACTATGTACGGCATTCATGGCCCTGTCGATGATGATTCCGGGTATGTTTGCTGGAGCCTTGCAGGAGTCGGTCGGCTATCAGGCCTTCTTTCTGATAGTGGTGGCCACCTGCTCACTGACCTATATCGTGACATGGTTCCTGCGCATCGACCCAGACTTCGGCAAGAAGCAGGTCAAGGCATAAGTTCAAAAAAGGCGGCAGGGTTTCACAACCGTGCCGCCTCTTAACTTCTAATGATAGTATTAATAATGGAAAAGAAATCGTTGTCCTTTTTACTGATGTAAAGTTAGCTCTTTTCTGCGACATGACAATGCCTGCATCCGTCTTTTTTGCGTTTTTATGCTTTAGAACATAAAAACAACGATGGAAATAGGAAAATCCCTACACCGAAATAGGAATTCTAGCTTGCACTGGCGCAGAACAATGAGTACCTTTGCACTATCAATAGAACAAATTAATAACACTAAACACAATACGACTATGAAGAAGATTTTTACCTGCCTTGCCATGCTGACCTTGGCCATGACCATGTTCACCAGTTGCGACCGAGATGAACAGATTGCCGACTACTTGATTTCAGGAAACTGGAAAGGAGACCTGCAGACCTATTACATGAATCGCTGGGGAGAAGCCTTCCAAGATGGCGACTATTATACGGTATGGCGTTTTGCCGGTGGCAATTACGACAGTTACGGTTATGCCACAAGCGGCTATGGTTTTGAGGCCGACTACAATGTCTACAACGACCGTGAGTTTGCATACAGCACTTTCCGCTGGGATGTCCGCAATGGTGACATTTATATCTATTATGACGACCCAAACTGGGGCGATATCCGTATCGACTATAGGGACTACGACATTAGTAGCAGCAGGTTCCGCGGAACGATGTACGACTGGAACAACCGCGCTTACCAGTTTAACTTGACAAATGTCAGAGACTGGAACTGGAGCCGCCCGCGCTACTATGCACAAACTCGGGCAGCGGAAGTCCAAAGTGACAGCATCTACATCAGCGAGAATGGTACGAGCATAGCTACTGGCCGCTTTGCCAAGGCATTAAATGCCAAGTCCACCGTTAAATGACGCATCGACAGCCTTCGACTGAAGGATGCGCGAGAAGGGGGGAACGTCATGGGTCAACCAGATGTTACCCCCTATTGTTGAATGGTGGCCAATAGTGATGCGTCCTAAAATAGAAGCATTGGAATAAACCGTCACGTAATCTTCGATAATCGGATGACGCGGCACGTTCAGCATATTGCCTTGCTCGTCGTACTTAAAGCTCTTGGCACCCAGCGTTACACCCTGATACAGCGTTACATGATTGCCAATTACACACGTCTCACCTATCACCACACCCGTGCCGTGGTCAATGGCGAAATACTCACCAATGGTAGCCCCCGGGTGAATGTCAATACCCGTCTTCGAGTGGGCCAGTTCAGTAATGATACGCGGAATTACAGGCACTCCCAGTTCATGCAACTTATGGGCTATGCGGTAGTGCGTCATCGTATTCACCACCGGGTAGCAGAATATCACCTCGCCGTAGTTCGGTGCAGCAGGGTCGTTATCGAACATGGCCTGCACGTCCGTATATAACAATCGCTTAATTTCAGGCATCGCATCGATAAACTCCGTCGCCATGCGCTCTGCCTCACGATACACGCCCTCTTTTGTTTCAATGCCGTCACAGTCTTCACAAAATTGCAATCCGTGGGCTATCTGCTTTATCAGCAGTCGCAGCAACTCCTCCATGTGTACACCAATATAATACGAGCGTATCGTCTCATCGGGCTGCCGCTTGTTAAAGTAGTCAGGGAATATGATGTTCTTCACCAATGTTACAATCTGACGCACTTGCTCTACTGAGGGCAGCGGAGCCTCCGTCTGAGGCATCATGCCTCGTTCCTGCTCCGTCATGCGCGACAACAGCTCTACGTTTCTTAGCAGCACGTCATTCATCTTCTTATCTATGGTCATATCTCTGGTCTTTGCGTTATTCGGATGCAAAGATACAAAACTTTACCGATATACGAATATCCGATGTCACAAATTAACTTCTATGCTCACCAAAATCATTACGCTCTAACTTTCGTTTTCGCCCTGAAATGTGATGATAAATACAGAGCCCTTCCCCAACTTGGTGTTTACAGTCAGGTCACCACCATGAAGTTTCATTATCTGGCGACTAATACACAATCCAACTCCTGTGCCTTCGGCTTTTGTAGTATAGAAAGGATGAAAAATATCTTTTATAATATCGTCTGGAATACCCGTTCCATTGTCCGACACCGTGATATAAGGCTTTCCGTTAGGCGTTGACGCTGTTATTTCAATGAGTGGGTGCTGGACGTCAACAGTTGCCTGCAGTGAGTTTTTAATCAGATTTATCAGGACTTGGCTCAACATCTGTTCGTCCGCATCAACCGTCATGCCATTCCCATATTTGAAAGTTAGCTCCACATTATTATAATATGGCTCTAAGAGCTCTTGTTCAAATAGTTGCTTTATGCGAGCAAACAATTGCCTCACGTCTATCTGTTGTATTTGTGGTTGTGGCAGATGTGTCATCTCATAATACGAGTCGAGAAACCTCTTTATACCCACGCACTGGCTATTGATAACCTCCAGTCCCTCTTTCAGCTGAATACCCTGATACAGCAATGGGCGTTTTAGCATATCCGAGCTGAGCGATACGATGGGTGTTATGCTATTGCGCAGTTCATGGCTCATAATCTTCAATATTCGGTCATAGTAGAAATGTTTTGTTTCTATCTCCTTCAGGTTGTCCTGATACATCACTGTGATTTTGTTCATTACGCTGAACATATCCTTCAACCCTTCATCATCGCTCGATGGAAAGCGCATCATGAAGTCGCGGTTATTGAGTGACTTGACAAAATACGACATCAGGTGTATCAACTGCCATACCATCTGCATTATCTTCACGATGATGAATATAGCCGCCACGACCAGCAGGATAGTGTATGTACGACCGTCCTCCCCACTGCCCAGTGCCATTCCTATACCTATAGACACCGCAATCAGCATCAATGTAAGCAAAACCAGATATAGTCTGAAGTGCCTCATCTTGTGAATAGTTCGTTATTCAGGTATTCAAAACTTCTTGATTTGGTTGTATAGTGTCTGTCTGTTTATTCCCAACTGCTCTGCAGCAAGGGTAAGATTACCGTTATTCTCCTTGATGACACGCTTGATATGTTGCATTTTCAGTTCCTCAAGAGTCATATTCTCCTGATTCTTCTCACGTTCCGTTATAACGTGTGCCTCGGCCATGATGCGTTGCTCCTCTATGTTCCTGTTTCGTTTCGCTATGGCCTTGTTCAGTTTCTCTATCAGTTCATCATTGTCCCATGGCTTGGTTATAAAGTCCTCGGCTCCGAGTTTCATGGCCTCTACTGCCAATGGCACGTCACCAAAAGCCGTAATCATCACCACGGCAGGAGGATTTGCACGTTTTTTGATGACATCCAACCATAACAGCCCCTCGCTACCATCCAGTTTATGCGCATTGAAATTCATGTCAAGCAGCACCGCATCAACATCGTTATTACTGAGCAATGCAGGCAATAACTGTGGATTGCTCATTGTTACCACTTGGTCAAATACACCGTTGAGCACTAACTTTAGTGAGCGGAGTACCGCTACGTTGTCATCTATTATCAGCAGTTTCATGTTGCAAAGATAATAAAATAACGTGAGTTCGACATAAGAATTATACAATAAATTTGCTTTTACAAATCAATTTTTCAACACCGTTGGAAGACTTTTTCAATTATTTATTGTAAATTTGCACTTGTTTGTTAAATTCACAAATTACTAATCAAAAACAACTACAAATGAAAAGAAAATTATTTGGACTTCTGGCACTGGCCATGCTGGTTTGTACAGCAGCCACTGGTGCAAAGAAGGTACACACGTTGGGTGATTCCACCATGGCACCTTACGATGAGTCAGCCACCGTTACACGTGGCTGGGGTATGTACTTTGGCAACTTCCTAACTAACGGATGGACATCAATCAACTACGCAAAAGGAGGGCGTGACTCACGCAGTGGCTACGAAGAGCTTTGGCAGACTGCCAAGAAACAGGTAACGGAGGGCGACTATGTGATTATTACCTTCGGTCATAACGACGAGAAGAACAATGGCATGGACGGCTATGCCCTGAAAGGCTACTACGAAAGCATCGGCGATGCTACGGCAGCAGCTGCCGTAGATTTGCGCGGAACGGTGCCTTCTACCACTTATAAAGAATGGCTGGGCAAAATCGTAGACGAGGCCAAAGCATTAGGAGCTACTCCTATTATATGCTCACCCGTGTGTCGCTCATACTTCACTGGCGAAAAAATACGCCGCAATGGTCGCCACGATTTGGGTGACAGTTACCAAGTGTTAACCGCTGACGGACCGAAAAACGGACCGAAGCTGGCTGAGGATGACCATACGATGGACTATGCTTACCACTCAGAACAGTTAGCTACAGAGAAAGGAATTGCTTTCATTGACCTGACGCAAGCCACCAAAAACCTCTATGAGAGTTATGGCAGCGCAAAGACAGCTGAATTTTTATTCGACGGGCAAGGCTCTACGCACTTCAATACTACAGGTGCATTGCTGGTAGCCCGCGAGTGTGCTCGTTTGATGAAAGCTCAAAACATTCTGGCAGATGACATCACACTACCCACCGACATTACCGTCGTACCAGCAACTGGGGATTTCGGCACAGCTTATAAAGGACAGACGCTAACCAAGGAATTTACGCTTAATGGCTTCGGACTTACTCCAGAGACAGGCACAGTCAACATCATGGCTTCTGACGGCATTACCCTTTCATCAGACAAGGTGGAGTGGAGTAATTCGCTCGAAGTGTCCTATCAGGCTTCCACACTGGTAAAAACTTTCTATGCTCAAATTGTATTAACAGAAGATGGCGAAAAGACTGGCACCATCACCATCCAACAGAATGGCAAGACTATAGAGGTGCCTGTCACAGCTACTGCCGTCACACTGGAAGGTGGAACAGAAGTGAAAGCCTACTGGCGACTGGAGAGCAATGACACATACGAGCTGACAGGCCCTGCCACCGTAATACCAGAGTCGTGGGAGGATATGTATGTCCAGCGCTATTCCAATCCTAATGCCAATACCATCTGGCCCGACTGGACTGGTTTTGACGCTACGCGTAAAACCCAGCGCAACTTACTAACAGGCGACAAATGGCCTGCTGATGAAATCGATGACAACCCTAACCGTTACATTCAATGGGGCATCAAGCCAGCCTCTGGCACGGAACTGAAAATCGACGAAATCAGCCTTTTTGTTTGCGGCTGTGGCGGTAATGGAATGTGCTCACACATCTATTTCTCTACTGACAATTTCGAAACACGTACTACAATCTTCGAAATGAACAAGATGCCCGCTAACAATATGCAGTATGTCAAAGCTACACCCGTCATCTCGCTCAATGAAGGGCAAGAACTTCTGATACGTGTCTATCCTTGGTATAATGGCGAAGCCTCAGGCAAAACCATCTGTCTTTCCGATTTAACCATTCACGGCATAGCCATTGATGCCTCGTCCACAGCTATCAAGGAAGTTGGCAAGACCGAACTGCCAGTAGCGACCTATGACCTCTGCGGACGTAAAATAGTCGACAAGAAATCAGCCAAAAGCCATTCTGTCACTATCGTCCGTATGAATGACGGCACCACTAAAAAAGTGGTCTATTAAACCTAAATACTTGATGTATTCAGCGCAATTACGAATCATGACTATTCAACCTGTTTACTAAATACTCATTATCGGTCTAATATGCAACACTTACCAACTCACTGTTTGCATATTAGGCCGATTTTTTCAGATAATAGTCATTGGGAGTAGACCACTGGAATTGAAGAGGAAATTTAGGATAAATATGGAATAAGTTGGCAAAAATCCCATCTAAAAGATGGAATAAGTGGATTTTTCATTAGCCGAATTCCTGCAGAACGGGCATCGTGACAAGCCTATAATACTACCAGAATTAGAACCAGTCTGACATTACTCATTGTGTTAAAATCATGATGGGTCTGTTTAATGAAAGTTAAATTAAGGGTGGAAAGATAAATTTATGACTATAACATTTGCCAATATGTAAAGTGTATATTACTTTTGCATTATCAAACTTCACAAATTTATTTATATTATGAAAAAGAATTATTTATTGAAGCCTCTATTTGGCAAAGTTGGTTGGTGGTTGTTATTCATCGGAGCATTACTATTAGTGCTTACCCTCAATGAAGTGATACCCGACATTCATACAACCGTGTTTAGTATCATTCCATCACTGATTTCCAGAGACGAATTTGGTAGTAGATGTTTCCTCATCAATAATACGATAAACGACGAGGTGGGTACAGTCATGATAATGTTGGCATTGTTCTTCATTGCTTTCTCCAAAGAAAAAGATGAAGACGAGTTCACAGATGCGTTACGTCTGCGCTCGTGGTACCTTACCGGCATTATATACACCATTATGTATATAGCGTGTGACCTCCTCATTTATGAGATAGCATATTTAGATTATGTGATGTTTATTCAGGGAGGTTTATTTATTTTGATTTATATCATCGTCTTTAAGTCTAAACTATTCTATTCAAGATACAAATATGATGGACAATAATCTCAGAGTGGAACGCGCAATCAAGCGTATCAGCCAAGCCCAGCTTGCAGAAGCGATAGGAGTAAGCCGGCAAACAATCTTTGCGATTGAAAACAACAAGTTTGTTCCGAGTACAGAATTGGCATTAAAACTCTCTGCCTACTTTGAAAAAACAGTGAATGAACTATTCTGGTTGACAGAGCAGAAATAACTATTACTAATACAACAAAAGAAGTGGCACTTTTCAAGGCATAAAGTGCCACTTTTCGGTGCGAAAAGTACGCTCATTCCAAGACTATACTCTAAAGCATTCGCCTCCAGTATCTCTTTCGGGTTGCTCGAGTATCTGTTTCGACATTAAACAGTATCTGTTTAGTAGGGTAAACAGATACTAAAGCACCTCGAAAGAGATACTGGAGCAACCCGAAATAGATACTAAAGGCTGGAGCTTACTAAAACAGATACTGTTTACCCCCTTTCAGACAGGTGTCTAAATATTAGACGTTTTTTCCTTTGAAAACACGTTTTTCTATATAAGTCCCCGTTTATTGAGTTCTTATATATAAATTTGCAGATAGAAAAACTGAAATAAGAAGTATGAAGAAAAAACGTTTATTAAGTCTGGTTTTTAGCTTGGCGATAATACAAGGAGCGTGGGCACAGACGAGCAAGATGTCTCTTAGGGACTGCCTCATCTATGCTCGCGACCACGCATTTGTTAATCGCTCCAACCGTCTGGCAGTGGAACAATCAAGGATGGACAAACGCATACAGGCTGCAGAAATGCTGCCTTACATTGGCGTTGGTACAAGTGGGAACATGAATTGGGGCCGTGGTGTAGACCCAGAGACCAACACATACGCCACAAGAAAAACCTTCAACAACGGCTATTCGCTGTCAATGAACCTGCCTTTGTTTGACGGTTTCGTGTCATTGAACAACTACCGTGCTGCACGCATGACAGAGCTGTGTCAGAAGAAGGCAGCTGAAAATGATGCCGACCAAATATCACTTGCCGTCATCAAGGCCTATTATAATATAATGTATCATACGGCTTTGGTAAGACAGGTGGAAAGTCTTTTAGAAAGCGACCAGCAAAATCTTGCCATAACAGAACGTCAGGAACAACTCGGCTCAAAGTCGGGAGCAGACGTGGATGCCGTCAAGGCAATGGTGGCAAGCGATGAGTATGAACTGCTAAACCAGAAGAACCTCAGGCGTAAGGCTATGATGGAACTCAAGGCACAGATGGGTATGCCCGTAGATGAAGAGTTGGAAGTGGACGACGAAGACACGTTAGCTCCTTGCCTGTCGATGGCAGAAGAGCAAAACTCTTCGCTCCCCTTTACCCATCCCCGCATCATGCAGGCACAATATTCGTTGAAGCGCAGCCGGTATCTGCTCCATTCCGCATACGGAGATTTCATGCCTACCCTATCGCTCAACGGAGGTTTTTCCACGTCATATTACAAAGTGTTTGGCAATGATTACGATACCCCACGGTTCTCTACCCAGTGGCATAACAACATGGGACAGTATATCGGGTTCTCCCTGTCCGTTCCTCTTTTCAACGGATTTGCAAACATTAACCGCCTGAAGCGTGCGAAGTACAGCTATCGGCAGCAACAAGTGGAACTGGACAAGACAAAATACGAAGTGGAGCGCGAGATGAGCGAGGCCCTGCTTGATGTCAAATCATCGCAAAGCGAGTGGAATGCGGCACAGGCGCAAGTAACCGCCCAAGAACGTGCCAACCACGCCATGCAGAGGAAATACGAACTGGGAGGCGTGTCGGCCTTTGACCTATACACCAGCAACTCAAAACTTGCTGAAGCCCGTGCCACGCTTGTCGGCAAAAAGATACAGACAGCAGTAAACATAATTATATATGAATACTATCAGGGTAAGCCTTTGATAAGTGAATAATGAATTTATAAAAAAACAGAATATGGACAGAGAAATAAAACAAAAGAATCCGCGACTGAGAAAATACGCAAAAATCGGAGTTCCCGTAATATTGCTTGTAGGGTTACTTATATGGGCTTTTGCCGGTACTGGTGACAAGGTGTATCGTACCGATGCCAACTCGCTTACGATAAGCGATGTTACAAATGGCAACTTCAACGACTACATACGGCTCAGCGGACAGGTTGAGGCGGGAATCGTTGTGCAGGTATCAGCTCTTGAGACTGGTATTGTCGAGCAGAAACTCATAGCCGAAGGTGCTATGGTCAATGCAGGCGACATTATCCTCACCCTGCGCAACCCCAACCTGCAACAGCAGATTCTCGACTCCGAGGCACAGTTGGCCGAGAAGCAGAATATGCTGCGTGACACGGAGATAGCTATGGAGAAGGAGCGTTTGTCACTGCGTCAGGATGTGCTATCCACACAGACCGAGCGTAACCGTATGCGCCGACTTTATAACCAGCAGAAATCGCTTTACGATGAAAAATTGGTAGCACACGAGGAATACTTAAAGGCTAAGGAGGACTACGAACTGGCTGACCAGAAGCTGCGCCTGTTGCGTGACAGAATACGTCAGGACTCGCTGTACCGCTCGGTACAGGTGAAGATGATGCGCGAAAGCCTGTCGAACATGATGCAGAACCTGACACTGGTACGCCAAAGAGCTGACAACCTGAATATCCGCGCATCGCACAGCGGCCAGCTTGGCAATCTTGATGCCGAGATAGGACAGAACATTGCCACGGGCCAGATGGTCGGACAGATAAACGTGCTGAACGATTACAAGATAATCGTCAACATCGACGAGCACTATATCGACCGTGTGGCAATAGGACTGAACGGAAAATTTGAACGCCAGAACTCACAGTATGCCGTAAACGTATCAAAGGTATATCCAGAGGTCAAGAACGGACAGTTCCGCACCGACCTCGTGTTCAGCGGTCAGCGTCCCGACAAGATTCGCGTGGGACAGACCTATTACATCAACCTTCAGCTGGGTGAACCCACCAAGGCCGTACTCGTGCCGAGAGGCTCGTTCTATCAGGCCACAGGCGGAAAATGGATTTATGTACTTACAGCCAACGGAAAGGAAGCCGTAAAACGCCAGATAAAGATAGGCCGTCAGAATCCGCAGTATTATGAAGTGCTGGAAGGTCTGAAGCCGGGCGAGCGCGTCATAACAAGCAGCTATGAGAATTTCGGCGAGGCTGAGAAGATTTTAGTTAACTTATAAACATACCATTCAAGATGAAGTCATTATTACGTTATAAAACATCTGCATTGCTCAACATCATCGGACTGGGCATTGCATTGGCAACGGCATACGTCATAGGTGTACAGGTGTATTACACCATGACTTATAATAACAGTATTCCTGACAGCGACCGTGTGTTTGTGCTTGAGCAAAAATGTACAAACAGCAGGTGGATGGTCTACTTGTCGCTGCCGCTTGGCAATGCCATTGGTGAGAAAGTGTCGGGAGTTGAAGAGTACGGCGTATGCCAACTGAGCAAGAATGACGATGCCACAATCTACATCAACAGAGACACAGAGAAGATTAAGGCAAAGGCTAAGAGAAAGATGATGACAGTCTCTGCTACCAAGATAATGGGTGTCGTTGCTGAAGAAGGCAGCCTGAAACAGCTGGCGGGTCAGAACACGATAGGCATTAGTCGCAGTTTTTCCGATAAATGGGGACTGAAAATAGGTGACGGTATTACAAGCGGAGATGATGTCTATCAAATTGTGTGCATATTCCGTGATATGCCTGTCAACAACACATTGTCGGGAACGGATGTCATAGGCGAGTTTCAGCTACCCCAGTATAAAAACAATCCATCCGAATGGTCTTATACCTTTGTTTATAAATTGTATAATGCCGACGGGGCGGCTGATTTCTATGAGAGTGCCAAGAAAGTAGGAATGGACGCATCGCGAAAGATGTCTGGCTCTGAAGGCGGTACGGCACAAGACGGTGCCCAGATTGATGCCGTGCTGAACACGATGGAAATGCGTCTCACATCCATGAGTGATTTCTATCTCTATGATGCTGACCAGTCTTCTTATGCTGAGCATTCATCATCGTCGCTGTTCTATGCCTTCTGTGTTGTCTTTGTTGTGATTTTGCTGGTGGCATTCTCTAATTTCATCAACTTCTTCATGGCACTTGTCCCACGCCGTATTCGTAGCATCAACACCCATAAGGTGTTTGGATATACCAATGCAAGACTGAGACTTGGATTGATTCTTGAGTCGGTCGTGCTGGTATCGGTGGCACTCCTTGTGGCCGCCGTGTTGGTATTGTGCTTTATAGAGACCCCGATGTCCGAATATCTCAATGCTGGTATTCTCTTTAAGAACAATATATTTGTCGTGGGTGTGGTCGTAATCGTAGCTTTGGTGCTTGCCGTAGTGGCCAGCCTATATCCTGCCTACTATATCACGTCGCTGCCTCCTGCCATGTCGTTCAAAGGCTCGTTTGGAAATACCAGCCGTGGTCGTCGTTTCCGCGTAATATTGTTGGCATTCCAGTTTTTTGTGGCAATATCTCTCATCATCACATCCATCTTTGTTTGTCTGCAGCATTATTTCATGATGAACTCTGACTTGGGTTTCAACAGAGAGCATCTCATGTCTGCATACACCCCTAAGCGTATCTGCGGTACTATTGAAAGCCGTAAGGCCTTTGAAGCTAAGGTGCGCCGCAACCCGCTTATATCTGATATGGCATGGGCTGACGGAAACATCGTAAAACCCAGTCGTATGGGATGGGGCAGGCAAATCTCTCAAGACGGTAAGCGGACGAGTTTTAATTTCCAAGTCTATCCCGTTTCGTGGAACTTCCTGCGACTGCTCAATATTCCCGTAACGGAGGGACGCAACTTCGTGGAGGCGGATGAATATGCCAAAGGTACGTTTATATTCAACATGTCTGCCAAGCGTGAGTTCCAGCTCACTCTGGATGACCAGTTATGGGGAGTTGACACCATTGCACCCATTGTCGGTTTCTGTCAAGACATCAAGTATCAGCCATTGAAGATGCAGTCGTCAGGGGCGTTTGCTTTCTATATCTTTGGAAACACTGATGATGCGTGGCGTTATCCCAACTATCTGTATTTCCGCACTGTTGCCGGTGCCGATGTTCTTTCGGTTAAGAAGTTTGTCAAAGACCTAATACTTGAGGTTGCTCCCGATACCTCTCCAGAGGATATTGATGTGCAGATTTTCGAAGACGAGCTTAGTTATCAGTATGAGGGCGAGAAACGTATGTCTGCACTTCTCATATTCTTTGCATCCATAGCCGTGGTCATTGCCCTTATCGGTGTGTTCGGCCTTGTGCTTTTCGACACTCAGTACCGTCGGCGGGAGATTGCCATACGCCGTGTACACGGAACGTCAGTGGCAGGCATTGTCAAGATGTATAACACCCAATACCTGAAGATTGTGCTGTGTAGCTTTGTGCCGGCAGTACCGCTGTGCTACTATCTTATCAACATCTGGCTCGAAGGCTATGCCTATCATATTCCCGTATCTTGGTGGGTATTTGTTATCTCGTTGCTGCTTGTGGCCATTGTTACATTGTTTATCGTTACGCTACGATGCCTGAAGGCGGCAACAGAAAACCCAGTGGATTCGCTGAAGAGTGAATAACGCAACATATTTATTATAATATATATAATGAAAAAGACAGCTATCAAGATTCTGTGTCTCGGCTTTGGACTTGCCATGGGACTGTTGCTTGTTGCCAGGGTATATTTTGAGCAGACCTACGACGGATTCTTTCCTCAGGCTGACAGAATATATAAGGTAAACGAAAGCGTTGTCATCAATGGGGAGTATAGCGAGTATGGGCATACAGCTGGAGCAATAGGCCCCGGCATCAAGGAATATACCCCGCAGGTAGAGGCTGCCACAAGATATACGTCCCTGTCTGGCAAGACTACGGTACAGACCGACGACAAGCGTAAGTTTGACGTCAAGGCTATTTGTCTGGCCGACAGTTGTCTGTTTGACGTGGTGCCGCGCGATATTATTGCTGGTGATTACAGGCAGGCACTTTCTGTTATCAACCAGTGCATGATACCGCACTCGTTGGCACGCAAGATAGGAGACAACGTGATAGGCATGAGACTCTTTGTGCCAGAGCTGTCAACCGAGGCTTCATTCGTGGTTGGCGGAGTGTATGAGGACTATCCGCTTAACAGCGACATTCCTCAGGCCATATTCGTGTCGCTCAAGACCATAGGCAAGTATATGATGGACGGCACACAAAACTGGATTGGCAACGACCGTTACAGCACCTATGTGCGACTGTCGGAAGGGGCTGATGCGGAGAGCGTCGTGACCTATCTTGACAAGATGGTGCGTGAGAATGTTGACAAGGAAACGCTTGACATGTGTAATTACAAGATACGATTTACACCACTTCAGGATATACACCTGCTTGACCAGTCGGTGCGAACAATGATTTGGATAGTGTCGTTGCTTGCTGCGATGTTGTTGCTCTGCGCTTCGCTTAACTATCTGCTTATAGTCATCGGGCAGATGGTTGGGCGGAGCAAAGAAATGGCCATACGCAAGTGTTACGGGACATCACCAAGTGGCATCATTGCTATGGTGGTGAAGGAGAGCATGGTGCATCTGCTCATGTCGCTTGTCGTGGCAGGTCTATTGCTTTATATCTTCCGTGGCGAGGTGGAAACTCTCCTTAAAGTATCTATGACCGACCTGCTGCTTAATCAGGGAGTGATATGGATTCTGGCGGCGGTATGCCTATCCATGCTGCTAATTACAGGCTTGCTGCCGGGATGGCTCTATGCCATGATTCCCGTAGCGTCGGTGTTCCGTAGCTATACCACAAGTCGGCGACTGTGGAAACAAGTATTGTTGGCCATTCAGTTTGCGGTGGCAGGATTTCTGTTCTGTCTGCTCATTCTCATAGGAAGGCAGTATCAGCGCATGATAAACGACAATCCCGGATATGACGCTCATAACCTGCTGCACGTCAGCCTCTCGGGCATTCCGTATGAGGAGCGGCCTAAGGTGGTGACGGAACTCAAGAAGCTGGGCTATGTCAAGGATGTCACCTCTGCCTACCAAAACTTGCTTACGTGGGTTGCTGGAGATAATGTCTGGGAAGAGGGCAAGGAAGACAAGCAGTTTAATATTGCCGATATGTATGTGTGCAATGCCAACTTCTTTGACGTATTGGGTATTCCTGTATTACAGGGGACAACATTTGCCGAGCGTACCGACAGCACCGACAACCAGATGATAGTAGACGAGGTGTTTGTGAAAGATACCAAGAAACACCTTGACTGGAATGACGATGTTGTAGGACGCAGCATCTTCGTTACAGGGCACGGCAACGTCAGTTTCTTTTCCATCTGTGGCGTGTTCAGGCATATACGTCTTGGCAACATCTGTAATGAAGACAAGCGCGGTGCTGCCCTTTTCTATACGCCATACGTGATGGACAACCTTTATATCAGGCTCAACGCCATATCACCAGAGGCGATAGCCGAAGTGCAGGGTGTTATCAACAGGATGTTTCCTACACGCGACATCGTGGTGTATAATTACAAGACGGAAATGGCAGGAATGTATGACACGCAGCGCAATTTCCGCGACTCGATAATGATAGCGGGCATTGTCACTATAGTCATTGCCTTTATCGGACTGATAGGCTACACTGCCGACGAGGTGAACCGCCGACGTAAGGAAATTGCGATACGCAAGGTTAACGGCTCTCTTGTAAAGGACATTATGATGCTTTTCGTCAAAGACATACTGATAATATCCATACCGTCGCTTATTGTCGGAAGCATTGTTGCCACAGTGGTGGGTCGCCACTGGCTGTTGCAGTTCAGCGAACAGGTGACGCTTGCTCCGTGGCTCTCGGCAGTGTGTGTTATCATTATCTTGGCGGTAGTGCTAATCGTGGTAATATTCAGTTGCCGTAAGATTGCCATGAGCAATCCTGTGGAGTATCTGAGAAGTGAATAAGAATAAACAAAGTATAATAAATAAAAAATACAGAATTATGAGAATCGAGATTAAAGACATGGAAAAGGTGTTCCGCACAAACAGTGTGGAGACTGTAGCACTCAACAGTGTATCAATAACAGTGGAAGACGGCGAGTTCGTGGCCATCATGGGCCCATCAGGATGTGGCAAGTCTACGTTGCTGAACATACTGGGACTTCTTGACAATCCTACCGCTGGCAGCTATAAACTCGACGGCGTAGAGGTGGCAAACCTCCGTGAGCGGGAGCGCACAGAATACCGCAAAGGCAAGATAGGCTTTGTGTTTCAGTCGTTCAATCTGATTGAGGAAATGACCGTTGAGGAGAATATCCTGTTGCCGCTTAACAACCTCAAGATGGACAAGGCAGAAAAGCGCAAGCGCGTACAGGACGTTATGGAGCGCATGGCAATAAGTCATCGTAATCGCCACTACCCCACCCAACTCTCTGGTGGACAGCAGCAACGTGTGGCCATAGCTCGTGCCGTGGTGGCCAATCCCGGACTTATTCTGGCTGACGAGCCGACAGGTAATCTTGACTCAAAGAACGGTAAGGAGGTGATGGCCATGCTTGACGAACTGCATAAGGAAGGAGCTACCATCGTGATGGTAACCCACTCGCAAAGGGATGCTGCCTTTGCCGACCGCGTCATCAATCTCTTTGACGGTAAGGTTGTCGACAGCCTCCACGACAAGATGTAACGCCAAACTTGGATGAATACTTTCATAAGATTCCTAAGTCGTAATAAGCTCTGTACGTCTATCAATGTATTCGGGCTGAGCATTTCGTTGGCGTTTGTCATACTCATCGCGATATTCACGGAACGACAGATGAATACCGATGCGTTTCAGGAGAAAGGCGACAGGATATTTCTTTTGTCGTGCTTTAAGAACGAGTTCGGATATAAAAATGCCTACTGGTTGCAGCGATATTTGTCGGAGCGCTATCCTGAGATAGAGAGCGGTCTGAGTCTTGCCGACATGAAGCAGACTGTTAGGGTTGACGACGAGATGACGCGAGAGACCGTATTACTTGCAGACTCCGCTTTCTTCAATGTCTTCACCACAGAGGTCGTAGATGGCAATGAACGGCAGTTTGCACTATCAGACCATCATTGCGTCATATCGCAGAGCTATGCCCGCAAGATGTTCGGCAGTCGCAGTGCCGTCGGCAAAACCATCGCGCTTGACAGCGAAGGGAAAGAGGTGCATACGGTGGTGGCCGTGATAAAAGACATCAACAACAGTGTGCTGCCTAATGCTGCCGTCATCGTCAGGGGCGAGTTTTTGATAAAGCCTGGTTATAACACCCCAAATATGAATGATGCCAGTGCTTCATATACGTTTTTGCTTCTGAAGGAACATGCCGACTTAACACCAAAGTTGGCCGACATGAGCGAATATCTTAAAGAGTTATACTGGCCGTTCGAGTTATATCCCGATGATACCGAAGTGCAGTTACATCCGCTGCGAAGCTTGTACTTCGATGAGAAATGGGGTGAAGGCGAATTTTGCAGCGGTGATGCCGTCATGATGCGCGTACTTGACATCGTGGCGCTGGTATTACTGTTCTTTGCCATACTCAACTATATCAACCTGACCACATCGCTAACAACGTTCCGCGCAAGGGAAATGGCTACGCGCCGCCTTTTGGGAGCCACGCGCTGCAAGGTGGTAGTAAGGCTTATGTGCGAAACGGTTATGATGTGCGTAATATCGTTTGTCGTGGCACTCTTGTTGGCAGAGATGCTTGCACCTTATGCCTCCGAGGTAGTCAACTATCCGCTGTCCGTATTCCAAAGCATGACTTTCAAACTCATGGCGGTATTCATGTTAGTTGTGCTTGTAGTGGGTATCATCTCTGGCATCATTCCTGCTCTTATTGCTTCAGGATATAAACCGATTGAAGTGATGAGGGGTGAGTTCCGTTCACGCGTGAATGTGGTATATGCCTATCTGATGATAGGCTTTCAGTACACTATTGTCTGCGTGATGCTGATATGCACCTTCCTATTCTACCGCCAAATTCGCGGTATGCTGGAAGCGCCGTTAGGTTATAATACGGCAGATATGATACTGTTGGAGAATGATATGCCTCCCCAGCAGTTTACCGCCTTGCGTCACAAGTTGGCCCAGCAGTCATGGGTTGAGAAATTGGGACAGTCCTGCGGTCATCCACACGGTATGCTGAGTAATAACACCATGCAGACCGAGGACGGCAGGACACTGGCGTTTCGGTGTGTGGAGTGCGATTCGGCAGCGTATGACATCCTTGGCATCAAGCAGATACACGGCAATCATATTGCTAATGGTAATGTGAAGGAAAACAATATACGGTATGTTTATTTCACAGAATCCACGTATGCCAAGTTGGGGATAGCAAAGCATTCCGCTGAGCCTGTGTTAACAGGACAAAATCCCAAAAACAAAATGTGCCTCATATCGCGTGGAACATTCTCCGATTTCCATTACGGCTCGGTATTGGAGGCAAAACAGCCTCCGATAATGCTCTCTTATCTTGAAGAGGAGAATATCTATCCTTGGAATCTTTTGATAAAGACGACAGGCAGCCATGCAGAGAATCTTGCCCATCTGGAGAAAATATACAAGGAGGTAACAGGTGGACTGCCGTTTGACAATAAGGCGCAATATGTAGACACAATCATCAAGAAGTCATACCAGAAGCAGCATCAGGTGCTTACCGTCGTGTTTATATTCTCACTCATTGCCATCCTCGTGGCTTCACTGGGGTTGTTTGCCATGTCTATGCTATACATACGCAACCGTCAAGGCTCCATAGCCATCAGGCGTATATATGGCACCCAGCCGTCGGGTATTGTGCTAATCCTACTCCGTCCGTTTGTCATGGTGGTCTGTCTGGCATTTGTCGTATCATGCCCATTAGCCTATAAACTCATAAACTGGTGGCTTGAGGACTATACTTTCCGTGTACCTCAGGCATGGTGGATTTACGCCATTGTCGGCGTTGCCGTGATGTGCATTGCCATTCTGACCATTATTGGGCTCACGGTGAAGGCTGCCCGTAGCAATCCTGTGGACTGTCTAAGGAGATAAATCCTATAGTGGGGCAAATTGCCCCATTATGGGAAAAATTCCTCTGAAAGGTGTGAGCCTTTCGGATTTTATTGCTATCTTTGCCGTATCATTAGATTCTCAACACTAAGACAATACAGTTATGATAGACCAGATTATCGCTTACAACAAGACTTTCGTAGAGCAGAAAAGCTACGAGAAGTATCTGACAGACAAGTATCCCGACAAACGACTTGCAGTGCTATCGTGCATGGACACCAGACTGACAGAGCTGCTTCCTGCCGCACTCGGACTGCGAAACGGCGATGCCAAGATTATCAAGAATGCAGGCGGATTGGTGATTTCGGCTTTCGATTCTGCCATGCGCAGCATTATTGTCGCTATCTATGAGTTAGGCGTTAAGGAAATCATGGTGGTGGCTCACTCGCACTGCGGGGCGTGCCACATGAGCTACGACCATTTCCACCACGAGATGATAGCGCGTGGAGTGACCGACGAGACACTTGATACTATCCGCAAGTGTGGCATTGACCTGAATCAATGGCTGGAAGGATTCAGGGACACGCCCGAATCGGTACGCAAGACCGTTGAGACCATCAAGACGCACCCACTCGTCCCCAAGGACATTGTGGTCCGTGGCTTTATCATCGATTCAGAGACAGGCGAACTGGAGGAAATAAGCTAAACATATTTTATGGAGCATCTAACAAACATCAGAGACATTGAGCAGGCGATAGCAAGAGGTCGCCTGTGTCTCTTTTACATCAAATCGCCATACTGCACCGTATGTAAGGCCATGCTTGACAAGGTAGGCAAGATAGCCGACAAATATCCCTCACTCTGCTCTTTCTACACCGACGTTACTGAAGAGCCGTTGCTCGTCGGTCATTTCTTAGTCTATTCCGGCCCCACAGTTTTATTGCTTATGAACGGGAAAGAAGTCTATCGTGGTGCTAATTTCATCAATCTGGAAGAACTTGAACGTACCATCAACCAATACCTTTCTTTGAAAGGGGCTATATAGTTGAAGAAGGCATCTTACCTTACTGTGATGTGGAAGCAGCCTTGCTTTACTTCATATTTCACGTAACAGCGTTCTTGCTGGCGCATATCGCGCAAAACTTCGCTAAGTACCCACTTTAGGGTATCGTCACGAACAGGCTGCGTAACGGGATGATAGCGGTTGTAACAGATGTCAAACGTAGTGCCAAACAGGTGGCATGAGCGTTCTGTTGCATTCAGGTTGTGGCGCTGCAACTTAGCCACATCGTCCACCGTTCGCAACACGCTGGTGACAATCAGCTGGTTCAAGGGGACACCTTTCACATAAAGACTATCGTAGAAAGCCTGACCGATGTCCTGCAACAATACAGATGCACGTGGCACCAGATAAGGTATTGAATTGCTCAGTTTGTCAACATGATAATAGGGACTGGCGGCCACATAGACCAGTTCCTTCTTGCGTGCCTCTGCATCTTCACGGTTCTGCACCGGGCGCACACCCCATTGTTCAGCGGCTGCAATCTGTACGCTCTGATTGTCAGGGAATGCGGCATTATAATTAGGCACGCTCAGTATGCGATGCGGAGCGTCTGTGCGCAAGGTAGTTACCTCGGCTGACTCCACTAATTCAGCTGTACTTGGGGTGGTTGTCAGTCGCTTAGCAGCCGCTAACACAACCACGATGCCAAAGAACCACAAAGCAAACTGCCGCTTTGTGGGAGCCTTTATATTAGAAAACTTGATGTCAGGCTTCTTCATTACCTCTTACATTTCTCATACCATTCCAGCAACATACCACGGGGAATGCCGCGACGCACAGCCGCATCAAGCACTCGACGGGCTTCCGTCCTGCGCTCCAGAACCAATAGCAAGTCAACGTGCGACACCACATAAGTCGGGTCGAGTGGCGACAACTGCTCCGCTCGCTGCCAGTCATACAAGGCAGCATCATCTTGTTTCATGTCGCGCTCCAGATTGGCTCTCATGGCATAGGCCACAGCTGAGTCTACATGAAGCTGGACGGCTTGGTTCAACTGGTCGAGTGCCTCCTGCTTGTGTCCTATCTGCTGCAGCACAACGGCCAGCGAGATGCGAGCCTCGAAATGACTGGGCAGATAAAGCAACAAGTCGTTGAGGTCGTTTCGGGCCAAATCGAAATGACGCAGGTGCGTATTGGCGTAAGCCCTATAGAACAGAGCCGCCGGATTACGAGGCTCCTTCCGCAACACCTGTGCATATTCATCAATAGCATACTGCCACTGCTTCAGTTGCAGGTTGGCAGCAGCCTTGCGCAGATGCAAGTCGGCTGACCACGGCTGTGTTGCTATCAGCCTGTTAAGTACCGTCAGCGAATCGCGCCAGCGCTGATTGTCTGTAGTCTGTGCCGGCAGTTGCACTGCCAGCACAGTAAACAATAACAGGACTATGCCTTTTTGATATAGTCTACAATCCATGCACCAACCTCCTTGGTACCATACTTCGCTCCGCCCTCAACCTGAATCTCAGGAGTACGCACGTTGGCATCGAGCGAAGCATTGACAGCCTCACGAATCAGCGCCCCCTCCTTCGTCAGTCCAAAGTGCTCCAGCAACATGGCAGCCGACAGGATTTGTGCCAACGGGTTAGCCAGATTCTGTCCTTTAGCCTGCGGCCATGAACCGTGTACAGGCTCAAACAACGGGGTATGCTCGCCCAGGCTGGACGAAGGCTGCAGTCCCATCGAACCCGTGATGCACGATGTCTCGTCAGTCAGGATGTCGCCAAACGTATTCTCCGTGACTACCACGTCGAAGAACGTAGGCTCCGTCAGCACACGCATAGAGGCATTGTCGATAAACATATAGTCCGTCTGCACCTCAGGATACTGCGACTCCATCTCCTTCGCAATCTGGCGCCACAGGCGGCTCGATGCCAGCACGTTAGCCTTATCCACCACCGTCAAGTGCTTCTTGCGCGTCATTGCCATCTCAAAAGCCACCTTCAGAATGCGCTCAATCTCAGGGCGCGTATAGATGTCCGTATCATAAGCCTTGTCGTTGTCCTGATACTTTTCGCCAAAGTACATACCACCTGTCAACTCACGAATAACCACAAAGTCAGCACCGCGCAACAGCTCGTCCTTCAGCGGCGACTTATGCAACAGGCAGTCGAAGGTAGCCACCGGGCGCACATTGGCAAACAGCCCCAGCTTCTTACGCATAGCCAGCAAGCCTTGCTCCGGGCGCACCTTTGCCGTCGGATTGTTATCATACTTCAGGTCGCCTACAGCAGCAAACAGCACGGCATCAGCCTTCATGCAAACCTCATGGGTAGCCTCAGGGTACGGGTCGCCCACGGCATCGATAGCCGTAGCACCCACCAGTGCCTCCTCATACGCAAACTCATGTCCAAACTTCTCAGCCACGGCATCCATTACGGCCACGCCCTGCTTCATAATCTCCGGCCCGATACCATCGCCCGGCAGTACTGCAATATTCAGTTTCATATTCTTCGTTTTTTGTTCGTTATTACATTTTATTCTGATAGTTCATTCTCTACGATGTTCAGCATCTTAAAGGTTGCCTTAATGGCAGCCTCCGTCTGGTCGGCATCCAGTCCGCGCGTGCGCAAGATGCCCCCTTTATAGTGCCACGAGATGACAGCCTGCACCAACGCATCCGTCCGTCCACCCGGTGGAATACTGACCTGATAGTTGGCCAGAACGGGGAACGTGCGGTTCAGATACTTCCTATAAATATAGCGCAGAGCCTTCACAAAGGCATCGTACTGACCGTCGCCCACCGCACTGCCGTCATACTGCTTACCATTGATTTCCACTTTCAGGTTGGCACCGGGCTTCAGTCCGTAGGCTGTCGACACGACATAGCTCAACAGCTTGATGCGGTCTTCCGAGCCGTCGTGCTTCAACACGTCGCTAACGATATAGGGCAGGTCTTCCTGCGTCACGATTTCCTTCTTGTCGCCCAGTTCGGTGATGCGCTGCGTCACCCGGCGTGTCTGCTCTGGTGTCAGCTCCAGTCCCAGTTCCTCCAAGTTCTTGGCTATGTTGGCACGCCCTGAGTTCTTGCCCAGCGCATACTCACGCTTACGGCCAAACCGCTCGGGTATCAGTTCGTTGTAATAGAGCTTATCTTTCGAGTCGCCGTCGGCATGAACGCCAGCCACCTGCGTAAACACATTCTCACCCACGATGGGCTGATTGGGAGCCACGACAATACCGCTGAAGCTCTCCACCATCCGCGAGATGTCGTTCAACTGACTTTCCACGATGTTCGTCTTGGCATGAAACTGGTCTTTCAAGATAGCTTGCACCGAGGCCAGCGGCGCATTGCCACAACGCTCGCCCAGTCCGTTGACGGTAACGTGCAGTCCCTTGGCACCGCTCAGCACAGCAGCCAGCGAGTTTGACACCGCCAAGTCGTAGTCGTTGTGGGCATGGAAGTCGAAGTGTACGTGAGGATAGCGCTTCAGCATCTTACGGAAATACTCAATCACCTGCAACGGGTTCATCACGCCCAGCGTATCGGGCAGCATAAACCGCTTGATGTCCGTCACGGGCGCAAGCGCATCCATTACCTGATAGACATATTCGGGCGAGTCCTTCATGCCGTTGCTCCAGTCCTCCAGATACAGGTTGACCGTCATTCCCTTCTGGGTGGCATAGGCTATCTCCCTTTTGATGTCCTCGATATGCTCCTCGGGTGTCTTGTGCAACTGGTGGGTGCAGTGCTTCAGCGAGCCCTTCGCCAGCAGGTTGATGGTGCGTCCGCCACAGTCGTAGAGCCAGTCAACCGACTTGCCTCCGTCGACAAAGCCCAGCACTTCGACGCGCTCCAAACGGTTCACCTGAGCAGCAGCCCGGCAAATCCTCGTCACCGCATCCTTCTCACCCTCGCTGACCCGAGCCGATGCCACCTCGATGCGGTCTACGTTCACATCGTGCAGCAGCTTACGGGCTATCACCAGCTTCTCGTGCGGCAGAAAGCTGACCCCGTTGGTCTGCTCACCGTCGCGCAGCGTCGAGTCCATAATCTCGACAAAGGGCGGGATGCGCTGGTAGGCGTTTACCTGTTGAGCTGTTCCCATGCTTCGGTCTTCGATTGGTTCTCCACGAGGAAGTCGATGTCGTCCAGTCCGTTGAGCAGACAATGCTTCTTATAGCCGTTGATTTCAAACTGCTCGCTCTTGCCTGTAGCCTTGTTGGTAACGGTCTGGTTGGGCAAGTCCACTTCCACCTCCGTCTTCGGGTCTTGCTTGATGCTCTCGAAGAGCTCGGCCAAGAACTGCTCGCTGACCACAACGGGCAGCACGAAGTTATTCAGCTCGTTGTTCTTATGGATGTCAGCAAAGAACGACGAGATAACGACACGGAATCCATAGCCAGCGATGGCCCACGCAGCGTGCTCACGGCTGGAGCCCGAGCCGAAGTTCTTGCCAGCCACAAGGATGCAGCCCGAATAAGTGGGGTCGTTCAGCACAAAGTTCTCGTTCACGGTTCCGTCGGCGTTGTAGCGCCAGTCACGGAACAAGTTGTCGCCAAAGAATTTCTCCTCACGGGTGGTAGCCTTGAGGAAACGGGCGGGTATAATCTGGTCAGTGTCTACATTCTCCAATGGAAGGGGTACACACGTTGATGTTATAACGTTGAATTTCTGTTTCATAATAGTGTTCTTGGGTCGGTTATTACTCCTGTTACGGCGGCGGCAGCGGCTACGAGCGGCGAGCAGAGGATGGTGCGCGCACCGGGGCCCTGACGTCCCTCGAAGTTACGGTTCGAGGTTGACACGCTGTACTTGCCAGCGGGCACCTTGTCATCGTTCATGGCCAGACAGGCCGAGCAGCCGGGCTGACGAAGCTGGAAGCCAGCCTCCTCCAGCACCTTGTCGATGCCCTCCTCACGAATCTGGCGGTCGACAGCCCATGAGCCGGGCACGAGCCAAGCCACCACGTTGGCTGCCTTCTGACGCCCCTTGACGAGCGAGGCAAAGGCGCGGAAGTCCTCAATGCGCCCGTTGGTGCAGGCACCGAGGAACACATAGTCTATCTGCTTGCCCAGCAGTTTCTCGCCGGGCTTGAAGCCCATGTAGTCGAGCGACTTCTCGAAGCCTACCCCACCCTCGGTGGGAATGGCCTCGGTGATGCCGATGCCCATGCCGGGGTTGGTGCCATAGGTGATGCGCGGCTCAATGTCCTTGGCATCGAATGTCAGTTCCTTGTCGAACACGGCATCGGGGCCGCTCTGCAGCGTCTTCCAGTAGCTGACGGCCTTGTCCCACTCCTCGCCCTTCGGGGCAAACTCCTTGCCTTTGATGTACTCAAAGGTCTTCTCGTCGGGAGCAACGAAACCGCCACGGGCACCCATCTCGATGCTGAGGTTGCACAGCGTCAGTCGGCCTTCCATCGACAAGTCCCTTACCACGTCGCCGGCGTACTCCACGAAATAGCCCGTGGCACCCGACGTGGTGAGCTGCGACATCAGGTAGAGGGCAACGTCCTTGGCCGTCACTCCCTGTTGCAACTGGCCGTTGATGTTGATGCGCATCGACTTGGGCTTCTGCTGCAAGATGCACTGCGAGGCCATTACCATCTCCACCTCGCTGGTGCCGATGCCAAAGGCCACGGCTCCCATAGCTCCGTGGGTCGACGTGTGCGAGTCGCCGCAGACGATGGTCATGCCGGGCAGCGACAGTCCCTTCTCAGGGCCTACGACATGGATGATGCCGTTTGAGGGGTTCAGCATACCGTAGTGCGTCAGCCCGAAGTCCTTGGCGTTCTGTGCCAGCGTGCTGACCTGCTTGGCCGACACGGGGTCTTCGATGGGCTTGTCTTGGTCGTGCGTCGGGGTGTTATGGTCGGGCATACAATAGATGTGGTCGGGGCGGAAGCACTTCAGTCCGCGGGCCCTCATGCCGTCGAAGGCCTGAGGCGATGTCACCTCATGGCAATACAGACGGTCGATATACAACTGGGTGGGACCGTCGGGTACGACCTGCACCACGTGCTTGTCCCATATTTTATCAAATAACGTATTCATTGCACTTATTTCTTAAACTTGTTAATACAATCGATATATGCTTCGACGGAGGCGGTCACGATGTCGGTGTTGGCACCAAATCCGTAGTAGATAGAGCCGTCGTACTCCACCTGCATGTGTACCTTGCCCACATCGTCGGAGCCTTTCGATATGGCCTGTATGGTAAACTCCTTCAGCGTCATCTGCTTCATGATAATCTTCTTCAGCGCCTTGATGGCTGCGTCTACGGGGCCGTTGCCCGATGCGGCAGCCTCAAACTTCTGGTTCGATATGTCCAGCCCGACGGAGGCCACGCTCTTCACGCCCTTGCCCGTGGTCACCTGCAGGAAGTCGAGCTTCACGGCATGAGCCTCGGCGGTGTCGGCACCGGCCAGCATCAGCACGTCGGCATCGTTCACCTCCTTCTTCTGGTCGGCCAGCTGCAGGAACTTCTCGTATATCTTGTCCAGCTTCTGGTCGTCCACCTCGACACCGTTCACGCTCAGTCGGTGCTTCAGCGCAGCGCGGCCCGAGCGGGCGGTCAGCACGATGGAGTTGTCGTCGATACCCACATCCTTCGGGTCCATAATCTCATAGGTCTGCACGTTCTTCAGCACGCCGTCCTGATGGATGCCGCTGGAGTGGGCAAAGGCGTTGCGGCCCACGATGGCCTTGTTGGGCTGCACGGGCATATTCATCAGCGAGCTGACCATGCGGCTGGTGGGGTAAATCTTCGTGGTGTTGATATTCGTGTCGATGCCCAGCCCCGTGTGGCACTTCAGTATCATGGCGATTTCCTCCAGCGACGTGTTGCCGGCGCGCTCGCCAATGCCGTTGATGGTCACCTCCACCTGACGGGCACCGCCCATCACACCCGAGAAGGTGTTGGCCGTGGCCATGCCAAGGTCGTTGTGGCAGTGGGTGGAGATGATGGCGCGGTCGATGCCGTCCACGTGCTCCTTCAGATACTTGATTTTCTCGAAATACTCCTGCGGCAGGCAGTAGCCCGTCGTGTCGGGGATGTTGACCACCGTGGCACCGGCCTTGATGACGGCCTCCACCACACGGGCCAGATACTCGTTGTCCGTCCGTCCGGCATCCTCGCAGTAGAACTCCACGTCCTCCACGTATTTCTTGGCATACTTCACCGCAGCCACGCCACGCTCGATAATCTCCTCGCGCGTTGAGTTGAACTTGTACTTGATGTGCGAGTCGCTGGTGCCGATGCCCGTGTGGATGCGCTTGTGCTTGGCATACTGCAAAGCCTCGGCAGCCACGTCGATGTCCTTCTGCACGGCACGTGTCAGCGCACAGATGGTGGGCCACGTGACGGCCTTTGAAATCTCAATCACCGAGTTAAAGTCGCCGGGCGAGCTCACGGGGAATCCCGCCTCAATCACGTCCACACCCAACTGCTCCAAGGCCTTGGCCACCTGAATCTTCTCTATCGTGTTCAGCTGGCATCCGGGCACCTGCTCGCCGTCGCGCAGTGTCGTGTCGAAAATAAACAATCTGTCACTCATATCCTTTACTTAGTTTAATCATCCACTGTTGTGTTTGTTTACGATACGAGCCTTTCGCACCCGGAAGTGAGAAAGGCTCATATATCGTTGGTCTAACCTATGTCGCTACATATATGCCTCATCACTTCCGACCACTCCACGCAGTCGAATAATAATCAAGCTGTTTAGTAGGTTAAGACTCTTCATTCCTTTTCCATATTTGCTATTTCGGCTGCAAATTTACACATTTCCGTCGAAACAAGCAAACAAATCGCAACTTTTTTGCGCCAAACGGTTGCGAATTGTTGCAAATCAAGTGTCTACCCCAATAAACGAGCCATTCAATGCCCAGATGATGCGCAGTGCACCGGCACACGGTGCGGAGCGTGTCGGTGCATGATGCGGAGCAGGTCGGCACACGGTGCGGACGGCCTCGGCGCATGATGCGAAGCGTATCGGGACAGGGTGCGGAGCGGGTCGGCATACGATGCAGGGCCAGTCGGGACAGGGCCACCCCCATCGAAGCCTCCTATCCCCCTATATATTTCCGTCCCCCCTATATAAGGGGGACTACAATATAGGGGGAG
>CAMWKZ010000011.1 GCA_947174945.1 uncultured Prevotellaceae bacterium | reverse complement strand
TGCCACCTTCAAGGGTGCTGGCAATGCGCAGAATGGCTACAGCTTTGCTCACTACGACTTCAGCGACAAGGTTGAGAAGGCCAAGAAGGTTATCATGAGCTTCGACTACTACAATGTCAACGGCAACCGTGCCATCGTAACTGTTGGTGATGCTTTGGTACGTGGCAACAACGGTGGCAGTGCTAAGAACGCCTACAATGCCAAGGGTGGAGCCTTTAACATTGGTTCTGACAAGAACAACTTCTTCATCAACGGCACCAACATGGAAGGTGGCTTAGGTGCATGGTGCAACCAGTGGCTGAAGGTGGAACTGAAGTTCTACTGCTTCGACCGCAAGTACACCTACACTGTTTCGGATGCCGAAGGTAACGTGCTGGCCGAGAGCGAGGACAAGATTGACTACTGGCAAGCTGATGCCAACGAGGCTACTCAGATTGACGTATTCGGTTACATCAACAACGGTAACAACTGTTACATCGACAACCTGACCATTGAGCAGGACGTTGACCCCAGCGTTAAGTACACTGACGCTAAGGTTGTCTATGTAGACCCCGATGGCAATGAGCTGAAGGACGCCCGCGTTATCAACGGTGTTCGCGTTGGTAGCTTTGTATCGCTGGTTGAAAGCGACAAGGCTGCTATCTACAACGCTGACAAGACCGTGAAGTGGATGTACGACACCGACGACGCTGCCGAGGTTGAAGTTGCCGAGGGTGCCGTGATTACCGTTAAGTTTAAGGACAGCGGCAAGTACAATGCTCTGCTGAACCTGACATATAGCGACGGAACCCGCATCAAGCGCGTATCTGTTAACCAGTTCGTTGGCGACAACATCAACGTTTACTACAACATTGGCTACAAGAATGAGGCTGACGGCAGCTGGTACATCGTGCCCAGAACCAACAGCTCTTACAAGGACCGTCACGTGACCTTCACTGGTCAGGCTGCTATTGAGCTGCCTAACGGTACACTGCGTGAGGAGCAGACCGTTGAGTACGTGAAGCAGGAGGACATTGCCTTCGCTGCCGAGTTCGAGGACACTGAGGCTCTGACACTGGTTGGTGAGTGCGACACATGGATTGGCTGGACTGACGTGAAGTACTGGGGCGAAGGCCACGGCAACGCCAACGACCACTTCGACCGCTACTCTAACGGTCAGGCAGCTCGTTTGACTGAGGGCAGCTATTTCGCTACTCCCGCTCTGGCAGCTGGCACTTACAAGATGTTCATCTATGGCCGTAACGGTAGCAGCAGTGTTGTTCAGACCGTTGCCCTGTATGTGATGGACGCTGAGGGCAACATGACTCCGGTTGACCTGACCAAGACCACCATCGAGGCTGACGCTGAGGGTAACTACAACATGCCAACAATGGGTACTGGCAGCATGGGCTTCTTCCAGATTGGCGGTATCGTAATTCCTGAGGGTGGCAAGCTCGTTATCAAGAACGACGGACAGGCTACTTATCTCGACCTCGACTTCATCGCTCTGTCGCTGAACGCTGACGCTGACCTCGACGCTCTGACCAACTAATCAGAACGAGAGAGAGAATAGCATCTCTTAATATACAAGACCCTTCCACAACAAAGTGGGAGGGTCTTTTTTATACCTTATTTATATAAAAACAGCTGTTTTTTTGTGTATTTAATAATTTTTGTTTATTTTTGCAGGTTGAAAGCAACTACTAACAAAAGAAATGCAACAAAACGCTGAAATAAATCTAATTATTAATAAATAGCTATTTATGAAAAAATTCATTTTCTGTATCTCTCTCGTTTTAACGGGATTGATGACCGCCTGCGTTGAAAAGAACGCGGTGGTGGATGAAGAAAGCAAGCCGTCATGGCTTGGTGAAAGCATCTACCAGGAACTGAAGAACCCAACGCAACTGACGGGTACGTTCTCAACCTACCTGCGGCTTATCGACGACCTTGGTTATTCCGAGACGTTGAACCGCACAGGTTCGATGACCGTATTCCCCGCCAACGACGAGGCGTTCCAACGGTTCTTCTCTTCTAACACCTGGGGTGTGCGCAGCTATGAGGACCTGACACAGGCCCAGAAGAAACTGCTGCTGTACAACTCTATGCTTAAAAACGCCATGCTGGTGGGTATGCTGTCGAATGTACACGACGGCGAGGGCATGGAAGCTGGTGTAGCCATGAAGCACGAGACCAACGTGAACGTGGTAGACACCATCCAGCACCTGACTGATGGTAACCTGATGCCTCAGGGCAACACGCTCTGGGACGACTACCGCGACAAGGGTATCTACCTCGTGAGCGATGCCACCGTCCCCATGATGCTGCACTTTACCCGTGAGCACATGCTGAACAACAGCATCAAGGTGTCTGGCGACAAGGACTTTGACAACGACTTTGCTATCCTGACTGGTTCAGAGTACAAAGACGGCATGGCATACGTCTACGGCGACCAGATTATCAAAAACGACGTAACCTGCCAGAATGGTTATATCCACCAGATGCAGGATGTCATCGTACCACCGGGCAATATGGCTCAGGTGCTGAGAGGCGACAACCAGACTGGTTACTTCAGCCGCATTCTGGACTACTATTGCGCTCCATACGAGAACCCGAGAATAACCGAGCAGTACAATGCCGTGGCTCTGGAGAACGGTCAGCAGCCTGTTGACATGATTTATGAGCTACGCTATTATACTGACGACAGCCATCATTCACAGGGAACTTATCCCGATGGCAAGCTCATCAACGGTACGTCAAAACTGAAATTTGACCCGGGTTGGAACCAGTATTCTCCAACTACAGGTTCACGTAGCATCGGTGACGTTGGTGCCATGTTCATTCCTACCGACGATGCTGTGGAGAAGTTCTTCCTTGAGGGGGGGGACGGTGCCTACCTGATAGACCTCTACGGTTGTCACAATACAGCTGGCAAGGTGGAGAACACCAAGGAAAAGCTGAAGGAGAATCTGGACTCGCTGTTCGCACAGCGTCCTGACATTCTGGCCAAGTTCCTGAACAACCTGATGCGCCCCAGCTTCACGGCAACGGTGCCCAGCAAGTTCACCACCATCTTCTCTGATGCCAACGAGTACATGGGTATCACCACCAACACACTGGCCAAGAAAACGGACGGCACCTATGACATCAAGTTTGCCAACAATGGTGTTATCTATAAGATGAACGAACTGATAGCTCCCGACGAGTTCCGCTCGGTAAAGGCTCCTGCCTCAGTATATAAGGATATGCAGGTGATGAACTGGGCTATCGACGACAAGACCTATCTGAAGGTTTACTTCTACTTCTACCTGATGGCCATGAAGTCGCAGTTTGGATTCTTTATCCCAGACGATGCTGCCTTCAACACGTACTATGTAGACCCCGTATCACTGAAGCGTGCCCAGCCCCGTGCCCTCAGATTCTCTTACGAGGCTGACACTACCATCGTGAACGGACGACAGTATATCAGCGGTGCCAGTGTTCGCGCCCGTGAGTTTGCCTACAATCCCACCACCAACACAGTAGGCGCTGCGCTGAACAACGGACGAGTTATCAACTTGGCAGATAATAATGCCAATGCTTCTGCCATCTATCCGCTGCTGATTGACATTCTGAACTACCACACCATCGTGCTTGACACTATTCCTTTGGGAGTCAATAAATATTATAAGACCAAACACGGAGGTGAGATTTACCTGCCGAACAAGTCATATCAGGTGAACGACGTGGTAATGAGCGGACAGCAGATAGACAACGGTGTGGACGCATCGCGCATCACCGCCGTCTATCCCGAGAAGAACGGAACAGCATTCCGTATCAACCACATCATTCAGGCTCCACGCAACAGTGTCTATAAGACATTGCAGGACCACCTTGACCGTTTCTCTGAGTTCCTTGACTTCTGCGACAAATTCTCTAACAGCGACTGGCTGAAGTGGGCAGGTATCAGCAACACCCCCAATGCTTTCGGTACTACCGAGCAGGATGCCTACCGTATCTTTACAGCCAACCGAGGCACATCAGCAGAGGGTCGAAACAGCTGTATGGACTACAACGTCAAGATGTTTAACACCTATAATTATACGCTCTACGCCCCCAACAACGATGCCATGAAGGCTGCCTACGCAGCCGGACTGCCTAAGTGGGAAGAGATAGAAGAGATGTATAACGAATATGCTGACGAGACTGGCGCAGCAGCAGAGAAAGCCCAGAAGAAGGCCAAAATGATGATTGACCAGATGAGCGACTTTGCCCGCTACCATTTCCAGAGCGTATCGATATATGCCGACCATAAGGTTATTGGTGGACGCTTCAACAGTATGAGCACCAACTCTATGGGACTGGCTATCGAAATGGACGTCACGGGAGGCAACGATAAGCTGTACGTGGCTGACGGTCAGAAAGACGCACAAGGCCGTCACACCCACACGGTGACTGTTGACAACTCTAAAGGCAAGCTGATTAACCTGATGTGCCGCGACTACTGGTTCGACAACGAGCGCACCAAGGCTACCTCTATCTACACCTCATCATTCTGTGTGGTACATGAAATCGACGAGGCACTCTACTCTGGACAGAAGTTCGACTACAGTGCTTTACAGATTAAGAAAAAGTAAAACCTATAAAGGCTCAATAATATGACATTTAAGAAGCTATTATTTACGGCTATGCTCACTGTCGTCAGCCAAGTGCTGATGGCACAGGGAGTGCGTATATCGGGTACGCTGACCGATGCCGACGGCCCCATCATGATGGCCAACGTCGTTGAGCGTGATGCCAACAACCGTATTGTCTCGGCTGTGCAGACCGACTTCAACGGCAACTTCTCCATGCAGGTGAAGAGTACCAAGAATAAGCTGGTCTTCTCGTATGTAGGAGACAAGACACAAGTTGTGACCATCGGTAACCGTACCGTGTTCAATATCAAGCTCGAAGCCGAAGGCACGCAGCTGCAGGAAGTGGTTATCAAGGCCAAGCGTTCTCATTCGGGCGGTCTGATGATATCAAAGAAAGAGGTATCTGTGTCACAGCAGACCTTCGATTTGGAAAACGTAAAGGGTATGGCCTTTACTTCAGCAGACGAAGCCCTGCAGGGTGAGATTGCCGGACTTGACATTGTATCAAACTCAGGTAACTTGGGTGCTGGAACGTCAATGCGCTTGCGTGGTGTAACGTCAATCAATGGCAATGCCAACCCGCTGATTGTTGTTGATGACAAAGTGTTCGACAACCCTGATGAGGACTTCGACTTTGCCAACGCCAATGAGGAACAATATGCCTCGCTGCTTTCGGTCAACGTGGAGGATATCGCCAGCATCACGGTGCTGAAAGATGCCGCTGCCACCGCCGTATGGGGTGCGCAAGGTTCTAACGGTGTTATTCTGATTACAACCAAGCATGGTACACGTGGTAAACCCCGTGTCAACTTCTCTTATAAGTTTACGGGTACGTGGCAGCCTAAGGGCTATAACCTGCTCGACGGTGACAGCTACACAATGCTGCTGAAGGAAGAGTTCTACAATCCTACTCAGGACCCCAACGCAACGGCTAATATCAATGAAATCAACTATCTGGGCTCTGACCGTTGGAGTGAGGCTCAGAACTGGGACAACAACACCGACTGGGTGAAAGCCGTGAAGCAGTTTGGTGCCATGCACGAGTACAACATGAACCTCACGGGTGGCGGCCAAAAGGCTACCTTCCGTATTTCTGCAGGTTACAAGCACCAGACAGGTACTATCATCAAGCAGAAATTCCAGCAGTTCACCACACGTCTGGTATTGGACTACAATGTTAGTGACCGTATCCGTTTCTCGACCAACTTTGCCCTGACCTATACAGGTAACGACATGAACTGGGACGGCGGCAGCAAGAACAACCTGCTGGGTAAGGCCCAGATGATTGCTCCTAACATGAGCATCTACCGCCAGCGCATGGATGGTTCTGACACTGACGAATATTATATCATGAACCCGGAAGGCAACCCTGCCAACGGAAACTACTCATCAACGCAGTTGAAGGACATCAAGGCGCTGGGCAACCCTATAGCTATTGCCAATATGGCATGGGCCAAGGAGAACACCTACCGTCTAACTCCTGACTTTAGTATTAAATACGAGTTGCTGGGCACTGAGCCTGACAAGAGCCGACTGACACTGAACGGACGCGTTGACTTCGATATCTATGCCAACAGTACCCCAACCTACTTCCCCGCATCACTGACCAGCAATGCTTGGACAGCAGGAAACTACAACCCCAGCACCAACACGGAAAGTAACCGTATTAAGGTTGGTGGCCGCGTAGAACTGGTGTATACCCCGCATTTCAAGAATGAGGACTGGTTTGTCACGATGCTGGCCCGCTACGACATGAGCACCCAGAAATACAACAAGCAGTCGAACACGATGAACAACCTGCCTACTGGTCTTACATCGCCTACTATCTATGCTTGGCTGGCTGCAATGGAGAGCAGCAATAGCCGTTCTGCCGAACAGGCCTTGCTCTACAATGGTCACTTGTCTTATAAGGATGGCCGCTACAGCTTCGGATTCTCACTGCGTGCCGACGGTAACTCTAAGTTCGGCCCTAAGAACAAGTGGGCACTCTTCCCCGGTGTGTCTGCCCGATACAATGTTAGCGACGAGCCTTTCATGAAGAAAATCAAAGGCAACTGGCTGTCTATGCTCGGACTGCGCGCTTCATGGGGTGTCAACGGTAGAGCACCCAATGCCAACTACCTGTTCTATAACACCTACAGCAGTTCAGACGGCTATGGTTTCAGCTCTACTACCTTGCAACCAACGGTATCGCTCAGCGGTCTGAAACTTGACGACCTGCGCTGGGAGAAGACGACCAGCTATAACCTCGGTTTCAACGTTGGATTCCTGAACGACAAGATTGAGCTGGACTTCGACTACTACCACAAGGTGACCAAGGACCTGCTGATGAACCCCGTAGACATTCTGTCAACGATGGGCTTCAGCTCACTGGCCTACAAGAATGTCGGTCAGATGAACAACGACGGTTGGGAAATGAATATCTCGGCTAACAAGCTCATCAAGAAGGGTAAGTTCTCTATGGATGTCAGCTTTAACGTCGCCCAGAACTCTAACATGCTGAAAGAGATGGACGAAAGTGTGCTGGAGTTCATGAACACCTACTATACTAATTACAGCAATGGTAAGACTGGTTCAGGATGGGCTATTGACCAGCGTGGTAACTGGCCGCTCCGCGTACAGCTAAACAACTCACTGGGTTCTATCTACGGTTTCCGTTACAAAGGTGTCTACCAATATGGCTACGACTATCTGGAGAACCTGCAGAAGGAAAATAACTGGAGCAATGCTGAGTATGAGGCTGCCATCAACGGTATGCTGGCTGAAGGCAAGACATTCCCTGTTGTTGTCCGTGAGGACGGTACTGTGCTGATGGACGGTACAGGTCACCCCATGCGCCAGAGATTCAACTACGAGAACACCAATGGTGTCGGTTCACAGACCTACACCTTCCAGGGTGGTGATGCTATTTATGAGGACATCAACCACGACGGTCAGATTAACGGACTTGACGTAGTCTACCTTGGCAACTCACTGCCAAAGGTAAACGGTGGTTTCAACTTCACCTTCCACTACGGCAAATGGAGTCTGAAAGCCCGCTTCATGTATCGTTTCGGCAACAAGGTTGTCAACCTCGCCCGTCAGAACTTGGAGAAGATGTTTGATACCTATAACCAGTGTGCTACAGTAAACTACCGCTGGCGTAAGGATGGTGACATCACACCTATTCCACGTGCCATGTACAATGCGTCGTACAACTTCCAGCCTTCTGACCGTTTTGTGGAAGACGGTGGATTCGTGCGTTTCCAGAACTTGCAGCTTTCTTATAACTTCGACAAGAAAATCATCAGCAAGTGGGGTTTGAATCAGTTGCAACTGTATGCTTCTATGAACAACCTGTGCGTCTGGACGAAGTACAGCGGTGTAGACCCGGAAATTTCTCCGCAAGGCTACGGTGTAGCTGCCGATGCTTCTCAAACACCGCGTTCAAGGCAGTTTACACTTTCTCTTAACGTTGGATTCTGATTAAGAAAGACATTAAACTATTTAGAGATGAAGATTATGAAAAAATATATTTCCATGATGGTCACCAGCCTGTTGGCCGTGTCGTGCGTAGACACCGTCATCCTGCCTGATGATAAGACCGTCGATGAAGACATGTGGAAGTCCAAAGCCCAAGTACAGCAGAATGTCAACGAGGCATACCGCAGCATGACCACAGAGAATGTTGTCAGTCGCCTCATTGTCTGGGGCGGTCTACGCTCTGACGAGCTGATACCTGCAACCTCCATTCCTGGAACGGTATCTGAAGATTTAACCGAAATCAACTTGGCCAATACGCAACCTGACAACACGTATGCCACATGGGCAGACTTTTACAGTGTTATCAACAAATGCAATCTGGTCCTGAACCGTGCCTCACGCGCACTCAGCGAAGACCCGTCATACACAGATGGTGACTACCGCTCCGACTGTTCACAGATGTTGGCATTGCGCGCCCTGTGCTATTTCTATCTGGTACGCAATTTCCGTGACGTACCTTATACTACTGAGGCCTATATGGATGCTACGCAAGTGGTTGACCTGCCTCAGTCCTCACCAGATTATGTGCTGGCTCAGTGCATCAGCGACCTCGAGACAGCAGAAAAGGATGCGCTTTCTCCTCTGGCCTTTACTGACTGGCGTAAGGTAGGCTACATGACACGTGACGGTATTGATGCCTTGCTGGCTGACATCTACCTGTGGCGTGGCAGCGTGAAGCACAGTGCTGAGGACTATGAGCAGGCTATCTTCTATAGCGACAAGGTTATTGCATCGAAGAAAGCCCAGCATGTGAATGGCTATGGCCCAAGCAATGAGGACGAATATCCTTTGGCTGAAGGCTATGATATGTTCGATGAATTGTTTGTTTGGCAGAATGCCGAAGAAAGCATCTATGAGTTGCAATATGCCGGTACAACAACCAATGCCAATATGGGTGTCTGCAAGCATTATGGAGCCTACAAGTCGGGTAACAATATCGAGCCTTATCTCTATGCTTCTAACATCTTTGGCTTCGGAGCAACGACTAACGCTGTCTACCGCTCATCCAGCACTGATGACTGGCGAGGCAAGATGAACACCTATGCCAAGGAGATTTCGCTGACAGGTGGTTTCGACGTGTTGGAAATCCGTAAGTTCGTATGCAGTACGTTAAGCAACATCAGAGACCTCAACAGCAAGATTGAGACCAAGCCGTCAACAGTATATAGCAACAGCTATAAGCAGAATTTCATTATCTATCGTCTGACCGACGTTATGCTGATGAAGGCTGAGGCACTGATTGGCTTGGCACTACTGAACAGCAAAGCAGCCACAGACCAAGAGGAAGAAGTGCTTGACCTGGAGCACATGCGTCAGGCATTCGATTTGGTAGATGCCGTCAACCAACGTGCGAAGCCCGCTTCTTCGATTGCTGCTGGCGACGTATTAAAATGGGGTACTTACAGCACCTCTGTTGCACAGATGGAGGAACTGGTAATGGCAGAGCGCCTGCGGGAACTGGCCTTCGAAGGCAAGCGCTGGTACGACCTCATGCGCTATAGCTATCGTCACATGAACAATGTTGACTACACGACAACAATGGCCGAACAAGATGAAAAGGGCGTAGCCTTTGCTGCCACCTACAAACCCATGCTGGACCTTATCAAGCGTAAGCTGGGCTCGAAGGGCGATGCCGTGGCTGCCAAGATTGGCACAGAGCCCCGTCTCTATATGCCCATACCGCTGCGTGAAGTCAGACTGAGTTCTTTGTTAAAGCAGACTCCAGGCTATAGCAGCGATGATAATATTAGCAAACAATATTAAATGAAAGGAGGACAAACGACATGAATAACTGTTTAATGAAATTAGCAAGGAGAGTTTTCCTCATCGGTGCAGGTATTGCGGTCATGGCATCCTGTAACCCCGAGCCTAACGAGGCAGACCTCTATACTTTTACAGGTGAGACCATTGGGTCGTTTATCGCAAAGGACTCTACGCTGACAGCATTTAACTACATCCTCAAGACGGTAGGCTACGATAAGATGATGTCTGCATACGGACACTACACCTGCTACGCACCTACCAACGACGGTGTAATAGCCTATTGCGATAGTCTTTACAACGACATCGAGGCTACTCTCCCCCACAATGGTATGCGCAAGCCAGAGGGTGCCACCTATGGTGATGACGCTTATTCCACGCTGGAACCCGAGGAGCGCCTGAAATGGCTCAGCGACAGTCTGTGCCTGAACATAGCCCGTTTCCACCTGACCACAACTTACCAAAATGTCGTGGCCATGACGGGACTGAATGTTCCTGTAACGACCATGCTGGGATATAACTTCACTTGCAATATAGACAATGAAGGCCGCATCGTTCTGAACAATAAGGCGGTAATTGTCAATTCCGACAATGAGACTATCAACGGTCTTGTTCACGTGGTAGACAATGTTATCCCTCGCTTCACCCGCTTCATCGGTGACATACTGAACCGAGACGGCAGATTTGAAATCTTTGCCCAAGCACTGGAGGTGACAGGCTGGGCAGACTCTCTTAAGAAATATAAGAAAGAAGGAGAGTTTACCTTTGTACAGCGCGTCCGTGAGAACTACAACAGTAAGATTACTGCCCCCACGGAATGTAAAGTAGGATTTACCTTATTTGCTGAGACTGACGATGTTATCAAGGCAGCCTTAAAGCGTGAAGGCTTTACCGAGGACTTTGATGGACTGGTTGACTATGCCAACAAGGTTTATGGTAATGCTCCCCAGTGGTATGACTATATGAATGAAAATGGGCTAACCGTCAATACGGATAAGAATGAAGAGGCCTACAAACAAACATTCAATGCACTGAATATGTTTGTTGCCTACCACATCTTGGGATGCTCCATGATGCCAGAGAACCTTGTTTTCAGCACCAGCAGCACCAGCGCATACCGTAACTACAAGCCCGATGCCGACCCACACGACTACTATGAGACCAAGCTGCCCCACACCATGATGAAAATCTGGCAGCCCGTGTCTGCTGGTAGCCGCAGCATCTTCATCAACCGCTATCAGACCTACAACACGCTGACCAACGAGGTTGGTACCCAAGGCACAAACCACGAGTTGATAAGACGAGGTATTCAGGTTGACAACTCAAAGGGAGCTTATTTAGAAGCATTCAACGGCTATGTAAACCTGATTAACGGCATGTTGGTCTACGACGAGTTGGTACCGAAAGGCGTACTGAATGAGCGTATGCGTGTCAACTGTACGTCACTTTTCCCCGAACTGATTACCACAGGTGTCCGCTATTGGGATTCTGGCGATGGTAATATCCCTTCGCAATATGACGGTACACGATATGGAGTGCCTTATGATTTCTGTGACAATATCAAGTTCTATAACAACGACATGACATTTGTCTACTGCCTGCGTGGTAACTGGCGTGCCTATCAGGCCGACCAAGTACAGTTCTGGGGCAATATCGACATGGCTTACCGCCTGCCGTCCGTCCCCAGTGGTCTGTATGAGCTGCGTGTCATCTATGCTCCGCTGGACTACGGTGCATTCATGCAGTATTACATCGGCACATCCAGCGATATCACTTCGATGCAGGCATTCGGACTGCCCGTCAACCAGCGTATCGCTCCTGAAGACCCACTCATCGGCTGGTCAAAGTCTGAGGGTGACAATGCCGCCGTTGACGACCGTGGTATAGCCTCCGACGTAGCCATGCACAACCGTGGCTATATGCGCGCTCCTTACAGTTTCTGCGGTCATGGTAACTCATGGAGCACCGAGAACAACTGCCGCGTTGAAGCAGGTAAGGGTACTATGGTTATCCGCTATGTGATTGGTCGCGTACAACTGAATCAAGGTCAGGAGAACTGGCTTCGCCTGAAGACACTCGATGAGAACACCAGCCTGCTGTGCGGTATCGACTTCATCGAAATCGTTCCAGTCAGCGTGGTCGACCACCAACAGTACACAGAGGACTGGTACTAAACAACAATTGAAAATTGATAATAAAATTGATAATTGTATGAAGAAAAATAAATATGTAGGAATCCTGATGCTGGCAGCCACGATGCTGACTGCCGCATCATGCTCCGAATTTGACGACTACAACAAAGCCGTGTCTGACACTTCGGTAGCGGGCAACCAGACCTTGTGGGAGAACATCCAGCAAAACGCAGAACTGTCCGACTTCAAGGCACTGGTTGAGCGGGCTGGATTTGCCGACGAGCTGAACACCACCCACTATTACACAGTATGGGCCCCGCTTAACGGTACCTATGACGCCAGCAGCTACAACTCAATGAGTGACGACCAGCTGCTACGCCTGTTTGTCAAGAATCATATTGCCGACTATCGCCACAATGCCAGCGGCAATATTAATGAGCGCATTCTTATGCTGAACCAGAAGCAATACAACTTCGTCGGCAATGCTGCTTATCAGTTTGACGGTGTTGACGTAAAGGATGCCAACCAACCCAGCAGCAACGGCGTGATGCACACCCTCAACGGTGAGGCTAAATTCTATCCCCACCTCTATGAGTATATCACTGACGAGACGCTGTCAGAAGGAAAAGACCTTGAGTCACTGCGCAATTACTTCCTGCGCTATCAACAGACCTATTTGGATGTTGACCAATCAGTAGTAGGCCCTATTGTTGATGGTATGCAGACCTATGTAGACTCGGTTATGGTTACTGAAAACGAGCTGTGGGATGTCTTAAATGTCAACATGATTTCTGAAGACAGTTCCTATACTTTCCTCATGCCTACCAACGATGCTTGGGATAGGTCATTGGAACGCATCAAGTCATACTACAACTACAGCCCCGTTGTCAAGGCTGAAGCATTTGTCATCAAGGGTAACACCGTCGACATTGATGCCAATCCCAACGTTTTGACCAACTGGGATGCCACAAAGGCTGCCTACTGGCAAGACTCTATTTCTACGCTTTACCTGACTGGCTATCTGGCCTATAGTAACAATGATGCTTACAACAGCCGTCTGGTAGGCAAGCCGTCCATCTATCCTGGCGACACACTGCGCTCTACAACGCGCACCAAGCTTTCAAATGGTACGGAAATCTTGGCAGCCGCCAAGGAGCAGATAAAGATGAGTAATGGTACAGCCATGATTGTAGACAATCTGGCCATGCTCCCCTGGGAGACCTACGCCCCCATGCGCACTTTCTCTGCTGCCTCTTCCAACCTGAGAGCCCGTGTTCTTCAGAATCCGTCTGTAGTACGCGTAGAAGACCCCAATCCTGAAGTTGTACAATTAGAGGACGGTGCCACATCATTCAACTATCTGTGGATAAACCCTGCCAGTGAATACGACTCTCCCGAGTTGGATTTGTACCTGCCTAATGTCCTGAGCACAACCTACGATATCTATTGTGTCTTCGTACCTCAGAGTGCCAGTCTGAAGAATGCAGATGTTGAGACACTGCCCAACCGTGTATCCTTCAAGCTGAACTATTGCGATGCAGCAGGCAACTTGCAAGAGAAAGTGTTCCTTGACGAGCGTCCTGAGAACGGTCAGAAGTTTATGGAAGACTTCCCCCGAGTAAGAGACAATGCCACCAACCACAATATGATTTGGGGCTTTACCAACGACCCTTCAAAGGTTGATACCCTATACATCGGCGAGTTTACCTTCCCCGCCTGCTATTATGGCTTAGGAGAGGGATTCTGCCCGAATATCAAGGTAATAACCAGTGTAGCCAGCAATACCTATACCAGAAAGGCGTTTACCAGTGATTTGCGCATTGCCGGTTTCATCCTGAAACCCAAAGAGCTCGTTGAATTTGAAGAACAAAACAAGAAATGAATATGAAACGTACTATATTCCATCTTTGCCAGACAGGCGTACTGAGAACGGCCGTCTGCGCACTTGCCATCGGCCTCTCTACGGGTGTCTATGCCCAGTCAGACGACGATGAAGAGGACATGGAGGCTTCTGCTATCAAGAAGCCCAAGCGTTCAGAAGTCAAGCTGAAGGCTTATCCGATGATGTCCGTTAAAGGTATGGTCACCGACCAGGCTACTGGCAAACCCTTAGCCGGTGTCCAGTTGCGTTCACTGGCCAATGAGCGTTATACGGCCATGACCGATGAGAACGGCTCATTCACCATTCAAGTACCAACCTTTACGACTGCCTTATATGTACATACTCCTGAGTATCTGTCACAGCAGGTTGCTGTCAAGGCAGGCAACGACGGTCAGCAGATTACCATTAAGATGCTGAGCGACAAGTTCCGTTCCATGTATGGCACAGGTACTGACTATACTGCCAAGCGCACTACCCAGATTGACTGTTTCGGCGTTGTGGTAGACAACGAAATAGCCAACGAGCTGGGAGCCGATGTGCGTAGCATCCTGCACTCAGCTGCCGTTGACGGCGGTGCCTCGATGTTTATCCGTGGTCTGAACAGCATCACCAGCGATGCCCAGCCTCTGATTATCGTTGATGGCATTGAGCTGGATATGCAGCGCGGTCGCAACTCTCTGCATAGTGGCCAGTTCAACAACATTCTGGCTAACATCGCCCCTGACGATATTGAAAAAGTAACCGTTCTGAAGAACGCTACCGCCCTGTATGGTGCCCGTGGTGCCAACGGTGTCATTGTCATCAGCACCAAGCGCGGCCATTCTATGGCCACCCGCATTGATGCCAATATCTCCACAGGCGTACAGCTGATTCCGACGCAACCCACTATGATGAATGCGTCACAGTATCGCACCTATGCTTCTGAGTTGCTGGGTACCATCCCCAACATTAACAACTACAAGAACTTCCACTTCTTGAACGACGACCCTACGGGCTACTACTACCACACGTATCATAACGATACCGACTGGAAAGACGAAGTCTATCGCAATGCCATGACTCAGAACTACAGCATTAACGTGCAAGGTGGTGACGACGTGGGTATGTATAACCTTTCTGTAGGCTATGTAGATGCCAAGAACACACTCAAGGAAAGCGGTTTCGACCGTATGAATGTGCGCTTCAACACCGACATCTCTATCCTTTGGAACCTGAAGACAAAGTTTGACATTGCCATTTCGCGCACCAATAACTATGTCTACGACGACGGTATGCCGTCCAGCTTCACACGTAGCACGGTTACGTCACCCACGGCTCTTGCCCTTATCAAGTCGCCACTGGTAGCTCCCTACCAGTACAGCACTATCCTTGGTGGTTTCACCAGCCTGCTGAGCGACTACGATAACATCCTGGCCTGTACTTATGCTCCGAATAACAAACTGGAGAACCAGTCGTTAGCCAACCCCGTAGCCATTCTGGCCAACGGCACAGGCGACAACAAGAACAAGTCGGAGAACACCTACTTCATGGTACACGTGGCTCCTGAATTTTCTTTTGCCAACGACTTCAAGCTGAAGGCAGATGTCAGCTACCTGCTGAATCGTAATGCCCAGCGCTATTATCGTCCCTACGAGGGTGTGCCTGACTTCCAGATAGCAGAAATGGGTAAGGTGACAGCCTTGGTAGGCTCAATGTTCGCCAAAGAGCAGAACTTCATGGGTAAGGTACAGCTCGACTGGAACAAGCAGCTCGGCAAGCACACAGTGGATGCCTTCATCGGTGGCCGTTACAACTATTTCTCTTTCGACAATAGCGACCTGAAGACGGAATACGCTGGAACCGTTCCCGATAAAGACCCCCATCTAAGCACATCAGGTTTCCCCGGTGTTGACGGTGTCAATGACGAGTGGAAGAACATCCAGTGGTACGGCAACATAGACTATAACTACATGAACCGCTACTTTGCCACCCTCTCGCTGACGGCTGAGTCAAACAGCCGCTTCGGTAAGAATGCAGACGGCCTGAGCCTTTTCGGTGTCAAGTGGGCTATCTTCCCCAGCGTTCAGGCTGGTTGGGTGATGACCAACGAGAACTGGTTCCCGAAGAACAACACCATCAACTACCTGCGTCTGAATGCAGGCTTTGACATCAGCGGTAACGATGACATTTCAAACTACGCAGCCCGCACCAGTTTCACGGCAGTTAAGTATTTCCACCATGCTATGGGTATGCAGCTGGCCAACGTAGGTAATGACAAAATCAAGTGGGAGACCACCAAGAAGTTCAATGTTGGGTTGCAGAGCTATCTGTTTAACAACCGCCTCGGTGTAAGTTTCGACTACTACATCCACAAGACAAGCGACCTGCTCATGCTGAAGTCCTTCTCTAACCCCGTTGGTGGTATCAACAACTACTGGAGCAACGGCGGTGGTGTGAAGAACATCGGCTTTGAGGCAGCCATCAGCGGCAAGCCCATTGTGTCGAAGGACTGGACCGTAGAAATCGGTGCCACGGTAGGACACTATAAGAACGAAGTAACCAGTCTGCCCAATGGTGATTTCACCTCTTCTATCTATGGCGACAACAACATCCTGACCGCTGTGGGTAGCCCCGTAGGTGTATTCTACGGCTATCAGGCTAAGGGCGTTTTCTCTACAGATGCTGATGCCCGCGTAGGCAAGGTCACTGACGACAATGCCGAGGGCTACCTATACATGGAGGATGCCGCAGGCCTCAAGAACTTCTTCCACGCTGGTGACGTATGGTTCGAGGATATGGACGGCAATGGCAAGATTGACGAGAACGACAAGACCATTATCGGCAACCCCAACCCCGATATCTACGGTAACATCTTTGCCACGGTCAACTGGAAGCACCTCACCCTGTCAGTTGGCATGAACTACTCACTCGGCAATGATGTCTACAACTATCAGCGCTCTATTCTCAACAGCGGTGCTACCTTCTACAACCAGCAGATATCCAGCACAGGACGCTGGCGCTACGAGGGTCAGCAAGCAGAACTGCCACGTGCCACATACGGTGACCCATTGGGCAACAACCGCTTCAGCGACCGCTGGATTGAGGACGGCAGCTACCTGCGCCTCAAGACTGTTAATCTGAGCTACAAGGTGCCCGTTCCCGGAACATGGACATGGCTGCAGGGCCTGACCATCTGGGCCGAGGCACAGAATCTGCTCACCTTCACTAAGTACACAGGCTGCGACCCCGAGTTCAGCATTGGCTCTGGTGTCCTTTATCAGGGCATCGACAACGGCAGCCTTGCCCATGGTCGTTCATTCCTTGCTGGTGTGAAGATTAACCTCTAATTAAACTGAAAACAGAAGATTATATGAAAAAGATAGCAATTATCATCAGTGTAATAAGCATCCTCTTCGGTTCATATTCCTGCTCCGATATGTTGGAGACCGACAGCACGCGTCAGGTGTTCAACCCGCAGTTGAACGAGAAGACCGACTCTGTCTATTATGCCTTAGGAGTGCTGCAAGCCATGCAGCAGCTGGCCGACCAATATGCTTTTCAAGGTGAGATGCGCGGCGACTTGGTACAAACCACTGAGTACACCGACAACAACCTGCGACAGCTGGCCAACTTCACGGCTACCACAGCCAACAAGTACGACTCGGCCTATGTGTACTACCGTGTTATCAACAACTGTAACTACTACATTGCCCATCGTGACACCTCGCTCCGCACTGGCGACACCTATGTTGCCATGAAAGAGTATGTTGCCATCAAGGCCATCCGTGCTTGGACCTATATGCAGCTGGCCCGTGTCTATGGCACAGTGCCGTTCTATACGGAACCATTGACGGAAATCTCACAGATTGACAATGGCAAGTTCGACCAGCTTGATATGAAGGGCATCTGCGACCGACTGGCTCCCGACTTGGAGCAGTACACAGGCTACAGCGTTCCTGACTATGGCGGAAAGCCCAATGAAATCTTCGGCCTCAACATTGAGACCAGCCGCCTGTTTATCCCCGTTGACATCGTGCTGGGCGACCTCTATCTGGAGTCGCAGCAGTATGACCAGGCAGCCCGCCACTATATTACCTACCTGACAGAGGTGGCACCCTCGGGCGGCAATACATCGGGATATATGCAGCCGTACACGACACGCCAGCATGGCAACACGTCGTTCATAGTAATGTCCGAGTTGCCCTCCGACTGGAACATGGAGTCTTACTCACAGGCAGCCCTCCCTTGGAACTCTATGTTCTCCCGCGTGCCCAGCAACGATGTCATATCGTTCATTCCTATGGCTGGAAACAGCCGCGATGGCGCTACCACGCTTATCCCTCTGGCTTATGGCTACGACTTCTATTCCGACAGCGAAGGATATATAGAAGATATTCAAATCAAGGCCAGCGAGCAATACCGTGCCTTGTCTGACTCGGTAGAATACTACTACCTGTCAAAAGCCAGCGACGAGAACCAGACCGTCATCCGCTCAGCCAAACTTGGCGACCAGCGTTACAATGGCTCTATGTACAGCAGAACCTATTCTGACTCTACCTATGTATGGATTAACAAGAACCGCTACGCCAACGTCTATCTCTACCGTGTCACCACCGTGCTGATGCACTTGGCTGAAGCCTTCAACCGTCTGGGTATGTACGACGCAGCCTTCGCCATTCTGAAGGATGGTATCAACGAGAATATCGTCAGAGCCGACGGTGGCGCCATCTACGTGAAGCCTGAAACCAAGCTGGCTTTGCAGAGCACCTATCCGTTGTTGGCCAACAGCTCGAAGTTTGAATCAGAATATGCCCTCTACGGCATTCACATGCACGGTGCCGGACTTGTCCGTGACTACTACAAAGGCTACGTGCCGGGACTAACCGACTATCAGCCTGAGAAAGTCATCGGCAAGAAGATGAAGGAGATTGCCGAGCAGTACAACGTCAGTGTTGGCACCACGCTGGCAGATAGCGTCAATGCGATGGAAGACCTGCTCTGCGACGAATATGCACTGGAGTTTGCCTTCGAGGGCAGCCGTTTCTACGACCTCTGTCGTCTGGCTCGTCACAAGAACGCTGACAATCCCTACAATGCTAACTTCGGTGGGCAGTGGCTGGCCAAGAAGCTGGCTTATAAGAAGCCTGCCGTGGCACTGGATGATGAGAAGAACTGGTACCTGCCTTTCAAGTAAGCAGGTATATCAGACACACTTAAAAAACCTCCTCGCACCTTAGGGTGCGGGGAGGTTTTTGTATGGGTGTCGCCTCCAGTATCTGTTTGGGGTTGCTCCAGTATCTCCTTCGGTGTGCTCCAGTATCTATTTACTATATAAACAGATACTGTTTATGACAGAAAGAGATACTGCGGCTACCCGAAAGAGATACTGAAGACTGAACGGTCATTTTAACGGACTATTTTGCGGACAACGGTCTTGCCGTCAGACGTGGTTGATTTCTTGATAAAGAGGCCTGTGCCGGGGGTGGCAACCTTCTCGCCCTTCAGTGAATAATATTCAGCTGACTGGTCGTCGGCAGCAACGGCTTGGATGCCTGTGCTGGCCGTTACCTTCAAGATGCCCTTGGTGTAGAGTTCAGACGTGTCCCACTCCAGACCCTCACCGGGTGTGGCAGGCTGAATCTCAGCAAACTGACCCGTGACGGTGCCCGTAAAGACTTTCAGTTCGTCGCCAGCCTGACGGTCAGCCTCGGCCATAGCTTCGTTGAGCTTCAGGATGGCACCCGCATTTAGCTGCAATCCGCCTGAGAAAGTCAGTCCCCTGTCGGTAGCCAGCGTATCGCCCACCTCCAGTGTTCCACCTACGTTGATGGTGGTCTTGGCAGCCAGACGACCTGTGCCAGCCAGCGTAGCACCCTTGCGCACGGTGACGGCACCCGTTCCCGTGTGCTGACCGTTGACAATCAGACGGCCTGCGGTGACGACAGTCGTTCCGCTATGCACGTTATTACCCGTCAGTCGCCAGTCGCCGGAGCCTTGCTTCTCGATAGACGTTGTACCGGGATGAGTACCCGCCTGGTCGTTGTTGTCAATGATGCCACGGAAGGTTTCATTGGTGTTGGCCGTTCCTACAACCCACGTTCCTTCACCCTTAGCCTTCACGTTGAAGCCCGACAGCTTAGTGCCGGCATCGCCCGACAAGCCACCCAGATAGAACGTCGAGGCATTCTTGCCACCGTTAATCTGGGCATTGCCCTTCAGATAGATAGGAGCATTCTTGACCCCTACCCCGTTGCGCACGGCAAACTGGCTCTGCCCAGCCTTGCCAGTGCCCTTGATAATGAGCTGGCCAGCAAAGTCGTCCCAGTTGCCTTCAATATACTCGCGCAGGTAATGGACATCCCAGATGAGCGTGCCCGTTCCCGACACTCGGCACTTATTCGTATTCCATAGGTCGAAGTTCACCGTCGACGTAGTGCCAGCCACCGCTTCGATAGGGAAGTTATAGGTAACGCTGCTCTCGTTCTTGCCCACGGTAATAAACTCACCACCAGCCATCACCAGCTTTGAAGCCGAGCCAATGCCCTTGTCAGACACCGTCTTGTTGGCCAGTTTCAGCGTGCCGCCCTTCATCACGAGGTTGCCATCATACTGGAAGAATCCGACCGTATTGACCAGCACCTGTCCTTCGCCGCCAATGAGCAGATTGCCCTGCCCATCGAATGCACCGTTCATGGTGACGACGGCCTTCGGGTCAGCAATGTTCAGTTCCGTATCGCTATACAGGCGAGCCGAACGGTTAGTGGCCGTCGAGCCTCCCGTGTATTGATACGTGCCACCGTCGAACACCCAGTTCTGGGCAAACTCCTGACTCATTCCCAGTCCGCTCACCACGCCACCGTCCTTCAGCGACGAGAACTCATAGGTGCCGTCGTGCAGCACGGTAGCCCCCTCGTATTGCTGGTCGCTGGCAATGGTGAGCACACCGCTGCCAGCCTTGTTCATCGAGGCACTGCCACTGATATAGCCGTCGCCATTGATGGTGACGTGGGCATCGGAGTAGACCACCACCGCCTTCTTCGGCGTGGCTTCAGTCAGCGTATGGGTCTCGTCGTCCAGCGGGTTAATCAGCCACTCACCTTCGCCACTGCCCTTAAAGGTCTCCACGTCGATGATGTCCACCTGCTCCGGGCGGGTCTTGACGGTCAGCTCCGGCGTGTAGTCCGACTTCTGCGTGCCCTGATAGGCGCATACCCTTACCACGTAGGCGGTAGCCGGCTTCAGGTCAGCATTCTCTATAGTAAAGGCGGTTGCCGTCGTGCGGCCAAGCTCCACGAAGTCGTCGCCCTGCTTCAGCTCAACAACAAACCCTTCCTCATTGTCCGAGTAGTCAGCCCACGACAGGGTGAGGCTGTTCGTCGTGGCTCCCGCCAGCTCCAGCAGCATCGGTGCGCGCAGGAAGAACTGGCGGTCGGCCTTGGTGATGCCGTTGATGTAGTTCTCTATGTTCGTATAGCCGTTGTCAGCCATCTTCATGGCATCAGCCGCATCGTTGGGGTTCAGCCCGTTAGCCGTCTCCCATGCGTCGGGCATACCGTCGTTGTCGGTGTCGGTCGGCTTCTCTCCCTTAAACCATGCCCACGACGTTGGCACCCCGATGGGCAGCTCGTTCTCGTTGGTTATCAGGTTTCCCCGCTTGCCAAACGACAGCACTTCGTCCACCATGTAGCAGTCGGCCAAGTCACGATAAGGCAACGAGGCTCCCACCTCGGGCAGCAGTTTCTCCACCAGGTCGGTGGCAGCCCACTTCTCCAGTTCCGGGTAGTCGTAGGGTGTTGCCTGTCGGTCGCCACCGCCGTCGCCCGTGAACTCCGTGGGGTTGTACACACCGTCGCGGTTGGCGTCCTGCCAGTTGTCAACGCCATAGAAGTGGAAGTTGGCGTTGCCACCCGTCAGGCAGTTGCCGCCCACGGCTGGCCCGTTGATGAACAAGTTCGACTCGATATTAGCATACGACGTGCCTTCCGAGTCGCCGCCCATGTTGTAGGCCGCATTCTTCCAGTTGTACACTAAGTTGTTGACATACTGGTTGGTGCCCTTCACCTTGAAGTTGCGCGTCGAGTTGTCGACCAGCAGGATGCGATAGAGCGATATGCGGTCGCCCTGCATCAGTCCGCCTGCCGAGTGGGTCATCAGTCCCTGTCCCACGATGCTGTTCATCAGCGTGATGTTCTGCGGAGCCGTTCCCTTGTTGTCCCAGTTGATGGAGAAGTTCTCGTCCTGTCCCCACGAGAACGAACAGTGGTCAAAAATCATGTTCTGGCCGTTGGCAATACCGCCCGCATCCTTGTCCTTAGTGCCTACGGCACCCATGCGGAAGCGCATATAGCGCACGATGATGTTGTTGGCACCCGAGAACGACACGCCGTCGCCATAGACGGTGATGCCCTCGCCCGGGGCTGTCTGTCCGGCCACGTAGAGGTTGTTCTTGAACACGATGCGCGACGTGATGCGGATGACACCCGACACGTCGAACACCACGATACGGTTGGGCTGGCTGACGGCATCGCGCAGCGAGCCTGCACCCGAGTCGTTCAGGTTGGTCACGTGATAGACCGTACCCGTGCGGCCTCCCGTGGCATGGCGTCCCCAGCCTTGCGCACCGGGGAAGGCCAACTGCTGCGCACTCATGGTGGTACACACCGTGAGCAGCATGATTACTGATTTGAGTTTCATGGTTTTATCTGATAATTACTTTACGTCCATTCTTGATGTACAGTCCCTTCTGGGTTGGCTCGCCGCTCAGGCGCTGGCCGCCCAGAGTGTACCAGTGGTCGTCAGCCGGCGTGGCGTGCTGGAGCTCCGAGATGCCCGTCTCAATCTTGCCGTTCACATAGTCGGGCAGGTAGTAGCCCAGATGGGGCGGCTGGTTATAGGCCGTATTCTGCCAGCAGACACCCATGCGGTAGACGTGGTCGTGCATCAGTGTGGGCACGGCATAGCTGGTGGGAGTCCACGTGGTGTAGATGTTGATTTCGGCGGGGTTCTTCAGGTTCCACATGACCAGCTCCTCGCGCCAGTCGCCTAAGATGTCGGCCTGCAGGCAGGGCGTGGCCTTGGTTGTGTTGCAGGTCTGGCCGTAGTTGTACTCTGCGGTATTGAAGTTAGCCACGACGTTGCCGAAGCTGCTGCCGTTCCACTTGGCGATGACGGGATTGGCTGCGGCGCTGCTGCTGTTATAGCTGCCGTCGAGCAGCTGGTCTTGTATGGAGCCGTCCCAGTAGATGCGGAAGTTGACGGAGCACGACTTGTTGATGACCACGCTGCCCGTCTTGGCGTTGCGCGGATTGCGCTCGTCGCTCGACCAGAACTCATAGCCGTCCTTGCCGGTCAGGTCGCCAGCCATGCCGCGGCCATTGTCCTTGCCCTCCGAGCCGCCATGATGAATAATCTGGCCCGTGGCGGCATCGTGTAAGTCCCAAGAGCCAAACTTGGCCACCAGCTTGTCCTCGTGGACATCGAACACCTGATAGCCCTCGCGGTCGGGAATCATCTTGCCCACATGAATGGCATCGCCATGACCGTAGCCCGTGCTATAGAGCAGGGTGCCGTCGTTGTTCAGCGCAGCTGCTCCCCACACGATTTCGTCGCAGCCGTCACCGTCGACATCGGCCACCGACAGGTTGTGATTGCCATTGCCGAAGAGCGTGTTGCTGCCCGACCCGCTGCCGTCTGACGACGTGGCACCCGAGGTGTTGGCTGGGGCAGCCTTGATGGGGATGCGCTTCAGCACATCGCCGTCGACGGGTATTTCCACACCGCCCTGTCCTTCGCTCCACTTCGAGGCATAGACCAGCCACTGGGTGGCGTTGGGCGAGCAGTGTAGCCACTCCGTGTGCAGCCGTGTGCCGTCGAAGCTGACCGCCCAGACGTAGGCACGGGTGTAATAGCCACGGCAGAAGATGCCACAGGCTGGCTTGTCGGCTCCGTTAACATGGGCCACCGCAGCCAGATAGCGCTCTGAGCGGTTGCCGTAGTTGTCGCCCCAGAAACTTTTTGTCGGGTAGTCCACTACTTTTCCTAAGTCAGCGCCACCCTCTTCGTTATCTCTGCCAGAGGGCAGTTTGCTACCCGTTCCCGTGCGACCGGGCAGATACCAAGTCGTGTGGACGGCCTGACCCGTCTGGCCATCGAACACTGTCAGGTACTCAGGGCCTGACAGCACATGACCGCCGCTGTTGCGATAGTCCTTGCTGTTGTCATGGCCCTTGATGGTGGCATCGGTGGCAGCCTGATTGACGTAAGCCCCCTGCCCGTCTTTCGAGCCCGGGGCGGTCTTGCAGAGTAGCTCGGCACGACCGTCGCCGTCAAAGTCGTAGACCATGAACTGGGTATAGTGCGCTCCGGCGCGGATGTTGTTTCCAAGGTCGATACGCCACAGGCGGGTGCCGTCCAGCTTGTAGCAGTCGATGTAGACAGTGCCCGTATAGCCGTGGCTGAACGAATTGTCCTGCGCCGTTGACGGGTCCCACTTGACGAACAGTTCATACTTTCCGTCGCCGTCCACGTCGCCCACGCTCATGTCGTTGGGCGTGTAGCTGTATGCCACGTTCTGTTTCCAAGAGCCCTTATCGTCGTCTCTCCACTGCGCGTGTACCCCCCCCACAGGTCTGTCAAGGGTCAGCGTCAGGAATTTCTTGCCCCACGGCATCACCTCATCGGAGGTCTCCGCCTCGGTGCCGTTGACGCGGGTCACCACCTGATACTTGGCAGCAGCCGAGCCGCCGTTATCCTGAAAGTTTGTCTTGGTCAGCCCCGAGGCTATCACCTCACCGTTGCGCAGCAGGTCAAAAGTGGTAACAGCCTTGTCGTCGGTGCCCAGCAGGCGCCAGCTGACGAAATTTGCCGTGCTGGAAGTGGGCACAGCCACCAAGCCGCGGTCCAGCTTCTCCATCTGGCTTGCAGGAGTCACCTGCGCACGGCTACCGATGGCAGATGCCGTTAGCAGTGCCATCGCAAAAAATCGTAGTTTGTTCATATTGCGTACATTATTAATAATAGTCACGTCGGCAAAGGTACGAATAAGTGAGTGAAAAAGCAAATAAATTGGGGCTTTTTATGGGGTAGACAGGCACTCACGGTGGGAAAGAACGGGTCTTACCCTGAGAAAGAGCCGTTCTTACTGCCAGAAAGAACGGTTCTTTCCACGGGTTAGAACCGTTCCTTCCCCAACCCGTCAAGGAGCATACAACCAAAAAAGGCTGGAACCCAGTATTGGATTCCAGCCTAATTCTTATAAACGAGTGTCTGTCGTCGCTTACTTCACCATGACCTTACGCACGGTGCCATCGCCCATCACAACGATATTCAAGCCACGACGCAGCGACTGCTGGCGCATACCGTTGATGTTGTAGATGCCCTCCATCACCTTGGCCTTCTGGTCGGTGACGTTCTGGATGCCGGTCACGTACTCGTTGTACTCCTCGTCGTACTGCTGCTTCAGAGCGGCAGAGTTCTCGCCGTCGTTCATCACATAGATGTCGTAAATCTGTACGCTGGCACCGCCGCCCTCCTGAATCAGGCGCACGTAAACCTCGTCAGTGCCTTCGTAGCCACGTACATAGCCCTTCCAGAGGCGCTTCACGGTAGAAGTCACCATCACGTCACCTACATTAGTCCACTCCAAGCTGTCGGTAGACACCTGCAGCTGCATTCTGCCGACATTGCTACCACCAGCAGCTGTACCGACGTAGGCAACGAGGTCGAACGGAGCCTTGAACTTAACGCGCGACTGGATAGCACCCGTGCAGCGCTCGCCACTGGTCTTGCCACCAAACTGGATAGCAGTCTTAGTGATAGGAGCGTATGCGATGATATCACCTGTGGTCTCAGGATTATAGCCAGTATCATTACCAGGGTCACTACCCACAGAGAGTAGCTGGTAAATCATGACCTGTCCCTTAGACTTCAGTTCCCATGCGCTCTCGGCAGACGGTACCCAATACTCGTAGTCCTTCTCGGGATAAACGTAGGTCACATCGCCTGTCTCAGGGTCTTCCTTCGTGTCAATGGGGTCCTTGGTCGTGTCATAGATAGATGCAGCCTTCTTTCCCCAACTAAAGTGATAAACATTGCTGCCGGTTTCACCCTTATAATTCGTACCCCACTCATCGGTGTTAGCGTCAAAGTGGGCAACCACGTCCTGACGTACAACGGCATCCTTAATCACGATACGCTCGGTAGCCAGCTCAGAGAACACCTGTCCGTTCACCACGGCAAAAGCGGTCAGCGTGGTGGGAGCAGTCATGACCAGCGGCTCCGTGTACTTCATCGACTTCACGGTGTCGTTGCTCTCCTGATAGTTGTACCAAAGGTCTACACCCTCAGTCTCGCAGGCCAGCGTAACAGTGGTCTTGCCACTCTCGAGGTTCTTGCCGATGGTCGGAGTTGCGGGCTGGGCAAAGATTTCAACGTCAGCAGAGGCAACCTCGCTGAGCAGATAACCCTCAGCAATGGCAACAGCCTTAACGGTGCAAGCCGATGTCACGTTGAGAGGCTCGGTATATTCAGCACTTTCCGTCGTCGGGTCAGTGCCGTCAAGCGTATAGTAAATATGGGACTTGGGCAGGTTAGACACTGCCATAGCCAGTGCGATGTTGGTGTTCTGGTCCTTATACTCCATAGTAATCTTCGGAGCAGAAACCTGAGTAACCTCAGCCTTCGAGTCCTTCAGCAGCTCAATGGCATTATCCAGCAACTGAGGAACCTTGTCCATTGACTCGGCGGGAATGTACACGTAAGCATTGTGGAAGGTGTTATGGGCGTGAACGGCAATCTGCGTCTCGTCCTCCTCACCGTATGCCACAAGCTCATCGTCCTTGAAGTAGTCGCCCAGCTTCACAGCGGTATAGCTGCTGTTGCTCAGCAGAACGATAGACTGGTCTTCATCAATCTCTATCTGCTCAATGCCCGACAACAGGCTGTGCTTGGGCAGACCAACGAGAGCACCGCGGTCTTCGATGGTAGTTTTCTCACCATAGCCCCATACGGCATAGAGGTCAGCGTTCATGTTCAGAACGGGAGTGAAAGGCATCACCTCCTTCAGAATAGCTACCACTGGGCTGGTAACAGCCAGCGTAGGACTAACCACCGTCACGGTGTTGCCCTTCAGGTCGTCAGCCGTTACTGAAGCAGCGTCTACGGCTTTCACGTTATAGCTCTCGTTAGCAGCTAACTTCTGGTAAGCAGCCTCCTGAGTGGCGTCGCCATCTGTCAGGTAAGCCACGGGAATCTTGTTGGCGTTGGGGTCGTCGCCTTCACCTACGATGATGTAGTAGATGTGGCAACCGCTGGTTGTTTTTATGGTCAGGGTAGCCTTTGCACCTGCATCGCCAGTCAGGTCCCACTCGTATTCGGTGTAGTAAGTCGGCACGGGATTGCCCTCAAACTTCGGGGTCAGCGTACCGCCAGCAGCCGTCAACGAGATACCACGGGCTTGACCAAGGGAAGTGGTATTCACGGCGTGAGACTCAACGGCAATCTTAATCGTCTGTCCTACCTCAGCCTCAAAGCTAATCGTTTCACTACCACCGTTCAGCCAGAGATAGCTCTTGCCGTGAGGCACCATCTCGCCTACGGCAAGACCGCCATCGGCATACTCGTTTGGCTTCTGGGCACCATCGTAGGTAATCACAAACTTCTTGGCGGCTGATACACCTAACTTCAGGCCGTCAAGCTCGTCAATAACCTTCTCCATGCCACCATTGTGGGTACAGGCAAAGCCGTTAGAGTTCTTTATTTCTCCACTGGCGTTCCAGAAGTGCTGGTCGTCAGCCTTATTGGCATCACCCTCATAGTTACGCCAATACTTGTTAGGGCCAAACTCTTCCTGGTCGGCCTTCAACGCATTAACGGTCTTCGAGCTGAACCCCTCACGGAAGTCCCACGTCTTGCGAAGCCCTTGCGCTTTTGCCCCCCCCACTGCAAGCAGGGAAAGCACTGCCAAAGTAAAAATCTTCTTCATAAGCATTTGTTGTTAAAGTGATTGTATTGTATTAGATGTTATAATAAACAAAAAAAAGTCCCACTTAGCATTACATACCCCATATTTTTTAGATAAAAGTCCTAAAACCTATGGGTAGATGGACTTCTTTGGGTTGTCCAAGGCGGATTCGAACCACCACAAACAGAACCAAAACCTGTTGTGCTACCATTACACCATTGGACAGTTGGCTTGCTAACGGGTGCAAAGGTAGTGGTTTTTTAGGCCACTACCAAATTTTTTCCCGATTATTTAACGATAAGCAGGTAATAATTCTTCTTACCCTTCTGTGCCAGCAGGTACTTTCCGTCGATAAGGTCCTCAGCTGTAACGACACGATTCTGGTCGGTCAGCTTCTCCTTATTCAGCGACACACCGCCACCCTGCACCATCTTGCGCATCTCACCCTTCGAGGGGAACACGGGGGCTACGGTGGTCAGCAGTTCGATGGCGGGCTGGCCCAGTTGCTCCTTTGAAACCTCAAACTGAGGCACACCGTCGAACACGTCGAGGAACGTCTGCTCGTCGAGTTTCTCCAATCCTTCTTTTGTCGACTTGCCAAAAAGAATGCTACTGGCCTCTATGGCAGTGTCAAGAGCCTCACGCGAGTGTACCAACAGTGTCACCTCCTCTGCCAGTCGCTTCTGCAGCACGCGGCGGCCCGGGTCCTGCTGATGCTCAGCAACGAGGGCGTCGATAACGTCTTTCTCCAACGAGGTGAATATCTTGATGTAGCGCTCGGCATCGTCGTCGCTGACGTTGAGCCAGAACTGATAGAACTTGTACGGTGTGGTGCGCTTGGGGTCCAGCCAGATGTTGCCGCTCTCGGTCTTGCCAAACTTCTTGCCGTCCGACTTGGTAATCAGCGGGCAGGTCAGTGCAAAGGTTTCTACCTCGTTGCCCAGCGTGCGACGGATAAGCTCGGTTCCCGTCGTCATGTTGCCCCACTGGTCGTTACCGCCCAGCTGTAACTTGACACCCTTGTGCTGGTAGAGGTACAGGAAGTCATAGCCCTGCAACAGCTGGTAGGTGAACTCGGTGAACGAAAGGCCGTCGCGAGCCGTACCGTTCAGTCGCTGCTGTACCGACTCCTTGGCCATCATATAATTAACGGTAATGTGCTTACCCACTTCGCGGGCGAAGTCAAGGAAGGTAAAGTCCTTCATCCAGTCGTAGTTGTTCACCATCTCGGCAGCGTTAGGCTCCTTCGACTCGAAGTCGAGGAACTTGGCAACCTGCTGTTTGATGCACTCCTGATTGTGACGCAGCGTCTCGTCGTTCAGGAGGTTGCGCTCCTGCGACTTGCCTGAGGGGTCGCCAATCATGCCAGTAGCCCCACCGACAAGGATGATGGGCTTATGGCCGCAACGCTGCAAGTGACGCAGCATCATGATACCACAAAGGTGGCCAATATGCAGTGAATCGGCTGTCGGGTCTGTACCGAGATAGGCCGTTACCATTTCTTTCTGGAGCAGTTCCTCCGTTCCTGGCATGAGTTGTGCCAGCATACCGCGCCATTTCAGTTCTTCTACAAAGTTCTTCATCGTTATATGTTTTATTTCTTTATCTTATTTACGGTACGGGGTCGTAGCCGGAGCCGCCCCACGGGTTACATCTTAACAGGCGCCAGGCAGCCAGATACAAGCCTTTGAAGGGGCCGTGCTTAACGAGTGCCTGCCGAGCATACTCGCTACAAGTGGGCGTGAAGCGGCACGAAGGGCCTAACAGGGGCGAGATAGCCCGTTGATAGAAGCGGATGGGCAATACCAACAGCCATACTAATGCCTGAGATATGTAGTGCCACAGCGTTTTCATAGCTTCCCCGTTACTCGCTGGATGAGCGTCAGCAGTTTCTGTTCGATAGCTGCCGAATCCTCATGGCGGTCAGACAGCCACACGCAGGCCACCAGCAGTTGCTTGTCTTCAGGCAGTGCCTCATGAAGCAGGTAACTATGGCGACGATACGCCTCCCGAAGCTGGCGCTTCACTCTGTTACGGTCGACTGCGTGCTTAAAGCGTTTCTTGGAAACACTTACAAGCAGTTGCACTGGCGCACCATCCTGAGGCCGCTCCCGAGTCACATAGACTATTCGCAGGGGGAAAATAGCCGTAGAGCGGCTGGAACCTCCGTTGAAGAGCAATTCAATCAGCTGCCGACTGACCATACGCTCTTGCTTGGGAAACAGTGAACGGGAAACGGTGAGCATCAGTGCCTCTACCTTATTTATATTATTAGTCCTCTTTCTCCAACAAATAGTGCTGAAGCGCTCCCGTCATAGAAGGATATTTCTCCGTAGGAGCCTCGATGTCAAGGCGCAAGCCAGCTTCCTTGGCAGCCTTTGCCGTAGCGGGGCCAAAGGTGGCAATGGCAATGTCACCCTGCTTGAAGTCAGGGAAATTCTTGGTCAGCGCCTCGATACCAGAGGGGCTAAAGAATATCAGCATATCATAGTCGAAGTCGCTCACTTCCTTGGGAGTAAAGTCATTGCTAACGGTACGGTACATGACACACTCGCGGTGATGCAGCTTCTTGGCATCAAGCATCTTGCCCACGGAATCGTTATGGACATCGCTTAGGGGTACGAGGTATTTCTCTTGCTTGTGCTTGGCCATAGTTGGTATCAGGTCGTCTATCTTGCCCGTCGTTCCGAAGAACACCTTGCGCTTACGATACTGCACGTATTTCTGGATATAAAGCGAGATGGTTTCCGTCACGCAGAAATACTTCATGTCCTCAGGAATAGCGACACGCATCTCCTTAGCCAAGCTGAAGAAATTGTCTATGGCATGACGCGACGTGAATACAATAGCCGTAAAGTCGAGGATATTGACCTTCTGTGTACGAAACTCCTTGGCGGTAAGCCCTTCTACCTTAATAAAGGGACGGAACACAAGCTCGACCCCGAACCTCGAGGCAATGTCGTAATACGGCGACTTCTCACTTGACGGTTTCGGTTGCGAAACCAGAATCTTCTTTATCATCAATGTCCTAATAATTTATTTTCAAAAACTTCGCAGTGATGTCCAGTATGCCCCATAGCATGAGCAACGGTATCAATTCGAGCGCACAAAAGTACAAAATAATCTGCACTTTAACGACATTTCGCCGAAAAAAGATATTATAGCACTGATAAATAGTCAGTATTTTAACGGTTATGAGTGCCAACGTAAAATAAAGTTCTACACTTTCAATGGATATGCTTGTGTACGACTGCAGCATGACCGCAGGGAACAATAAGATACTTTCCACGGACGTAACGAACAGCAGAGAACGGTTCCACTGTCGGATTCTTTTACCGTCAAAGAACACGTTGTTTACCAGTAGATAGAGGACGGCCTTTAGCAAGAAGTAGGCCACGACAATGGCCATATAGACCCCAATCAGGTAATACTGGGACTTGAGGATAAAGGTGTCGCCTATGTAATGGAGGGTATAGAAGTAATAGAGCAGTGAGATAAGGAAGGCAGCCAGCATCACCATGTATGCCTGAAAGCGCACCTCGGAGGCTGTCTCGGTGAACTCCGACGACTCTTCACGGTAGGCATAGAGGAGGTTCTTGGTCTGGCGCAGGAAAAAGTCCTTGACCCCAGTGAAGGCCACTACGGTCAGCATGAAGCAGAAAAGCAACAACGAGGTCAGTACGTTGTCGCCATGAACCGTGTAGGGTACGGGGTCGCCCGCCACGCCAAAACGGCCACCGGGCAGTTCGGGGTGGAAAAGCGTGTCCTTGGAGAAGAAGCCCTCGCGATAATACTGCGGCAAATCGACATCCAGCAGGTTGTGCCCCTTGTCATGACCTGGCAGATGGAGCGTGTCAGGACGCTGGCTCCAGCGTATCTCGCCCGGTTCGAAGTGGGCCTGAATGGCAGAGTCCTGCTGGGCGGGCGTGGCATTAGGAGACAGCCAGCGCAGCACCTGAGCGGGAGTAAGCGGACGGTGGACGGCAACTGCTGCGTCGCCCTCCACCGTTATGTCGTACTGCTGTATGCTGTCTTGCCGTATCAACTTTACAATGTAAATGCAAATTCGCGCTTAATATCCTCTACCCTATCCAGTTTCTCCCACGTGAAGAGCTCCACGTCGACGGTCTTCGTCTCGTGGTAGCGACTTTCAAACGTCTTCTTCACCACCTCCGACTGGCGGCCCATGTGACCGTAAGCAGCGGTCTCGAGATACATGGGCTGGCGCAGCTTCAGCTGGCGCTCGATAGCCTTGGGGCGCAGGTCGAAGAGTTTCTCTATGCGACGGGCAATCTCGCCGTCGGTCATATCGACATGACTGCGGCCATAGGTGTTGACGTAGATGTTCATGGGCTTGGCCACGCCAATGGCGTAGCTGAGCTGTACCAGCATTTCGTCGGCCACGCCTGCTGCCACCATGTTCTTAGCTATGTGGCGGGCGGCGTAGGCTGCCGAGCGGTCAACCTTCGACGAGTCCTTGCCCGAGAAGGCACCGCCACCGTGGGCTCCCTTGCCACCGTAAGTGTCGACGATAATCTTGCGACCCGTCAGTCCTGTGTCGCCATGAGGGCCACCGATGACAAACTTACCCGTCGGGTTGACGTAATACTTGATGTCAAGGCCAAAGAGGTCGAGCACCTTCTGGGAATGTATCTTCGACTTCACACGCGGTATCAGGATGTTGATGACATCCTCCCTAATCTTGTTGAGCATTCGCTCGTCGTCCGAGTCAAACTCGTCGTGCTGGGTAGAAACGACAATGGTATCGATGCGCTCGGGAACACCGGCATCGCTATACTGAACCGTCACCTGACTTTTAGCATCGGGGCGCAGGTAGGTCATCTCCTTGCCCTCCTTGCGAATCTCGGCCAGCGTGCGCATAATGAGATGCGCCAAGTCGAGCGACACGGGCATGAAGCTCTCCGTCTCGTTGGTGGCATAGCCGAACATCATGCCTTGGTCGCCAGCCCCCTGCTCGTCCTCGTCGCCATTGTCCACACCGCGGTTGATATCGTCGCTCTGTTCGTGGATAGCGGTCATGATGCCGCACGAATTACCGTCGAACTGGTATTCGGCCTTTGTGTAGCCTATCTTCTTGATGGTGTTGCGAGCAATGGTCTGCAGGTCGATGTACACTTCGCTGCGCACCTCGCCCATGATGACTACCTGACCCGTGGTGACAAACGACTCACAGGCCACACGGGCGTGCTCGTCGTAAGCCAGAAACTGGTCCAGTATGGCATCGCTTATCTGGTCGGCCACCTTGTCGGGATGGCCTTCTGACACTGACTCTGATGAGAACAAATAAGACATATCCTATAAATTACGTTAATGATTTCGGTTGCAAAGGTACAAATAAACGGCGAATTACACAAATTCGCCGTTTAAAATATCGTATTGTCCTAAACCTTTTACTTGGCCTCCGGGGTCATGACCACCTCAACGTGGTTGCCGCTCTTCAGCAGCTCGTTGAGGAAGTCGCGTACCGACTCGGTGGTCAGTGCCTCAACGGTCTTCTTATAGTCGGTGTACACGTCGAGCCCCTCATCCTTGAACGTGGTAATGGTGTTAACCCAGTAGCCGTTCTTCTTGGCATCAATGTCGGCCTGCTTCAGCATGTAGTCCTTGACCTTCTGCAACAGGTCGGCGTCAATCTGCTTGGCAGCGTTGGCAATGCCCTCGTGGAGCAGACGGACAGCCAGCTCAGACTTGTCGGGATTCATGGGGCAGTAGGCCTGCAACTGTGCCTTCGGCTGACGGCTGCTCAGGTTGAAGCCACCGGCAGCACCGCAAGAGTAGGCGGCACTCTCGTCCTCGCGAATGGTCTTCAGATAGACCATGGAGAGCAGCTGACCCACGGCGTCAATCTTCACGATGTTGTCCAGCGTATGAGGCATATCGGCATACCACAGCTCACGGGCCGTAGCCTTGGGCGACTCGGTCTGCACCTTGAAGTGGTTGACCACCTCACCCTTGGCCAGTGTCATAATCTCGTTGAAGTCCTCAGCCTTTTTCTTGGTGGCAGGCAGCGAGGCAACGTACTGCTCGATGAGCGGGCGGATGGTCTGCTCGTTGAAGTTGCCCGTAATGACGAAGGTGAACTGGCCGGCATTCTGGAAACGCTCCTTGGCGATGGCGAGGATGCGGTCGTAGTTAATATCCTTCAAGTCCTTTACGTCGATGTTGGCGAAACGGGGATTGTGGCTGTATATGGTGTTGACCACAGAGTCGGAGAATACGGCATCGGGCGACAGCGACTTGTTTTTCAGTGCCATGTCGAGCTGCGTCATCAGGTTCTGGAACTGCTTCTCGTCCTTCTTAATGTCGGTGAAGTAGAGGTAGGCCATCTGGAACATGGTCTCGAGGTCTTTCGGTGTAGAATGGGCCGTCAGGTACTGGCGGGTGTTACCCAGCGAGATGTCGGCGTTGACCTCCTTACCGGCCAGTGCCTTCTGCAGCTCGGTGCTTGAGAAGCTGCCCAGTCCGCTCATGCCGATGGCCGTGTCGAATACCTTCAAGTTAGTATAGTCAGCCTCGCCGTAGAGCGACTTGCCACCCTTCGAGAATGCCTGCATCTGCACCTCGTCGTCCTTGAAGTCGGTCTTCTTCAGGATGACGGTGGCACCGTTGGAGAGCTTCAGCTCCTGATAGCCCAGCTGTTTATTCTCGACTACCTTCTTAATCTTGCCCTTCTTTATCTTGGCAGCATCGAGCAGCGGCTCGTCTTTTACGTTGTCCACGTAAGCCTCAATCTTCTCAGCACGAGCGGCGGCAATGGCGGCAGCCATGTCCTGCTCGGTGGGATAGGCCTTGCCTTCCTTCTCCTGAGCAAACACCGTAACCACCAAGTTGCTGTCGGTAACGGAAATCAACTCGGGCAACATTTGGTTGATGGCCTGTACAGGAATGCTCGGGGCGAGCTGCTGCATGGTCTGGTAGAGTGTCTCCAACGGCGGGATTGGGTCGTTGGTCAGGTAATGGTCACGATAGTCGTCGCCAAACTCGCTATTCTTGCGCTTGTCGCGGTTGGTGTAGCGTTTCTCCAAACCGCTCAGGTAGTTGGCCTTGGCGCGCTCGTACTCCGTGGCGGTGAAGCCGAACTCACGGGCACGCCTGGCCTCGCGATAGAGCACCTGCAGTGTGGCCATCTCCTGACCTTCCTTGGGAACGCCAATCAGCTCGAAGCAGTCCTTGGTCTTCGACAGGAAATATTGGGCATCCTCTGCAAAGGCCTGGAAGAAAGGACAGTCGGCATTCTGCGTCATCTCCGTCAGTCGCTGGTTGAACATCTCCGAAATCACACTGACGGCATAGTCCTGAACGAGATAGCCCATGTTAGCCTTCTCCTCCTCGGGCGTGGCGTCGTGCTTCATCATGACATAGACGTTTGACATCTGCATCTCCTTGTCCTTCTCGAAAATGTAGATGGCCTCACTGTTGTCGGGAACAGGCTCAGCCACCACCTTCGGAGCATCGGCCTGCACCTTGATGCCGCTGAAAAGCTCCTTAATCTTGGCCTCGATGTGGTCTACATCTACGTCGCCCACCACGATGATGGCCTGATTATCGGGGCGATACCACTTTTGGTAGTAGGCTTGGAGGGTCTGCGGACGGAAGCTGTCGACGACCGACATCAGGCCGATGGGCAGTCGCTCGCCGTACTTTGAGCCGGGGTACATCTTCGGCAGGGCACGCTGAATCATGCGCTGCGAGGGGCCTTCGCCCAGTCGCCACTCGTTGTGAATAACATCGCGCTCCTTGTCAATCTCGTCAGCCTCTAACAGCAAGCCGTTTGACCAGTCCTTCAGAATGAGCAGGCACGAGTCGAGGGCGGTGGCGCGCTTAGTGGGCACGTTGCAAACGCGATAGACGGTCTGGTCGATAGAGGTGTAGGCATTCAGGTCGCTACCAAACTCGACACCCAGCGAGCGGGTAAAGTCGATAATACCGTTGCCCTTGAAATGCTCTGAGCCGTTGAAGGCCATGTGCTCCAAGAAGTGGGCCAGACCGCGCTGCGACTCCTCCTCCTGAATAGAGCCAACACGCTGGGCAATATAGAAGTTGGCCACGCGCTCGGGGTACTCATTGTGACGAATGTAGTAAGTCAGCCCGTTGTCCAGCTTGCCAATGCGCACGGCGGGGTCGACGGGGATGGGTGGCAGCTGCATCGGCTGGGCCACCATAGCTGTTGTGCCGAGCAGTGTCAGCACAGCTACAAATAGTTTTCTTAGTTTCATCGTTACCTATTTAATGTTAAATGTATCAGTAATTTTTACCAATTTGACGCGCAAAGGTACTAAAAAACTACATGCAATGTCATAAAACATCATGTTCTTTCATGTTTTTTAACGCAGCGTTGTTTTTTAGGGTCTGTAGCCCTCTTGGGGAAAGAACGGTTCTTACCACGAGAAAGAACGGCTCAAACTATGAGAAAGAACCGTTCTTTCCACGAGAGGGGTCGGTTCCCTCCAAAAGAAGGGCTGGTTCTTACCCTTAAACAGCCCACTGACAGGCACATATAAAAAAGGTGTCCCAGCACGATGACCGGGACACCTTCTTCAATATATTGCAGTTTGCTTACTCTGCCTTCTTGTGTGAGAAATACAGACCGCCGTTCACCTGCGGAGTGCCATTGTAGGTGGACTTCACACCGATAACCGTCAGTTCGTCGCCCACGGCAATATCCTTGTCTGCCAGACAGTTCTTGCGGAAATCGCCCGTAGCACCCCATCCGGGATAGCATCCGTAGACGTAGAGGCGGGTGTCGCCACTCTTCAGGTACAGGTTACCGTAGGTAGCATTGGCTACCTCGTCAACCGTTCCCGTCACCTTGTAGTACACATCGGTAGCATCAGCCTTGGTCAGGAACTCGTCGAGCGTCACCTCGGTAACGGAGAAACTGCTCTCGTAAACACCGCCCGTCATCTGGGCCGCACCCTTGTACTCACCGCGCTTGCCCAGCAGCGTCACGATGTCGCCTTCCTTCAGGCCCAGCTTCTCGAAGTCGCCCTTGGCACCGACACCATAGACGTATGCCTCGCCAGAGTAATCACGGATGTAGATATTGCCATACTCTGCCTTAGCCACGTTGGTAATGACACCCGTCAGGCGGTACTGAGTGTCGCCAACTGCGGCAGCCAAGAAGTCGGCAATGCTGCACGCTACGATTGCGCCTTTCTGATATATCGTTGTCTCAGCAGTATACTCCTTGCCCTTCTGCATCGTCTTCAGCGTTACCGTTGCCGACCTGTCGCCACCTGTGTTAGGTGCGGCGCGGAAAGTGACAGTAGGAACGCTGCCGCCGGTAACCGACGCGATAGAGAGCCAATCCTTGGCAGCCTCTGGAATGTCAGCGTAAACACCATCGCCCTTGCACGTCAGATAGAACTTAATGTCTCCACCCTCTACAGGCAACGTAGCGTCGTCAACGCTCAGCGAGTCAACCTTAATAAGCGACTTCTCGATTTTCACCACCGTAACATTTACCAGCTCAACGGTGGTACCGTAGGTCGTCTTCGGGCCCTGCACGGTAACGATGTCGCCAACTTCGATTCCAAGGCTGGCGAAGTTCTTCTCGGCACCTGACTTGTCGAGTGTACCGTAGATATATATCTGGCCTGTCTCGTCGGCAAGATACCAGTTTCCGTACACCGTGTTGGCTATAGCCGTAACGGTACCCTTAACCATATAGGTCTTGCTGTCTGGGCCGGCAATAACCTCAGCACACGTTGCTTCCGACACTGTGGCCAGTCCCTGAATTACGTTTATGAGCTGTGTCTGGCCTCCGCATGAGAGCTGAAGCTCGGTAGAACGGCCATCAAGCGCAGCCTCGGCATGGAAGACAAGCTCCGTCTCGCCAGCACCGCCCGAAACCTGGCTTACAGTAAGCCAGTCGGGAGTCTCCGTATAGATGGTGTCTTTGGTTCCATCCTCCTTCTGTACAATCTTCTGGAACACTTTGTCAAACTCCCAGTTGTCGGAAGCTCTCAACGTTATCGTCTCACTGCCACCACCTACAGGAATGGCCACATACGATGATGATACCTGAACCTCATTAAGATATACAGCATCATTATCATCCGAACAGCCCGTAAACACTGCTGAAAGAAGCGTTATAACGGACAATATAGAATATTTCATCTTCATAATTATCTTGGTTTTTTAGTTGAAAATGTACTTTACACCGATTGAAGCATACCAGCACTGACCGAGAGCGTGGTTGGGCACAAACGTCTTTGTACCGCCATTGATTGCAGCAGGCGTAGAGAATGTTGCATATCCCTCAGCGTCAACACCCTCATATTTAAGGATGCGTGCCTCATTGCCAATGGCAGGGTTGAGATACTTGCTTACGCCCCAGCTGGAGTTGAAGAAGTTAAGCACATTCTTCATGTCAAGACTCAACTGCAACTTATGCTTCGTCTTACCTACATTCAAAGAGAAGTCGTGCTTGTAAGCAAAGTCAATGCGGTGTACCCACGGAGAGTAGACACTGTAAGGCTCGGCGTACTCGCCCTGATGGTTCTTCAGGTAGCTGTCCTTATGAACATAGTCCATGAAACGTGTCTTGTCGTCCTCTGATACAAAGCGGAACTTATTATCTGCTACCTCCTGGTCGGTGGGAACATAGATAGCGTCGTAGTTGTAACCGTCGCTGTTGATATCGTTCACCATCATGTATGAGTATGAATTACCGCCACGCCATGCCTCATAGATAATGCCATAGTGGTTGCCACTTTTATCGTGAAGGGTTGCGTTGGCAACAAAGCGGTCAGGAGTAACATACTGAGAGTTGTGCAATCCAATGTTATTGGGGCCTTGCGACGTGGGTACATAGGTAAATGCCGACTCAGCAGCAGAACCAGGCATACCAGTAACTTCCTTGCTGACAGTATGTGTGTACGAAGCCATCAGGCTTATCCAGTCGGCTGGCTGTGCATTCAGCATGACGTTGGCAGACCAACCGTAGCCTCTGCTCGTGTTCTCAAGCACGAAAGCCTTTGTGCCTGTACGGAAGCCTGCAGGATATATGGGACGGTTGTCAGCACCGTTGAAGCGTGAGAATCCACCTACTGAAGGAATGCTCCAATCTGAAATAGACACACCGTTGATGGTTTTGTTGAAGATACCCTCAACCGTTACCGAGAAGGGGAACGAGACAGGAATCTGGTAGTCAACAGCCAACGAGGTCTTCCAAACCTGCGGCATCTTGAAGTCAGGGTCAACAGCAGATATGGCAGAGGGAACAGCACCGTCCTCAGGACTGATTGTCTGAGGGTAGCCAAGTGCGAACAGCTTGTCACACAAAGCAGCAATTGACGCATTGCCATTGGCATCGGCAACAAGTCCACCAGCAAACTGGCTCATGTCAACGTAGGTATTTCCGCTGGCATCGCTTGTGACAGCACCAACATAGCCGGGGAACACCGTTTTCTTTGTCTTGGCATCATATACCTTAACCTTACCGTTTATCTGTGCCTGATACTGCACCATACCGCCATTGGTAGGCATATTGGTAAAGAACACAAGCGGCAAACGACCCATAAACAGTCCGGTACCACCACGAACCTTCAGCTTCTTGTTACCGAACACGTCATAGGTGAAGCCTACGCGTGGAGAAACAATGACGCTGTTTCCAGGCCACTTACCCGTGTCGATATGACGTCCGCTGTAGTCCAAATCATAGATTGCCTTATTGGTCATCAGGTCGTCATTATTGAAGAACAAACCGTCAAAACGCACACCGTATGTAAGTTTAAACTTGTCGGTCATGTTCCACTCATCCTGCAAATAAGCTCCGAACTTATTAAACTGCACACGAGCAGCAGGGTCACTCTCACCGTTATATCCGTATGTAAGACATACAATCTCTGGAGCTGCACCAGAAATAAAGTCTTCCATGCTTTCGTAGCGGTAATATCCCGTACCGTTACGCATATACATATTGTCGGCCATCTGATGCTCATAATTCAATCCGGCAGTAATCTTGTGGTTGCCCAGATAGTAGGTCACATCGTCCTTGATATTCCATACAGTGTTGTGTACAGCGTTGTTATATGTAAACAGCTCCTCACCAAGAGAGATATAGTTGTTACCATCCTTAAGGATATCAATGAAGGGGAACTCCGACGAATCGGTGCCACGCACGTCATCTTTCTTTGAGTATGTGAACAGCAACTGGTTAGAAAGGTTTTCGGTCAGGCGGCTGTTCAAGTCAAAAGAGAACGAATGCACAAGATTATCCATAGAGTACATTGAGTTGGCATACGACATAGAATACTGTGACATACGCGAACCGCTCATACGTGTACCGCCATCCATAGATGTGGCATTGGGGCTATTCCATAAAGTATTCTTGGTATAGTTATAGCGTACTGCCAAGTGGTGCTTGTCTGTGATATTCCAGTCAATACGTGCCAACAGCTTGTAGTTGTTCTCGTCAGCAGGGAAATTAGTGTACGAACCAGTATTATAACCATATTTGTTCCTTACGAAATTGGAAATAGTCTCCAAATCAGCAAGAGTAGTACGCGATACAAAGTTGTCCGCATCGGCAACACCATTCTCAGAACCACGCCAGCGATTGACAACGGTAGGCGTATTTACCATCTCACCATTTACGAAGAAGAACAGCTTGTTCTTAATGATAGGGCCGCCGAGAGTAAAGCCATACGTCGTTTCTGAAGCTCTTTCGCGCGCACCAGCTATCTGCTCACGGTCAACGGCATCGCCTTGCATGTTCTCATTCTTATGATAGATATAGGCACTACCCTTGAAGGTATTTGTACCAGACTTTGTGATAGCATTGACACCACCACCGATAAAGTTTGTCTGACGTACATCAAATGGAGAAATAACTACCTGAAGTTCCTCTATTGCGTCAAGGGAGATGGGGTTGCCACCGCCAGGAAGTTTAGAAGAAAGACCAAAATCATTATTGAAATTGGCACCATCAACAGTAAAGTTGGCTGTACGTCCGTCTGCACCAGCAAAGCTCATGCCGTTGCCACCATAAGGAGAAAGACGTGTCATATCCGTAATACTACGACTAACCGTAGGCAGGTTAGTAATCATTGTATTATTGATGTTGGTAGAGGCACCCGTCTTCTCTGCAGCAAACTTAGAGCCTTTACCGCTGATAACCACTTCTGACAGCTCGTTGGTGTTCTCCGACAGCCATACATTCAGGTTGTAGGTCTCTGCCAATTCCAGCGTAATACCTTTCAGGTGCTTCGGCTGATAACCAATGTAAGAGACTGTCACCTCATAAGGGCCGCCAGTACGCATACCCTGAATGGTAAAGTGACCAGAAACGTTAGTTACCGCTGTATAGCGAGTACCAGAGGGCTCGTGTACAGCAACAACAGTAGCACCGATAACCTCTTCGCCCTTGGCATCTTCAAACGTCACCTTACCGGCCATACTTGAGGTTGTGATTTGTGCCATGATGGTCAGCGTTGAAGTCAACATCAAAACCATCAGAAACAGGATTCTTCTTCTCATAAAATTTGTTTATACGTTTATGTTTTTATTTGTTAACGGGTGCAAAGTTAATTAAAATTCTCCAAATAGACGTTATTATACAATTAATTTTATATTAAATCCTACGCATTTTTTTGCCGCATACCCATTCGGGCCTCCACAACGTTGACCACGTAGTCGGCCAGCTTCTCACACTCGTTGACAATATCCATATAGATAGTACCCACGGCATAGGTGTACTTATGGTTATTAATATCATTGATATTCTGCGACTTAAGCTGGTTTCGGTAGTTATTGATTTCGTTCTCAATGTTGAACGAGCGGTTCACATCATAGGCATCCTTACGGCCACCCATCAAGGCATTCATCTGCGCCAATGCCTGGTCAGTCAGTTCCATCATCTGGTGGATATGCTCATACTGCTTTTCTGTAAAGTGGTCTTGTTTGCCCTGCACCTTACGGTTAATGGTACGGGCAATGTTGTAGCAGGCATCGCCAATCGACTCCAGTTCTGATATTTCGCGCAACATGGCACGTATCTTGGCTTTCGTCTCGTCCGACAGGTGGGCATCGCTCACATGGTCAAGGTATCTGGCTATCTCTATTTCCATATTGTCGCTGATACCCTCGTACTTCTCAATACGGGCATATTGCTTGCTGAATTTCTGCTCGTCCTTCTCAGTCAGCAGTTCCCTGACCATGCCAAACATACGCTGCATACGCTCGGAGAAGAAGCGAATTTCCTTCTGAGCCTCGAGCACCGAGAGTTCTGGTGTCTTCATGATACCCGACTGGATGAAATGCAGACGGAAGTCTTCTTCCTCGTCCACCTTCTTAGGCTTGATAGCCCAGCAGACAAAGCGCACAATATACTGGACGAACCATATCTGCAACAGAGTATTAGTAACATTGAAAGCCGAGTGGAACGTGGCCAGCACCATCGTTGCCTTAACTGCAAAGCCGGGAGCCGTAGCCGACATAGAAGAGTCGAAACCCACCAACTGACAAACCAGAGCAAAGAAAGGCTTAAGCAGAATCAACGCCCACGTCACACCTATCACATTGACGGTGAAGTGGGCAAAGGCAGCGCGACGAGCCTGCACGTTGGCCGTCGCCGCCACGATATTAGCCGTGATGGTAGTACCAATATTCTCACCCAGCACGAGCATGATGCCTTGGTCAATGTGCAACACACCCGTAGAGCAGAGCATCATGGTAATAGCCATAATAGCAGCCGACGACTGTACGCAAAGAGTGAGAACGGTACCCATCAACAGGAAGAACAGCGAGTTCCAGAAGTTAGCCTCGTTGAAGTTCTGGAAGAACTGGGTAATCACCACGTTAGCCTCTGGGTCTTGCACCAACAGGAAGCCCGTATCCTTCAGCGTACCCAGTCCCAAAAACAGGAAAGCCACACCAAATAGAAAGTCGCCAATAATACGGCGGCTCTTCATATAAATAAGGATAATACCTAAAAAGAAGGCGGGATAGACAAAATCAACAATGTTGAACGAGAAGCCCAGCGACATAATCCATGCCGTAACGGTAGTACCTATATGAGCACCCATGATGACGGAAATAGCCTGCACCAACGTCAGCAGTCCTGCATTGACAAACGAAACGGTCATCAGTGTTGTGGCCGTCGAACTCTGTACGGCTGCCGTGACAAACATACCTGTCAGCATACCAGTAAATCGGTTGGTAGTCATGGCACCCAACACATGGCGCAGCTGCGGGCCTGCCATCTTCTGCAATGCCTCACTCATTGACTTCATACCAAACATCAACAAGGCCAGCGAACCTAATATCTTAAAAGTTATCCAAATCGACATGGGGATATACAATTTAACTATTTACTACTTCTAATTTATTTGCCTAATTCATAATAATTATGTACTTTTGCAGCACTTAAAACTATTGCCTTATGGAACAACAAGTTATAATTCGCTGCAAAAATAACAAAAAAACTCTAAAAGTCAGCATCGGCAGCACACTTTCTGAGATATTTTCTCAACTGGGGCTCGAAATGGAGTACGGCCCAGTGAGTGCAAAGGTCAATAACAAAGTGGAGGGGATGCACTATCGCGTCTATAAGCAGAAGGACATCGAGTTCCTTAACCTCCGCTCAGCCAGCGGCATACGCGCGTACACGCGTACCTTATTTTTTACATTATGCAAGGCGGCTCACGACTTGTACCCCAGTTGCAAGGTTATCATTGACATTCCCGTTAGCAACGGCTATTTTGTTGACCTGTACATCGGGCGGCCTGTTACGCCCGACGATGTTAGTGCTATCCGCCAGCGGATGCAGCAACTCATTGATGCCCAGCTACCTATCCATCGCTTCGAGGCCACTACCGAAGAAGCCATCCGTATGTTCCGCGAAGCTGGCACCCTATCGAAAGTCAAACTGCTGGAAAGCTCTGGACGGCTCTATACCACCTATTACGACTTAGATGGTTATCAAGACTACTATTACGGCACACTGCTGACCAATACAGCCGACATTCATCTGTTTGGGTTAGAATACTATTACGACGGTCTGCTACTACGCATCCCGTCACGCGACAACCCAGCCCAGTTGGGAGCCTTCATCCGTCAAGACAAGATGTTTGAGATATTCAAGGAGCACCACCACTGGCAAGACATTCTGGGACTGCGAACCATAGGCGACCTGAACAGTGCCATCAATAACGGAGAGAGTGCACAACTGATACAGCTCAGCGAAGCCTTACAGGAGAAGAAAATAGCCCAGATAGCCGACGAGATAGCCCAGCGCAAGGGCATCAAGATGGTGTTGATTGCCGGTCCTTCGTCGAGTGGCAAGACCACTACCTGCAAACGACTGAGCATCCAGCTGGCTGTTAACGGACTGATGCCCATAGGAATTTCACTGGACGATTACTTCTTAGACCGCGACCAAACACCACGCGACGAGGACGGCGATTACGACTTTGAGCACTTGCATGCCCTGAACATTCCGCTGCTGAACGAACAAATGAACGCCCTGCTGCAAGGTAACGAGGTAGAACTGCCCCGCTATAACTTCCAGAGTGGCAAGAGTGAGTGGAGTGGCAAGAAGCTAAAGCTGAAGGGCAACGAGATATTGGTGATTGAGGGCATTCATGCCCTGAACCCTGAATTGACCGCTGACATCCCCGAAGACCAGCTCTTTCGCGTCTATGCCTCGGCACTGACCACCATCCTGCTCGACAACCACAACTACATACCCACCACCGACAACCGCTTGCTGCGCCGCATCATCCGCGACTACAAGTACCGTGGCGTATCGGCTCAGGAGAGCATCCGCCGATGGGCCAGCGTGCGCAAAGGCGAGAACCGATGGATATTCCCCTATCAGGAGAATGCCGACGCTATGTTCAACTCAGCCATGCTGTTTGAACTGGCCGTCATCAAGCAACAGGCAGAGCCACTGTTAGAGCAAGTGCCCGAAAACTGCGACGAGTATGCCGAAGCCTATCGACTGCGCAAGTTCCTGAAATACATACGCCCCATACCCGAAGAACAAATACCACCAACGTCGCTGCTGCGCGAATTTCTTGGCGGTTCCTCGTTTGAGTATTAGTAAAGAAATATGCCGTTTTTCTTTGTGTTTTGCTTGATTTGCACTACCTTTGCAGACGTTTAAACGCTTATATGTACATATTATAACTATACTATATGGCTGAAAATTTAGAAGTAAAAGAACTGGAACAGGTTGTTGTTCGGTTCTCTGGTGACTCCGGCGACGGTATGCAGTTGGCCGGCAACATCTTCTCCACGGTCTCAGCTACCGTAGGTAACGGTATCTCAACATTCCCCGACTACCCTGCCGACATCCGTGCCCCGCAAGGTTCGCTGACGGGTGTTTCAGGCTTTCAGGTACACATCGGTACCGGCAAGGTCTACACGCCGGGCGACTTGTGCGACGTGCTGGTAGCCATGAACGCTGCCGCCCTGAAGACACAGCTGAAATATGCCAAGCCGCAGGCTACCATCATCATCGACACCGACTCGTTTGGTCCCAAGGACTTGGAGAAGGCCCAGTTTAAGTCGGACGACTATCTGGGCGAGTTAGGCATTGACCCCGACCGCGTTATCCAGTGCCCGCTGACCACGATGGTCAAGGACTGTCTGGCCGACACGGGCATGGATAATAAGGCTATTCTGAAGTGCCGCAATATGTTTGCCTTGGGTCTGGTGTGCTGGCTCTTCGACCGCGACCTGTCACTGGTGGCCAACTTCCTGCGCGAGAAGTTTGCCAAGAAGCCTGCCATTGCCGAGAACAACATCAAGGTGGTGCAGGCTGGCTACGACTACGGACACAACACCCACTCCAGTGCCATCAATGTATATCGCATTGAGTCAAAGCACAAGGAGCCGGGTCGCTATATGGACATCACGGGTAACAAGGCAACGGCCTACGGCTTCATAGCTGCTGCTGAGAAGGCTGGGCTGAAGCTCTATCTGGGCTCCTACCCCATCACTCCCGCTACCGACGTGCTGCACGAGCTGTCGAAGCACAAGTCGCTGGGTGTGACTACCGTACAGTGCGAGGACGAGATTTCAGGCTGCGCCTCTGCGCTGGGAGCCTCGTTTGCCGGTGCGCTGGGTGTCACCTCTACCTCCGGGCCGGGCATCTGCCTCAAGTCGGAGGCTATGAACTTGGCGGTTATCATGGAGCTGCCCTTGGTGGTGCTCGACGTGCAGCGTGGCGGCCCTGCCACGGGTCTGCCCACGAAGTCGGAACAAACCGACCTGCTGCAGGCACTCTTTGGCCGCAACGGCGAGAGCCCCATGCCCGTAGTGGCAGCCACCAGCCCTGCCGACTGCTTCGACGCAGCCTATCAGGCCTGCAAGATTGCACTGGAGCACATGACCCCCGTCGTGCTGCTGACCGATGCCTACATCGCCAACGGCTCTGGTGCCTTCAAACTGCCCGACATCGCCCAGCTCAGTCCCATCGAGCCGCCATACGTTCCCGAGGAGCTGAAAGGCACATGGACACCCTATATGCGTGCTGAGAACGGCACCCGCTACTGGGCCGTGCCGGGTCGCGAGGGCTTTGCCCACATCTTGGGCGGACTGGAGAAAGACTCGGAGACGGGGGCAATCTCAACCAATCCTGAGAACCACGACCTGATGACGCACCTGCGCCAGCAGAAGATTGACAACATACAAGTGCCCGACCTCGAGGTGGAGGGCGACGTGGCAGATGCCGACCTGCTGGTGGTGGGCTTCGGCTCTACCTACGGCCATCTGCACTCAGCGATGGACGAGCTGCGCCAGAAGGGCCACAAGGTAGCGCAGGCCCAGTTCAAGTATCTGAACCCGCTGCCCAAGAACACTGCCAACGTGCTGAAGAAGTACAAGAAGGTGGTCGTGGCCGAGCAGAACATGGGCCAGTTGGCTGCCTACCTTCGCATGAAGGTCGACGGCCTGGTGCCTTACCAGTTCAATCAGGTCAAGGGTCAGCCCTTCGTGGTAGAAGAGTTAGTCAAAGCATTCGAGGACATTTTAAAGAAGTAAAGCTATGAGTTATACAGCAAACGATTATAAGAAAGGACAGCCACGCTGGTGTCCGGGATGCGGTGACCACTTCTTTCTGGCATCGTTCCACAAAGCATTGGCCGAAATCGGCGTAGCCCCACAGGACACGGCTGTCATATCGGGTATCGGCTGCTCCAGCCGCCTGCCCCACTATATGGCCACTTATGGCATGAACACCATCCACGGGCGTGCCGTGGCCATTGCCACCGGCTGCAAGGTGGCCAACCCCAACCTGACGGTATGGCAGGTCAGCGGCGACGGCGACGGTCTGGCCATTGGCGGTAACCACTTCATTCATGCCAACCGCCGCAACATCAACCTGAACATGATTCTGCTGAACAACCGCATCTACGGTCTGACCAAGGGACAATACTCGCCCACCTCGCCGCGTGGCTTCGTGTCGAAGTCGAGCCCCTACGGCACGGTGGAAGACCCGTTCCGTCCAGCAGAGCTGTGCTTCGGCGCGCGCGGTCACTTCTTTGCCCGTGCCGTGGCCACCGATGCCCAGGGTACGGTCGAGATACTGAAGGCTGCCTACGAGCACAAAGGGGCTGCCGTCTGTGAGATTCTGCAGAACTGCGTCATCTTCAACGACGGAACCCACGAGGCCGTGTACAACAAGGAGGGTCGTAAGAAGAACGCCATCTACGTGCGCCACGGCGAGAAGCTCGTGTTCGGCGAGAACAACGAGTTCGGACTGGTGCAGCAGGGCTTCGGCCTGAAGGTGGTCGAGCTGGGCAAGGACGGCTACACGCTGGACGACGTGCTGGTACACGATGCCCACTGCGAGGACAACACCCTGCAGCTGAAGCTGGCCCTGATGGGCAACGGCGACGGGTTCCCCGTGGCATTAGGAGTTATCCGCGACGTCGAGGCTCCTACCTACGACGAGGCCGTGAGTGCGCAGATTGAGGAAGTATCGGCTCAGAAGAAGTACCATAACTTTGCTGAGCTACTGGAAACAAACGAGACATGGGAGGTTAAATAGTATATGTTCAATAATTATAAAGGATTCCACCTCGTACAGTCGTACCACGACTTACGACACATGCGCAAGTATCATCCATCCAACGCGATGATGCGCTTTATCAAGATAGCTATCGTTATACTGGCGACGCTGGCGCTCTGGAATATGCCTGCCGAGTGGTACGGCATTCAGGAGCTCACGGTCGTACAGCAGCGCATCATTGCCATCTTCGCCTTCGCCACGCTGATGTGGATTATGGAGATAGTACCCTCATGGGCCACGTCGGTAGCCATTATCGTCATGATGCTGCTATTCTGCACGGACAGCGGCTTTACCCCGATGGTGAACAAAGAGGAAGTGGGCAAGCTGCTATCGTACAAAGAGGTGATGGCCTCGTTTGCCGACCCCGTTAACATGCTGTTCATTGGCGGCTTCGTGCTGGCCATCGCGGCCACAAAGACGGGGCTTGACGCCCAGCTGGCCAAGGTACTGCTGCGCCCCTTTGGCACTCGCAGCGAGATGGTGCTGCTGGGTTTCCTGCTCATCACGGGCCTGTTCTCGATGTTCGTGTCCAACACGGCTACGGCAGCCATGATGCTGACGTTCCTCACCCCCGTGTTCCACCAGCTGCCCCCTGAGGGCAAGGGCCGCATGGCACTGGCCATGTCGATTCCCGTGGCTGCCAACTTGGGCGGCATGGGTACGCCTATCGGTACCCCGCCGAACACCATCGCACTGAAGTATCTGAACGACCCCGAGGGTCTGAACCTCGGACTGGGCTTCGGCCAGTGGATGCTCTTCATGTTCCCGCTGGTTATTGTCCTGCTGTTCATCAGCTGGCGCATCCTGCTGAAGATGTTCCCCTTCAGCCAGAAGACTATTGAGCTGCACATCGACAGCGAGATGAAGCACGATGCCCACTCCTACATCGTCATCGTGACCTTCTTCGTCACCGTGGGCCTGTGGCTGTTTGACCGTCTGACGGGCATCAACTCCTACACCGTGGCCCTGATACCGTTCATGGTGTTCGCACTGACGGGAGTTATCACCAAGCGCGACTTGGAGCAAATCAACTGGTCGGTCATCTGGATGGTTGCAGGCGGTTTTGCACTGGGCTACGGCCTCAACGCATCGGGGCTGGCCGCCAACGCGGTGCAGAGCATACCCTTCGGCGAGTTCTCGCCCCTGCTCATCCTGCTGTTGGGCGGAGCCATCTGCTACCTGCTGTCTAACTTTATATCCAACTCGGCCACGGCAGCCCTACTCATGCCCATCTTGGCAATAGTATGCGGCGCTATGGGCGACAAGCTGGCTCCCATCGGCGGCACACCCACCGTACTGATAGGTGTGGCCATCGCTGCATCCAGTGCCATGATACTGCCCATATCCACACCGCCCAACGCCTTGGCCTACGCCACTGGCTACGTGCAGCAGAAGGATATGTCGAAGGTTGGTACCATCGTAGGTTTCATCTCTATGGTGCTCGGCTTCGGGCTCGTCTACCTGATGGGCGTCCTGCACGTTATCTAACCATAGAAACAGGCTTAAACAAAGCATCCTACCGTACCTTTGACGAAGGAACGGTAGGATGTTTTTTGTATCAAGACTTTTCGTTAAAAGTGCCGATGCGCTTCGCACTATGTGCCGACACGCTTCGCACCATGCACGGACGCGCTCCGCATCATGCACGGACACGCTCCGCACCATGTGCCGACGCACTCCGCATCGTGTGCCGATAGGCTCCGCACAATGTGCCCCCTTAGAAGCCACATGGCATAAAAAAACTTCAAGCCTGCTGGAACGCTTTCCGGCAGGCTTTGAAGCAACAAAACAAACTACTAATGATATTACTACTAAAACAAATCTTACTTTATTGGTCGCCTCCAAGGTGGCATCTTTCATTTGATGTTGCAAAGGTACAGCATTTCTCGGAAACCAACGTTGCGTATTGTTTCACAGTCTTTGCATCATGTATCAATAGTTAGTTTGTCAGATAAAAATACGTTTATCTCTTTGTCAAGAGTTTTAGCATCACATGGGCGGCCTCGTCGGCAGCACGGCTGTCACCCAGCAGCCGATGCACCTCTTCATAGTCCGTAAGCATTCGCTGTCGCTGGCAGCCACCGGGCAGAATGGCTTCCAGTTCGCGACGGATATTGTCGACACTGAATGTTTCGGCCACCAGTTCGGTCACTACCTCACGACCAGCTATCAAGTTGACCAGCGACACATACTTTACCTTTAGCACATGACGCCTCAGAAATCCCACCAGTCGGGGCAGCGGTGTCTCGTAGCACACCACCTGTGGAACGCGGAACATACACGCCTCGAGCGTAGCCGTGCCACTGGTGACGAGGGCAGCCGTGGCTTGCGACAGCAGGGCGTAGGTGTCGTTGACCACGAGGCGCACCGCATAGCCTGCCGTAAAGCGGTCGTAATAGGACGGTTCGATGGAGGGGGCACCCGCCAGTACCACGTCGTAACGGTCGGTCAGATGAGCCGTCGCAGCCAGCATCGCGGGCAGATTGTCCTTAATCTCCTGCCTCCTACTGCCTGCCAGCAGGGCGAGCACAGGCTTTTCACCGCTCACGGCCTTCCGTTCTCCATGTTCTGCCAGATACTCACGCACCTCCTGCGCCGTGGGGTTGCCCACATAGTGGATGGGATAGCGGTGCTTCTGTTCAAAGAACGGCACCTCGAAAGGCAGGATAGAGAACAGCTCGTCAACGTCGCGCTTGATGTTCTTGATGCGGTACTCCTTCCATGCCCAGAGCTTGGGCGCGATGTAATAGTAGACGGGGCAGATGCGGTGCCGATGCACATACTGGGCAATGCCAAGGTTGAAGCCCGGGTAGTCAACCAGTATGACCACATCGGGCTGCCACTGTTGGATGTCCTGCTTGCACAGCTTCATGTTGCGCAGAATCGTGGGCAAATGCAGCAGCACAGGGATGAAGCCCATATAGGCCAGCTCGCGATAGTGGCGCACGCGCTGCCCGCCGACAGCCATCATCAGGTCGCCGCCGAAGAAGCGGAACTGGGCTTCCGCGTCCCGTTGCTTCAACGCCTGCATCAGGTGCGAGGCATGAAGGTCGCCACTGGCCTCGCCTACGAGCAAGTAGTACTTCATTGCTCCCAGTCCTTCATGTTAGCCAGCGCCTCGTAGGCCGTCACGTCCACCTGCGTCGGGGTGATAGCCACATAGCCATGACCCAAGGCCCAGTTATCGGTGTCGGCAGCCTCTGGCTCGTCGTTGGTATATTGGCCCACCATCCACCAGTAGTCATAGCCTCGCGGATGATGGCAGCGGGTCACCTCGTTGCCCCATGTGCCCTTGGCCATGCGGCACACCTTGACACCCTGAAACGCAGGAGCCAAGGGGAAGTTGACGTTCAGGCACACCCCCGTGGGCAGCCCTTCGCGCAGCACGCGCTGCACCATCTGACGGACGTAGGGGCGCAGCGGCTCAAAGTCGGCATCGGCCCGATAGTCGCAGAGCGAGAAGGCCACCGAGGGTATGTACTTCATGCACCCCTCCATCGTAACGCCCATCGTGCCGCTGTAGTGGGTGTTCACCGAGGCATTGTCGCCGTGGTTGATGCCGCCCAGCACCAAGTCAGGCTTGCGCGGGCACAGTTCGGCCAGCGCCATCTTCACACAGTCGACGGGCGTACCGTTGCACGACCATACTTCCACCCCCTCTTCCCGGTGGCGCAGCGTCAGCGTCAGCGGTGTGGTGGCTGAGAAGGCACAGGCAAAGCCGCTGCGTCCTCCCTCCGGCGCACACACCAGAACGTCGCCCATGTCGCGCACCATGTCAATCAGGCTGTTGATGCCCTTGGCCTTGTAGCCGTCGTCGTTGGCTATTAATATCAAAGGTCTTTCCATTTCTTATGTGTTAAAGTTCTGCATCAGAGCACTCAAAGGTGTTGCCCTGCGACACGTCGCCCGTTTCCAGTCCGCGCTTGAACCACTTCATGCGCTGCTTCGACGTGCCGTGATTAAACGACTCTGGCACAGCATAGCCACGAGCCTTCTTCTGTAAATAGTCGTCGCCAATGACCTGCGCACAGCGGATAGCTTCCTCAATGTCGCCGTCCTCCAACGAGCCGAAGCGCTCGTTGTCGTGGTGAGCCCATACGCCGGCATAGAAGTCGGCTAACAGTTCCAGTCGCACGCTCAGCTTGTTGGCCTCGGTCTGACTGACGCGGGCCATCTTCTCATGCACCTCTTGCAGGATGCCCGTCTGGTATTCCACATGATGCCCCACCTCGTGGGCAATGACGTAGGCATAGGCGAAATCACCGTCGGCACCCAGTTGCTGCTTCATCGTGGTAAAGAACGACAGGTCGATGTATAGCTTCTGGTCGCCCGAGCAGTAGAACGGCCCCATCGCCGCAGAGCCTTGACCGCACGCCGTCTGCGTACCGTCGGTATAGAGCACCATCGTGGGCGGCTCGTACCTCATGTCGTTTTCCTCGAAAATCTCGCTCCATACATCCTCTGTACCGGCCAGTATCTGGGTGGAGAAAGTAGCCAGCTCCTGTTCCTCCTCGGTAAACTCGCGCTGGTCTTCACTGACTTCCGTATTATCACCAAACGACTGCTGGGCAGCCTGCAGGCCGGCTTCCAGCGGGTTTCCTCCCGTGAAGTAGGCAATGGCCATAGCGATTATCACACCGCCGATGCCTGCCAGTCCAACCTTTCTGCCGCCTCCCATGCCTCGGCGGTCTTCCACATTCGAGCTTTCACGTCTTCCTTCTAAGTTCATAGTTCTATTGTTTTACTGTTATGATTTCCTGCACAAAGATACAACTTTTCACCCATAAACGACCGAATAGACATAGTTTTTCTCTATATTCACCGTCGTATGGATGGGTTCGCTGCCCGTCAGCACCGTCTTCAGGTTGCGGCTGATGCCTTCGCCCGTCAGTTTCAGCACGGCCTCTTTCATAGTCCACAGCCGTATAAACTCCACGTCGGGACGCTCAGCCTGCCTGATGCGCTCCACCTCGCTGTCGTTCATCGTATATTGCATCAGCCGTTCCTTGAGAGGCCGAATCGTCTCTACATCAATGCCCACAGGCCGACGGTCTATTACGCAGGCGGCAACTTCGCGACAATGGCTCAGGCTGAAGTGAATGTCAGGATGGCTCACAAGGGTGGGCTTCCCATGCTCCCCGTATGTAAAGACGGGCGGTTCAGCGATGCCATACTCCTTTCTAAGCCCCTCGCACAGCAGCATATAGGCTGCCACGCACGTTTTGCGCCCCTGCTCATGCTTGAAGCGCAACACCTGCTCACGGCGTTGTTCCGAGAGCAATGGCTGTGCCGACTGCCAGTCGAAGTGGGCTATATCGTCATTCAGGTAAACCATTCTCTACCTTAGGAATACGACGGCTGGGGTTCTCCTTTGCTCCAAGTGCGATTAGCTCGTTAGCCTTCTGCGCCACACTCTGCCTACCCTCGCTGAGTTTATTGGTGGAGAAGTCGAAGGCCTTGCGTGCTTGCTCTAATTGCTCGCCCACCTTATTATATCGTTGCATGAAGTCGCCCAAACGGTCGAGTAGCTGTTCGGCTATGCCAAACACCTTCTCTTGGTTCTCTGCCTGTTGGTTCTGCACCCATGCTATGTGTATCATGTGGAGAATGCCCAGCAGGTTCTGCTCACCCGTAATGAACACTTTGCGCTCGAAAGCATCGCGCCACAAGGATGGGTCGCTGACCAAGGCCAGTTGTAGCGACGACTCGAAGGGCACGAACATGATGACGAAATCGACACTCTCGCGCGGGGGCTTGATATACTTGGAGTAGTCCTTGCGCGACAGTTCTGTGACGTGCTGGCGCACACTCTTGACGTGCTCTTGCAAGGCGCGCTCCTTCTCCTCTGGGCTCCGAGCGTTGACGTAGCGCTGATAGGCCACGAGCGACACCTTTGAGTCGATGATGACATCCTGCCCCTGAGGATAGTGCAGGATAACGTCGGGCTGCATCTCGCGCCCTGTATCGTCATTCTTCAACGGGCGCCCCTGCTCGTCGCGCAACCGAGCCTGCACCTCATAATGAATGCCCTCGGTCAGTCCCTGCGAGGCTAACAGGTCACCCAAGATGATTTCGCCCATGTTGCCACTCACCTTATTGTCGCGCCGCAGCACATTGGCAAGCGACTCGGCCTTCTCGCCTATCTCACGGTTCGACTGCATCATCAGCCTCAGCTGCTCGCGCAGTGAGGCCGACTGCTCGGTATGGTCTTTGGTATTGTCGCTGATAGCCTTGCGCATCTCACTGATGGCATCCTTCAGCGGCTGGGTAATATGGCCCATGCTCTCGGTGTTCTCCTCCTTCAGCTGACGAGCCTGTGCGTCAAGCAACTGTCGGGCCAGCACCTGCAGCTGTTCCCTCGTTGTCTTCAGCTGCTCACCAAACTGCTGTTCCCTGAGCCTGACTTCCTCGCCATGCTGCTGGGCAAGCATCGTCATCTCCGTTTCCTTGCGGGCCAGCTCCACACGGAGAGCCCCCACCTTCGACTGTATCAGCAAGCAGACGGCACCAGCCCCCACGGCTATACCTATTATAATATATATAACTATCATGGGTGCAAAATTACGAAAAATTCTCTTTATTCATTTCTCATTTACCATTTTTATTTGTACCTTTGCAGCCAAATAACCAAAATAGTAACATCAAAATGGACGACTACCCGGCGGATAATAACAATTCGTAAGGCAGGGGATATAAGGTGGCAAGGCTGCTAATCCCTTTGCCGCTAAGACCGTTTATTCTTAAAAAGGATTAGCAAATGAAGACTTACTGGAACACCCAAGGTGGGCTCAGCCAGCTCAATGAGTGGCAGCCTAATTGCTGGATACAGGTTACGTGTCCGACAGAAGAAGACCAGCAGTTGCTGGAAGAGCAGTATCAGATACCCGACTACTTCCTTTCCGACATCAGCGATGCTGACGAGCGGGCCCGTTATGAGTACGATGACGGATGGATGCTCATCATCCTGCGTATTCCCTACGTCAAGGAAGTGCGCTCGCGCACGCCCTACACTACTGTGCCGTTAGGCATCATCCATAAGCGCGACGTGACCATCACCGTCTGCTATTACGAAACGAACATGATGATAGACTTCGTATCGTTCCAGCAGAAGCGGGGCGTAGGCTTCACCGACTACGTGGACATGATTTTCCGCCTCTTCCTGTCGAGTGCCATCTGGTATCTGAAACGCCTGAAGCAAATATCAATGCTCATTGACAAGGCCAAGCGAAACTTAGACCGCGAAGTGAACAACGAGTCGCTGATAGGACTGTCGAGACTGCAAGACTCGCTGACTTACTTCAACACATCCATCAGAGGCAACGAGGTGCTGATGTCGAAGCTGAAGTTCAAACTGCAGATTGACGAGCTGGATGCCGACCTTATCGAGGACGTGAACATTGAGATGACACAGGCCCGCGAGACGACCAGCATCTACTCGAACATCTTAGAGTCGACGATGGACACCTACCAGAGCATCATCAACAACAACATGAACACCATCATGCGTACACTGACCTCGGTGACCATCATCCTGATGTTGCCCACGCTGGTGGCCTCCTTCTTTGGCATGAACCTTGTCAACGGCATGGAGGACAGCCCCGTAGGCTTTGGCATTGCCATCATCCTTTCGGTAGCCATTTCGGTGGTCTCACTGCTCATTTTCAAGCACAAACGACTGATTTAACGCACTTTTCTTGAAAAAGATTAGGCGGTTTCAGTTTTTTTACTTAACTTTGAAGCCTGATTTTGTGTATACTAACCATTTCATTCACTAAACTTTATTGATGATGGACTCTCAAGAAAAAGCTCCCATCGAGGAGCAGAACGTAGGACAAGACGTAGTGGAAACCGCAGCAGCCGAGGCCGAGCAGCCCGTGGCTGAAGGCAACGAGCCTGAGCGCAAGCAGTATCAAACCAAGAAGGAAGTGCTGGAGCGCGTGCGCGAGATAGCTCACAGCGACGAGGCTCCCAAGAAGGACGAGGTAGACTACCTAAAGATGGTATTCTACAAGATGCACTTGGCAGAGCGCGAAGCCGAGTTCAAGGAATACACCGACGGCGGCGGCGACCCTGAACAGTACCAGCTCAGACCTGACCCCGACGAGGAGGCATTCAAGGCCGAGATGGGCATTATCAAGGAAAGACGCCAGAAGCTGTTCAGAGAGCAAGAGCAGGAGAAGCAGGAGAACCTGCAGAAGAAGCTCGACATCATCGAGAAAATCAAGTCGATGCTGACCTCTCCCGAGGATGCCAACAAGTCATACAAGGAGTTTAAGGCACTGCAAGACGAGTGGAAGGAAATCAAGAACGTGCCCGCCGAGCGTGCCAACGAACTGTGGCGCAACTATCAGCTTTATGTGGAGCAGTTCTATGACCTGCTGAAACTGAACAGCGAAGCACGTGAATACGACTTCAAGAAGAACTTGGAACTGAAGACGAAACTGTGCGAGGCTGCCGAGAAGCTGGCCGAGGAGACTGACATCATCAGTGCCTTCCACCAGTTGCAGAAACTGCATCAGGAATATCGCGAGACGGGCCCCACGGCCAAGGAGCTGCGCGAAGAGATATGGGGACGCTTCAAGGCGGCATCGACCGTCATCAACAAGCGCCACCAGCAGCACTTCGAATCACTGCGTGCCAAGGAGGAGGAAAACCTTGAAAGGAAGACCGCCCTCTGCGAGAAAGTAGAGGCCATCGCAGCCGAGGAGAACAAGGGCAGCAGCGACTGGGAGCGTCACACCAAGCAAATCATCGAGATACAGACCGAGTGGAAGACCATCGGATTTGCCCCGCAGAAGATGAACGTCAAGATATTCGAGCGTTTCCGCGCCGCCTGCGACAACTTCTTCGCCCGCAAAGCCGAGTATTTCCGCGCACTCAAGGATGGCTTCAAGGAGAATGCAGAGAAGAAGCGCGCCCTTATCGAAAAGGCCAAGGCCCTGCAAGACTCTACCGACTGGAAGTCGACCAGCGACAAGCTGATAAACCTGCAGAAGGAGTGGAAGACCATCGGTGCCGTGCCCAAGAAGATAGGCGACCAGCTATGGGAAGAGTTCCTCGGAGCCTGCAACAAGTTCTTTGAGGCCCGCAATGCCGCTGGCGTAGGTCAGCGAGGCGAGGAGCACCAGAACTTAGACAAGAAACGCAGCGTCATTGAACAGTTAAAAGCCGCTGCCGAGGAGGCTGGCGACGGGCTGCAGGAGCGCGTGCAGAAGTTGGTGGAGGAGTATCAGTCCATCGGCCACGTGCCCTTCAAGGAGAAGGACAAGCTGTACGAGGAATATCACGCTGTGCTTGACAAGCTCTACAAAGACCTGAACATCAGCGTTGCCAAGCGCCGTCTCAGCAAGTTTAAGGACAACTTGCGTCAGGTGGCCGAGCGTGGCGAGAACGCACTGGACAACGAGCGCGCCCGCCTCATGCGCCAGTATGAGCAACTGAAGAGCGAGGTGCAGACCTACGAGAACAACCTCGGATTCCTGAACGCCTCGTCGAAGAAGGGCAACTCACTCATTGACGAGATGAACCGCAAGGTGCAGAAGCTGAAGGACGAGGTGCAGCTGGTGCGTGAGAAAATCAAGGCCATTGACGCTGAGAACCGCAACAAGGAGTAAGCTGGCGGCGGACAAACGCTGCCATGCCAGTCGGTTGCAGCGTTGCGCCCTTATGGGATGACGATTGTCCTGAACCAGTCTCTTAGGATGCCTTTATATTGATTCTGCGAATCGGCAAGTAACACGAGGACTTGCCGACCGTCCTGCAAACGAGGACCTACGCAGATGCCTTCATAGTTGGCGAAGTTACGACGGGTTAGATTGAAACACGTTCGGAACTCCGCCAACAACTGTTTTTGTAGCAAAGTGCCGGGGGAGTGCATAGCCGGATTGACAACGTAGAGCCTGACATGGGCAAAGGAGCCTATGATTTTCGGCGTTGTGCGCACCTCGCGCTCCAGCACGACAAGGCGACCGTCGTCCAAGGCAGCCAGTCCGCTGACACCCAGTGTGGTCGTTCCCTTAATGCTTTTGACGGCAGATGAGTCGGTGACGTACCAGTATTGCTCGCATGGCTGCAGGTCGTCGCCAAAGCTCTGCAGGCGCAGCCTGCTGGCAACCTTGTTGAGGATATTGGGTTTCGTGCCGTCGGCACGCAGGGTGTTCTCCGAGGTAGTCCAGAAGCGGTGCGTCTGGGCATTATAGGTCAGAGCCTCGAAACTGCGGTTGTGATAAGCCGTGGCAAACACGGCGGGAATGGTCAGCAGGCGACCCGTCAGCTGGCCGTCCATGCTGTATTCCACGATTTGCCCGTCGGCCTCGCCACTGACGAACACGGTGTTCGACTGCGGCACGTAACAGATGCCCTCCTCGTCGCGGTTAGGCTGCTGGTTGGTCACAAACCTTTCGGCCTGCACATCCAGAACATCGCCCGTCAGACTATCGATATGGATGGTCATCAGGTGGAATCCGGCTGTCGGCGACTTGTCGTCAGCCACTGCATAACGGTTGCCGCCAAGCCACGTAATGCCACTATAGTTGCCCGCAGGCACGGTCTTGCCAAAGTGGCGCTGCTCGGTCAGCGTTACTTGCTGGGCTGTCAGCTGCACAACGGCAGCCAGCAGGACGAGCATCAATAAAATACTTTTTCTCATTCTCATCGTTGTTACTCTCCAATTTCAATCGCACTATCCACGCCCCAGCCCCCTGCTGAAGTCTCCCAGCCCCTCTATATTTCCGTCCCCCTATAGGGGGACTCCAATATGAGGGGGAGGCTTCAACTCCCCCATGACAACAGGGGCTGTCACCGGGCCAGACGAGGAGGGATGAACGGCGGGCTGGGGTTGCCCAGTGCATAACCTATGGTCTTGTCATGTGCCGACCGCATCCGCACCATGCACCGACGCGCTCCGCATCATGTGCCGACACGCTCCGCACCATGCACCGATACGCTCCGCACCGTGTGCCGATGGGCTCCGCATGATATGCACCGAAAATCCGCTGACTCCTCCATCTGGAAATAAAAGAGCCAAACGCCATGCGTTTGGACTCTCTTTGGTGTTGGGGTACCCGGATTCGAACCAGGAAAGGCAGGACCAGAATCTGCAGTGTTACCATTACACCATACCCCAATTGTTCGTGTTTTGCGGGTGCAAAGGTACAGCATTTTTCTGAAACAACAAAGAAAAATCGGCTTTTTTTATGAAAAACAGCAAAATTTCCTCTTTTCTTTGCCACTTTTACGATAATTCAGTGTACCTTTGTAGTCAATAAACATCATTATAACGCATAAATGGAACAAACATCAACACTGGTAGAAACCATTATCAAGGGAATACAAGAAAAGAAAGGCTCTGGCATCGTAGTGGCCGACCTGAAAGGCATCGACGGGGCTATCTGCAATTACTTCATCATCTGTCAGGGCTCATCGCCCGCACAGGTGGAGGCCATCGCCGAGTCGATAGGCGACTTTGCGCGCAAGGAGCTGGGCGAAAAACCGGCAAAGGTGGCCGGACTGGAGAATGCGCAATGGGTGGCTATGGACTATGTGGACGTGCTGGTTCACGTATTTCTGCCCGACGTGCGGGCCTACTACGACTTGGAACACCTGTGGGACGACGCTGCGCTGACCCAGATTCCAGACCTTGACTGACATCATTAAAACCAAAACAAAGAGAACGTGCAACAGAACAATAACAACAAACCACAGATGAATATGCCGAAGTTCAACATGAACTGGATTTACGGCATAGTCCTCATCACGCTGGCCGTGCTGTATTTCACCAGTGGTCAGGAAAACTCAAGTGTCAATACGGAGACGAGCTACTCCGACTTCAAGACGATGGTCATGAAGGGATATGCCGACAAGATAGTGGTCAACAAGTATAGCAACACCCTGCAGATGTACGTCAAGGCAGAGCACATCCGCGATGTGTTCCATCAGGGTGTGCAGCAGACGGGCAAGTCGCCCAGCGTCACCGTGGCCATCGGGTCGGTCGACCAAGTAGAGCAGTTTATCAACAAAGCCCGCGAACAAAAGAAGTTCCAAGGCAAGTTCCAGTACGACAACTCAAAGGAGGGCGAGTTCTTCAACTCACTGCTGATGAACATCCTGTTCTTTGCGGGCATCATCGCCGTGTGGATGTTCATCATGCGCCGCATGAGCGGCGGTGGTGGCGGCATCGGCGGCGGTGGCATCTTTAATGTGGGCAAGTCGAAGGCCCAGATGTACGAGAAGGGCGGCGAACTGGGCATCACGTTCAAGGACGTGGCCGGACAGGCTGGTGCCAAGCTGGAAATGCAAGAGATTGTAGACTTTCTGAAGAATCCGCAGAAATACACCGAGCTGGGTGGCAAGATACCCAAGGGTGCCCTGCTGGTAGGCCCTCCGGGAACGGGTAAGACACTGCTGGCCAAGGCCGTAGCCGGCGAGGCTGGTGTTCCCTTCTTCTCGATGTCGGGCTCCGACTTCGTTGAAATGTTCGTCGGCGTGGGTGCCAGCCGTGTGCGCGACCTGTTTGAGAAGGCCAAGTCAAAGGCCCCGTGCATCATCTTCATCGACGAGATTGACGCCGTAGGGCGTGCCCGCTCGAAGAATCCCGCTATGGGCGGTAACGATGAGCGCGAGAACACGCTGAACGCCCTGCTGACAGAGATGGACGGATTTGGCACCAACAGCGGCATCATCACGCTGGCCGCCACCAACCGTGCCGATATGCTCGACTCGGCACTGCTGCGCGCTGGCCGTTTCGACCGCCAGATACACGTTGACCTGCCCGACCTGAACGAGCGCAAGGAGGTGTTTTACGTTCACCTGAAGCCCCTGAAGCTGGACGATAGTGTCGACGTAGACTTCCTCGCCCGCCAGACCCCGGGATTCTCGGGTGCCGACATTGCCAATGTGTGCAACGAGGCCGCCTTGATAGCCGCCCGCTTCAACCGTGAGAAGGTGGGCAAACAAGACTTCTTGGATGCCGTAGACCGCATCATCGGCGGACTGGAGAAGAAGACCAAGGTTATGACCGAGCAGGAGAAGCGGAGCATCGCCATCCACGAGGCGGGCCACGCCACCATCTCGTGGTTCACCGAGTTTGCCAACCCGCTGGTGAAGGTTAGCATCGTGCCGCGCGGACGGGCACTGGGTGCTGCATGGTACTTGCCCGAGGAGCGAGTGCTACAGACAAAGCAGGCCATGCTCGACGAGATGTGTTCGCTGCTGGGCGGACGCGCTGCCGAAGAGCTGTTCATCGGTCAGATTTCGACGGGTGCCATGAACGACTTGGAGCGTACCACCAAGCAGGCATACGGCATGGTGGCCTATGCCGGCATGAGCGAGAAACTGCCTAACCTGTGCTATTACAATAACAGCGAATATGCTTTCCAGCGCCCCTACTCGGAGACGACGGCCAAGATTATGGACGACGAGGTGCTGAAGATGGTGAACGAACAATATGAGCGCGCCAAGCAAATACTAACGGAGCACAAGGAGGGACACGCTAAGCTGGCGCAGTTGCTGGTGGAGCGTGAGGTTATCTTTGCCGACGACGTAGAGGAGATATTCGGCAAACGCCCGTGGACCAGTCGCGCCGAGGAGCTGATTGAGGCTCAGCAGCGGGCAGAGGCCGAGGCAATGGCCGAACGCAGGGCTAAGGAGCTGGAAGCCAAAAGCGCCGAGAACCCAGAGAACGCCAACAGCTCAGAGAACTCCGAGAATAACTAAACAACGACAAGCATTATGAAGACCTTTTTCGTGCGCACCATTACGGGCATCATCTTTGTGGCGGCCATCGTAGCCTCATTCCTACGACCAGAGGCTATGGTACTGCTGTTTAGCATCGTGACAGGACTGACCATCTGGGAGTTTACAGGACTGGTCAACGAGCGTGAGGACGTAACGGTCAACCGCTTCATATCCACCGTAGCGGGCGTTTATTTCTTCTTTGCCATGACCTATTTCTGCAGCGACCTGTATGGCGGTGCCGCTAAGTCGGTGGTGTTCATCCCCTATCTGGTGACTATCGTCTACCTGCTGGTGGCCGAGCTGTATCTGAAACAGCCTGACCCCATTCAGGACTGGGCCTATACCATGCTGGCACAGATGTATATCGCCCTGCCTTTCTCGCTGCTGAACGTACTGGCCTTCACGGCCACCAACAACGGGTTGGTGATGTTCAACACGCTGCTACCCCTGTCGGTCTTCGTATTCCTGTGGGTCAACGACTCAGGCGCTTACTGCATCGGTTCACTGCTCGGACGGCATAAGCTGTTCCCGCGCATCTCTCCGGGCAAGTCGTGGGAGGGTTCCATCGGTGGAGCCGTCTTCGTGCTGGCTGCCGCCTATGCCATCAGCTACTTTCTGGACGGCTCGATGCTCACCATGCCACAGTGGATGGGCTTGGGGCTGGTCGTTGTTGTCTTCGGCACATGGGGCGACTTGGTGGAGAGCTTGTTCAAGCGCACACTGGGCATTAAGGACTCTGGCAACATCCTGCCCGGCCACGGCGGTATGCTCGACCGTTTCGACTCCAGCCTGCTGGCCATTCCCGCCGCAGTAGTCTACCTATACACGCTGTCACTCTTTTAAGATACCAATAATGAAGAAACTACTAACCATCCTATTGTTAAGCCTGTGTGTAAGCATGGCGCAGGCACAGGCACCCGTGAAGAAATACGGGCAACTGCAAGTAAAGGGAAGCCAGCTCTGCGACCAGCAGGGCCAGCCCGTCATCCTGCGGGGCGTCAGCCTTGGCTGGCATAACCTGTGGCCCCGCTTCTATAACAAGAAGATAGTACAGACCTTGAAGCAAGACTGGAATGTCAGCGTGGTGCGTGCCGCTATGGGCATCCTGATAGAAGACAATTATCTGGAGAATCCCGACTTTGCCATGCAGTGCATGACACCCGTCATCGAGTCGGCTATCAAGCAGGATGTCTACGTTATCATTGACTGGCACTCGCACCGTCTGAACACGCAGGAGGCCAAGGAGTTCTTTGGTCGCATGGCGCAAAAGTACGGCAAGCATCCGCACATCATCTATGAGATTTACAACGAGCCTGTAGAAGACACATGGGCCGACCTGAAGAAATATGACACTGAGGTAATCAGCGAGATTCGCAAGTACGACCCCGACAACATTGTGCTGGTGGGCTGCCCCCACTGGGACCAAGACATACACCTTGTGGCTGAAAGCCCGCTGGAGGGTTTCCAGAACATCATGTACACCGTCCATTTCTATGCCGCCACGCATGGCGACTACCTGCGCCAGCGCACTGAGGATGCCGTAAAGAAAGGCATTCCCATCTTCATCTCCGAGAGCGGTGCCACCGAGGCTTCAGGCGACGGCAAGCTCGACCCCGAGAGCGAAGAGCAGTGGATTCAGATGTGCGAGCGGCTGGGCATCAGCTGGGTATGCTGGAGCATCAGCGATAAAAACGAGTCGTGCTCTATGCTATTGCCTCGCGCCACAGCTACGGGCCCCTGGCCTGACGATGTTATCAAGGAATATGGCAAACTGGTCAAGGGGCTCCTGAAGAAGTACAACCGATAAGCCATGATAGACAGGGCGACCGTTGACAAAATCATGGACACCGTCAACATCGTGGATGTGGTCGGCGAGTTTGTTAACCTACGCAAGTCGGGGGTTAACTACAAGGGACTGTGCCCTTTCCATGATGACAAGACGCCCTCGTTTATGGTGTCGCCCGCCCGACAGATATGCAAGTGCTTCTCCTGTGGTGAAGGCGGCAATGCCGTCAACTTCCTGATGAAGCACGAGCAGATAACCTATCCCGAGGCGTTGCGCTGGCTGGCCAAGAAGTACAACATTGAGATACAGGAGCGTGAGCTGACGGACGACGAGAAGCGTGAGCAATCGGAGCGCGAGTCGATGTTCGTTATTAACGAGTGGGCGTGTCAGTATTTCCATGCCATCCTGCAAAACGACACCGACGGACTGGCTATCGGCAAGCAGTATTTCCGCAGCCGAGGCATTCGCGACGACATCATCAAGAAGTTCCAGCTGGGCTTTGCGCTGACCAAGCGCGACGCAATGGTCAACGAAGCTCGTCGCAAGGGATATAAGGAGGAGTTTTTAGTCAAGACCGGGCTGGCCATCAACAGCGAGCGCGGCCCTTACGACCGCTTTGCTGGCCGTGCCATCTTCCCGTGGTTTAATGTCAGCGGCAAAGTGGTAGCCTTCGGAGGGCGCAAGTTAGACGCTGCCACCAAAGGCGTACAGCAGAAATACGTTAACTCTCCCGATTCGGAAATCTACCATAAAGAGCGCGAGTTGTACGGTATCTATCAGGCTAAGAAGGCTATTGTCAAGGAAGACTGCGTTTACATGGTGGAGGGCTACACCGACGTGATAGCTATGCACCAGTGCGGGTTGGAGAACGTGGTGGCCAACTCAGGAACGGCGCTTTCCACCTTCCAAATCAAGCTGCTACATCGTTTTACCCAGAACATCGTACTGCTCTACGACGGCGACGAGGCAGGTATTCATGCTGCTATGCGCGGAACCGATATGCTGTTGCAAGAGGGCATGAACATCAAAGTGCTGCTGCTGCCCGACGGCGACGACCCCGACTCGTTCAGTCGCAAGCACTCTGCCCAAGAGTTTAAGCAGTATATCGAGGAACACCAGACGGACTTCATCCAGTTTAAGACCGAACTGATGCTGAAGGGGGTAAAGGACCCTATCAAGCGAGCCGAGGCCATCAACGGCATTGTGCGCTCCATTGCCGTCATACCCGACCCGATGGTACGCACCGCCTACATCAAGGACTGTGCCCAACGCGTAGACGTAGACGAGCGCACCCTTATCTCGCAAACGAACAAATACATTGCCGGTGAACGGGAAGAGGAGCGCAAGCGCATCGCCCGCGAGCAAGACAGAGAGGCGCAGCAGCCAGAGCCGGATGCGCTAAGCCAGCCTTCGTTAAACCCGCTGACCCCTTTGGACAAGGAGGTAGAGCGGTTGCTCATACAGAACATTGTCAGGTATGGCGAGAAGGTTATCTTTAGCGGACAGGAGACGGCAGACGGCCAGACCATCAACCTGAACGTTGCGCAGTTCATAGACTACGACTTGGCTGCCGACAGCCTTAGCTTTAGCAACGAGCTATACAACCGCATTCTGCACGAGGCCGTGGAGCACTCAGGCGACAAGGGGTTCAAGGCCGACCGCTACTTCATGCAGCACCCCGACCCGCAGGTGAGCCAGTTGGCCGCCGCACTGGGTATTGACAACCACCAGCTGAGCGATAGCTTCAAGCTGAATGAGAGCGAGGACAACCTGCGGCAACGTATTATCCACCTGATACTCGACTTCCGTATGGACATTGTCAAGCAGCACCTAAAGGAACTGCAACGGCAGCTCAAAGAGGTGGGCAACGACCGCGAGCAACTGAAGCAAATCATGGAGACTTATAAAGACGTGCTTAACTTGCGCAACGAGCTGGCACGGCAGTTAGGCTCCGACGTTATCGTATAAGCCTATATATGGAGGGACTGTATATCATAGGTGTCGTCCTCTCGTGGATTATCATCGCACTGACCGTCGTCCACGTCGTGATGGACAACCGGCAACCCGCCAGAACGATGGCATGGGTGCTGGTGATTTTCTTCGTTCCCCTTGTCGGCATCGTCTTCTACCTGTTCTTCGGAATCAACCACCGCAAGCAGCGGCTTATCAGTCAGCGGTCGCTTGACCAGCTGACAAAGCGCTCAATGCTGAGCTTCGTCGGGCAGCACGACATCCAAATTCCCGAGAAGCACAAGCAGCTGGTTGACCTCTTTGTCAACCAAAACCTGTCACTGCCTTTCAAAGACAACCAAGTAGACATCATGACCGACGGCTATGCCTTTATACCCAAGTTGCTTCAAGACATAGCCAATGCCCACGACCACATCCACATTGACATGTACATCATCGAGGACGACCCACTGGGACGGTTGGTAACCGACGCACTGGGGCACAAGGCGAAAGAAGGCGTAGAGGTGCGCATCGTCTATGACGACGTGGGATGCTGGAAGGTAAAACACCGCTTTATTGAGCGGTTACGCAAGAGCGGCATCGAGATAGTGCCCTTCCTGCCCGTGCGCTTCCCCTCGTTTACCAGCAAGGCCAACTACCGCAACCACCGCAAGCTGATAGTCATTGACGGACGGATAGGGTATATCGGCGGCATGAACATTGCCCTGCGCTACGTGAAGGGAACGGGACGGCAGCCTTGGCGCGACACCATGCTGCGGCTGACAGGCGGTGTGGTGTACGCCCTGCAACGCACATTCCTGACTGACTGGTACTTCGTAGACCGCACGCTGATTACCGACCGCCGCTACTACCCTGCCCTCACCACCGAGCAGCCCAACAACTGTCTGGCGCAGATAGTAACCAGCGGCTCCACTGCCTATCCTGAAATCATGCAAGGCTACGTGCGCACCATTCTGGCTGCACGCCGCTACCTATACATCGAAACACCCTATTTCCTGCCCAACGACCCTGTGCTGTTTGCCCTGAAGACGGCAGCCGTAGGGGGTGTCGACGTGCGCATCATCTGCCCACTGCACTCCGATGCCCGCTTCACCGACTGGGCTTCACGTTCCTACTTGCGTGAACTGCACGAGGCTGGGGCTCACATCTACCTGTACCATGCCGGGTTCCTGCACTCCAAGTTGCTTGTTTGCGACGACTCCCTTTCCACCTGCGGCTCCACCAACGTTGACTTCCGCTCCTTTGAAAACAACTTCGAGACCAACGTGTTCATCTACGACGAAGACACCGCCCTACGGCTCAAAAAGGTATTCTTGGACGACCAAGCACAAAGCGTTCCGCTGAGCGAAGTGCCCAGCCGACTGGAACCCAAGTTCCTGCAAGGGTTATGGGAGAGTTTTACCCGTCTGTTCTCTCCGCTGCTGTAAACAGCGAGAAGTTGACACTGCCATACGAGCGGTGCTCCACAAAATGGGGATGCTGCGAGAAGTCGCAGTCCTTGCCATGTTCAAGGACGAAGATGCCCTCGGGGTTCAGCAGCTGCTTCCCCAATACGAGGTCGGGCAACTGGGACAGTTCCTTCAAGGCATAGGGAGGGTCGGCAAAGATAAAGTCATACTGCTGGCGGCACGACTTCAGGAAGCGGAACACGTCGCCACGGATGGGAATGCACACCTTGGTGCCCAGCTTCTTCAGACACTCTTGTATAAAACGGTGATGGTCGCGGTCCATTTCCACGCTGACCACCTGCTGACAGCCTCGCGACACCAGTTCGAGCGATATGCTGCCCGTACCGGAAAAGAGGTCAAGCGCCGTTGCCCCGTCGAAGTCGACGTACTGCAACAGCACGTTAAAGATATTCTCCTTGGCAAAATCCGTCGTTGGCCGCGCCTTAAACGAGCGTGGAATATCGAAATGCCGTCCTTTATAGATTCCTGTAATAACTCTCACGGTGCATGGGGATTAGCGGGGTTATAGTCCTTTGACGTACAGCGTTACCAAGTCGTAGGGGATTCCCGCGAGCTGTGCCACGCCAACGCGGTTGAACTCGCCAGCAGGGTTGATGACAAAGACACGCTTGATGAACTTGGTCAGTTCCTCCTTCAGGCTGTCGTGCCCCGTCATGTCGCCCGTCAAGTACAGCTCGTCGTGCTCCGCCTGCAACCCCAGTTGCTTCCACGCCGCCAGCATATAGTAGATGGCATCGTCGGTGGTGCCGACGGCAAACGAGTTGCAGAACTTGAAGCGGTTTTGGGCAAAACTGAACACATCAAGGCTTTTCTCGCGGAAATAGGCATACAGCTTGCCATGCTGACCCGTATAGCTGCGCTGGTTCAAGTGTCGCCATACGGGGGCCAGTGCTGCCACGAAGCGCACGTCGCCATAGGTATCGGTCAGTACCGTACACAAATCTTTCTGCACACTGAACACGGCCACACTGCTCAGGTCGGAAAGCACCGTGCTGAACACCGTCTGCTGCTCCTTGCGGGTGAAGGCATGATTATAGCATACCTCCATCTGGCTTTCGTCAAACTGCTCGGCAGGTACGAGCAGCACGGGCGAGTCGACCAGCACCAGCACGCGCTGGTATGACTGTCGCAGCATAGGCACGTCGCGCAGCGCCTCCCGCATATTGGCCGCGAGCGAGATACTGCTTTTCAGCGGATAAGGCTCGTACACCACCTCACTGCCTTCCGTCGTAGAGAACGAAAGCGTGAGGCGCCCCACCCTAATCACCAGTCGGCGCACAGAGGCCGCATTGTCGTTGCTTGTCATATCTTCCTTGTCTATTTCACGATGCTCAGCACACAGAGCACGGCAAGTGTGAGCGCTGTGAGTGCCAGAACGATATTTGTCTTACGAATACTTGTCATTACGGGTGCAAAATTACGAATAAGCGCGAACAAAACCAAATTTATTTGCGCATTTTTGACGTGGTACAGACACCACACGCAGGGGCGACGACACCACGACCCCGAGAAAAAAGACGCGGCAAATGGCCCCAGTGTCGATTTTTTACCATACCTTTGCAGTACAAACCACAGGAATTGCAAGACTCAAGCGCTTGCACCCCGGACTATGATTGCCGACGAATTGACATATCGCATCCACGGAGCCTTCGGCCACGTGCCGACGGCTGAACAGGAACAGGCCATCGGCGTGTTTGCACGGTTCATGACCGACAGGCACGAAATGGCCGTGATGGTGCTGCGTGGCTCGGCAGGAACGGGCAAGACGACACTGGCGGCGGCCATCGTACAGGCCCTTATGACGCTCAGGCAGAAAATCGTGCTGCTGGCTCCGACGGGAAGGGCTGCCAAGGTTTTCTCCATCTATGCCAACCACTCGGCCTACACCATTCACCGACGCATCTACCGACAGAAATCGCTGGAGGGGGCTTTCACCCTGAACTATAACACGGCGCAGGACACGCTGTTCATCGTCGACGAGGCATCAATGGTGGCCAACGCCTCCAGCTTTGGCGACACGCCGTTTGCCAACGGCCAGTTGCTGGACGACCTTATCCAGTTTGTCTACAACCAGCGCAACTGCCGGCTGATGCTCATTGGCGACAAGGCCCAGCTGCCCCCCATTGGCGAGCAGGAGAGCCCAGCCCTGACGGCTGACGTGCTGCGCTGCTATGGGTTGCACGTACACGAGTGCGACCTGAACGAGGTGTTACGGCAGAGCAGCGAGTCGGGCATCCTGTGGAACGCCACCATGCTGCGGCAAATGCTCACCACCGATGCTCTCCTCCAGATGCCCGCCATCCGCTTCGAGGGCTTCGATGACATACGGCGGATGCCCGGCGACGAGCTGATTGAGTCGCTGGCTGGCAGCTATAGTTATGCTGGGCTGGACGACACCATCGTCATTACCCGTTCCAACAAGCGGGCCAACGTCTATAACCAAGGCATTCGCAACATGGTGCTGGGGCGCGAGGAGGAGCTTTGTACGGGCGACCGCCTCATGATTGTGAAGAACAACTACTACTGGACCGAGGGCGACACCGAGAACCCTCACCGACCGGCATTTCTGGCCAATGGCGACCGTGCGGTGGTGCGGAGGGTCAGGCGCGTGGCGGAGCTTTATGGATTCCGCTTTGCCGAGGTCACCATGACCTTCCCCGACTACGACGACTACGAGCTGACGGCCACCGTCCTGCTGGACACGCTGACATCGGAGGCACCAGCCCTGACCCGTGAGCAACAGGAGCAGCTCTACCTGCAAGTGATGGAGGACTATGCCGATATTCCCCACAAGCCCGACAGATGGAAGAAACTGCGCGAGGACAAGTATTACAACGCCGTGCAAGTGAAGTTCGGCTATGCTGCCACCTGCCACAAGGCGCAGGGTGGCCAGTGGACTCACGTCTATGTAGACCAAGGCTACATGACCGACGATATGCTGACGCCCGACTATCTGCACTGGCTCTACACCGCCTTTACCCGCGCCACCGAAAAGCTCTATCTCGTTAACTGGCCCGACAGCAGAATTTAGGCTAAAACACCTGCCATCTTTTCTTTCTTGGGGAAAGAACCGTTCTTTCCCTGAGTAAGAGCCGTTCTTTCCACGAGTAAGAGCCGTTCCTTCCGGGGGTAAGACCCGTTCTTTCCCCCCGACCTGCCGTTCCGTTCCTCAGTCAGAAGCCCTGCTCACGTTAAATTCTGTTTAATCACACGGCCATTTGGCAGAATTTTCGTACCTTTGCAAAGTATTATATACATATATC